>CANQCG010000001.1 GCA_947589645.1 uncultured Clostridia bacterium
GAAATGGTTATGACAATATAGAGTATTCAAACTATATATTTTTCAAAAAAGTGTGACATATGTTTGACTAACCTACAGTATACATTTATTTTGAAATGATTTTATATTTACAAATAATGAAAAACATGGTATATTATATAAGTAAATCTGCTCATAGCTCAGCAGGATAGAGCAGTCGCCTCCTAAGCGACCGATGGTGGTTCGAGTCCGCCTGGGCAGACCATTTTTATGTCAATTTTCATTTACAAAAAATAAAACGAGGAGAATTTATGGAAGAAAAATTTATGCAAGAAGCTTTAAAAGAAGCAAAAAAGGCATATAAAAAATTAGAAGTTCCAGTAGGAGCAGTAATAGTAAAAAATGGAGAAATAATAGCTAAGGCGCATAACTTAAAAGAGACCAAATTTGACACAACAAAACATGCGGAAATTTTAGCAATACAAAAAGCAAGTAAAAAATTAAAATCATGGAGACTTATAGATTGCGAAATGTATATAACTTTAGAGCCTTGTGCTATGTGTGCTGGAGCAATTATAAATTCAAGAATAAAGAAAATATATATTGGAACAATGGATGAAAAAACAGGAGCAGCTGGCTCAAAATTAAATTTATTCAAAGATTACACATTTAATCATAGTGTGGAAGTTGAAACAAATGTAATGCAAAAGCAATGTGAAAAATTATTAAAAGATTTTTTTAAAGAACTTAGAACTATAAAGAACAGTTAATATTGCAATTAAATTTGACTTAAGGAAGGAGTTAGTTAGGGTAAATCTATGAACGAAAAATTAAAAAAAAGAGTCATAAAAATATGTTTAACAATTGTAATAATAATTTCAGTTTTATTTGCTATAGCAATGTGGTTATTAAAATATCATGAGGAGGGCGAAACAAATCTTCCTTTTAAAATTTCTAAAATTGTTGTAGTAAGTTCTACAGATGCGACCCAAAGTGATAATGTGCAAGAGCCAAGTAATGAGTGGGAGTTAGATGTAAATCAAAATAATGATATTTATTTATACATAAATAAAAGTGCAAATTATGGAAAAACAGAATTAATAGAAAGTGTATCATTAAAAAATTTTAAAATAGAAAAAGAAACCAATGTGGGAAAAACGAAAATTTATAAACCAACTACGGAAGAAAATAAAATGTTTAATAATATTACTGAATATGAGATAAACGAATTAACATATAATGGAGATATAGAGTCAAACATTAAAGAATCAAAAATTTCAAATCAAGGTGGTTTAGTAATATTTAGATGTGCTAATAATAAAGTAAGTAAATACATATCAAATGATGCACAAGAGCTAAATTATAATGATTTACTTAAAATAACAAATGTATCTAAAGAAGACTTAAATGTAAAAATATCTTTTAACATAGAGATTAAAATATTAAACAAAAAAACATATCAAGCAACAGTCACATTAGATTTACCAGTAGACGATGTAATTACTTACGGAACAACTAATGTAGAAATCACAGATTTGGAGGACATTGTATTTAAAATAATATAAAATATACTTGTCAAACTAGCAATTAAAGTATATAATACAAATGGTATGACTTTAATCTTTGTATGGAGGGCAGACCAACAAAAGCCTATGAATCTTGTCAGGTCCGGGAGGAAGCAGCAATAAGTAGATACTTTTGTGTGGATATGCTTTCCATAGAGAGATTAACTTCACACCATTTTTTAAAATGATATAAAGGATGTGAAAATATGGGGTACACAGCTCTTTATAGAAAATTTAGACCTATGACATTTAGCGAAATAGTAGGACAAGAAGCTATTACGCAAACATTAAAAAATCAAATAATGGCTGGAAGAGTAGGACATGCCTATCTATTTAATGGAGGAAGAGGAACTGGAAAAACATCAGCTGCTAAAATTTTAGCTAGAGCAGTAAATTGTTTAAACCCAAAAGATGGAGAGCCATGTAATGAATGTGAAATTTGTAAAGGGGCAATAAATGGTTCACTTACTGACATAGTCGAAATGGATGCTGCATCAAATAACAGTGTAGAAGATATTAGAAGCATTAGAGAAGAAGTAAATTTTTTGCCAACAAAAGCTAAATATAGAGTATATATAATAGATGAGGTTCATATGTTGTCAACAGGTGCTTTTAACGCACTTTTAAAAACATTAGAAGAACCACCAGAACATGTAAAATTTATTTTAGCAACAACAGAGCCACAAAAATTACCTGCAACAATTTTATCTAGATGTCAAAGATTTGATTTCAAAAGAATTTCAAATGAAAATATTATAAAAAGGCTAGAAATAGTAAGCAAAGAGAGCAATATAAATATTACAAAAGAGGCATTAGAGATAATTGCAAGTCTATCAGAAGGAGCTATGAGAGATGCTTTATCAATACTAGAAAGATGCATACAAGATGGCGAAAACAATATAGACGAAAACAAAATAAAAGATTTAGTAGGAATTCCTAAGAGAACATACATCAACAAAATCGCAAGTGGAATTATATCATGTGATGTAGATTCTGTAATCGAAACAATGGGTCAAGTTCTTGACGAAGGAAAAGACCTAAATAATTTATTATGGGAAATTATAAAATACATAAAAGATATTTTAGTTTATAAATCAAACGGAAAACTTGATTTGTATAATGAAGAGGAATTACAGAATATTAAAGAATTAGCAGAAAAAATAACAAAGCCAAGAGCAATAAAACTTATATATGATTTATCTGAATTAGAAAATGACATGAAGAGTTCTACACAAAAAGTTATTGTTTTCGAAGCGGGCATGATAAAACTATGTAGTCAAGAAGAAGTAGCAAATAATAATACTAGCGTGCCAATTACTAGTGGTGAAACAAATAGAGCAAACTTTGACTTAGAGCAGAGAATTAATAAATTAGAAAGATATGTTGCTTCAAATGAGGAACAATTTTCCACAAAGAGAGGCCAAAGAGTGGAAAAGCCAAGCGAAAAAGTCTTAAAAGCTTCAGTTAAAATTCCACTTGGAAAAACTCAAGAGTATTGGCCACAAGTAGTAGATGATTTAAAGAAAAATGGAAAAGTAATGTTATACACAAATTTAATAAATACAACTGCAAGAGAAATAAATGATCAAACAATAGGAATTGAATTTCAAAAACCATTAACACCATTTGGAAAAACTGTATTAGAAAAGCAAGAGAGCATTAAAGAAATATCTTCGCTAGTTTCAATGGCATGTGGAAAAGATATGAGCATAAAATATATTGAGCCACAAAAAGAAGAAATAATAAATAATGAAGACGAAATATCTAATTTTGCAAATGGAAATGGAATACCATTTAGTATCACATAAAAATTATGAATATAGAAAGGATGATAAATATGTCTAAAAGAGGTGGGTTCCCAGGGGGCATGGGAGGATTTGGTGGAATGAACATCAATAATTTAATGAAAGAAGCAAAAAAAATGCAAGCTGATTTGGAAAAATCACAAGCAGAACTTGCAGTAAAAGAATTTGAAAGCACAGCAGGTGGCGGAGCAGTAAGTGTAAAGGTTACAGGAGAAAAAGTTATAAAGGAAATTAAATTAAAGCCAGAAGTAGTTGACCCAGATGATGTAGAGATGCTTGAAGATTTAATACTTACTTGTGTAAATGATGCTTTAAAAAAGGTAGATAGCGCTCAAGCTGCTTCAATGGGAAAATACAATATACCAGGAATAATGTAATTATAAGGAGCAAAAAATGTCACTATATTCACCATCAATAGAAAAATTAATAGAAAGCTTCGAAAAGTTACCAAGTATCGGGCAGAAGACTGCTGCAAGGCTTGCATTTTACATATTAAATAGCTCAGAAGAAGAAACTAAGGAATTTGTAACTTCCATTTTAGAGGCTAAGAAAAATTTAAAATATTGTTCTAAATGCTACAATATTTCTGACACTGACCCTTGCCCAATTTGTGGTAACCCAAAAAGAGACCAAAGTACTATTTGCGTAGTAGAAGATGTTAGAGATATTGTTGCTATGGAAAGAACACATGAATTTAAAGGAGTATATCATGTGCTACATGGGTCAATATCGCCAATGAATGGAATAGGACCTGAAGATATAAAAATTAAAGAATTATTATCTCGTTTAATGGATGGACAGGTTAAAGAAGTAATTTTGGCAACAAACCCTAGGGTTGAAGGAGAAGCAACTGCAATGTATATTTCTAAATTAATAAAACCTTTAGGAGTAAAGACAACTAGAATTGCACATGGCATTCCAGTTGGCGGAGATTTAGAATATACAGACGAAGTTACACTTATGAAGGCTTTAGAAGGAAGAAGAGAAATTTAATAAACTAATTACTAGATGATTGATTATTTGCTTCACAGGTTGATCTGGCTGAAGCGATAATTGAAAGATTATCACCTAGTGCAGAAAAAAATCCTGCTAGAATATTTAAATCGTTTATGCTAGCATTTTGACTTATCAAAATAGAAAGTGAACTTGCAAGAGCAACTATGTCAAAGCCAGCATTATAACAATCTTTATTAGAAATAGCCATACTAAAAGCACCTCAATATATTTTATGAGGAGCTTTTTTTATTTAGTATGTTATTTATAAATGTTTTATTAATAACAAAAAAAGGTTAAGAATCTAATAAAATTTTGCATATATCTTTAGTAGAATTTTTCTTTGACATAATTCTTGCTCTTATTTTCATTTCACGCATTTTATCAGGGTCTGAAAATAAGTCATTTAAAATTTTTTCTACATCATCACCTTTTCGAATCCAAATGGCAACCTTATTTTCCTCAAGGAATGTTGCATTTTCTTCTTCTTGTCCAGGAATAGGGTTTATAACAACAATAGGAAGACCAGAAGCTAAACTTTCAGTTGTTGTAAGTCCACCTGGTTTAGTAACTACTAAATCAGAAATGCTCATAAGCTGAGGAACTTTATCAGTATATTCTAATACTTTAACAGAATTTTCTTTTCCAGTTTCCTCAACGAAATTATCAAAGTTTTCTTTCATTTTTGCATTTTTGCCAGAAATAGCAACAATTTGAATATTATCATTTCTAACGAAAGATTTAAAAATATTAAAAGTTTGAGTTTTACCTAAGCCTAATTCTCCTCCACCAAAAAACAAAACTGTTTTTTTGCCAGGTATTAAACCAAAGCTTTTTAATATTTCTGACTTATCATATTTTAATAAAAATTTATTAGATAAAGGAATTCCAGTCGCATGGATTTTTGAAGAAGAAACTCCCGCATTAATTAAATCTTTTTTCATTCCCAAATGTGATACGAAAAAGTAATCTGTGTATTCGTGTCCAACTACCCATTGATTATGAATAGCAAAATCGGTTAATATAGTTGCAAGTTTAAACCTTACTTTTTCTTTTTTCTTTAAGTAACTACACATTTGACTAGCAAAAGGATGTGTACATATTACTAAATCTGGCTGTTTTTCTAATAATAATTTTTTTAGTTTTAAGGCCATAATTTTATTAGAAGTTGTACTTATTTTAGCAAGTGGTCCTCTTCCAGACTCTTTATATATATGACCCCAAGCATGAGGAGCTTTTTTTGCCATTTCTGAATAAGCTGTTGTTGTAACAACGTCTAATGCCTTATTTATATATTTTACACAATCTATTAATTCCGCATTAACAGAAGGGTAGTTATTATCAATACATTCTTTTATTGAACGTGCAGCAGATAAATGCCCACCACCATAAGAGGCGTAAAATACAATAACTTTTTTAATCATTAAAAACCACCTTTTATTTAAAATTTGAAATCATTCTATCATAAAAATAAAAAAAGTTGTATAAAAAAATGAAAAAAATAACAAAATAAGAGAAATTATAAATTAAGAAGGATGATAATAATGAGAAAAAATAAAATAATTACTTTTATAATAATGGCATTAATAATTTTATCTTTGATACTGGGGTATAATTTATATGATAAAAGTAGAGCCTATAAAGTTTCAACAGAGAATAATTACAACATGGCATTTTATGAATTGGTAGACTATATGCAAAATGTAAAAACTTATTTAGCTAAATCTTTAATTACAAGTGATGATAAGCATGGGGCCGAAACACTTACGCATATATGGAGAGAAGCAAATTTAGCACAAACTTATTTATCAATGCTTCCAATGGAAAGTCAAGAATTAGAAAATACTGAAAAATTTTTAAATCAAGTTAGTGAATATAGTTATGCACTTTCGAGAAAAAATATAAATAATGAAGATTTATCAGAAGACGATTTTGAAAATTTAAAAAATTTATATTCATATAGTGTAGATTTATCAAATGTTTTAAATCAATTATCAGCAGATATCGAAAGTGGCAGAGTAACTTGGAAAGATTTAAAACATGATGGAAATACTTTGTTTGCACAACAAGTAAGTAATGTTTCACAAGATAGTTTTGGAGCTTTGGAAGAAAATTTCCATGAATATTCAGGTCTAATTTATGATGGCGCATTTTCAGAACATTTAAGCAGTGCTGAGAAAAAAGGCTTACAAGGAGATAGCATTAATGAAGAGCAAGCTAAGCAAAAGGCCGAAGAATTTATAGGAAAAGATAAAATTAAAGAAATAACAACTTTTGAAACATCAGAAAATTCAGATATTGAGGCATATATGATTGGCATAAAAACCAATGAGGATGAAAATATAAATATTTCTATCTCAAAAATAGGTGGACTAATTATTTTTATGAATTATGATAAAAATGTAGAAGCCGAAGTTATATCTGATGAAGAAGCAAAAGCTAAAGCACAAGAGTTTTTAAATTCTAAGGGATTTCAAAACATGAGTCCTACTTATTATATTAAGCAAGGTGGAATTTCAACTATAAATTTTGCGTATGAGCAAAAATATAATGATGAAAGTGTAATAATGTATGCAGATTTAATAAAAGTAAAGGTAGCACTTGATGATGGAGAAATTTTAGGAATAGAAACATCTGGTTATTTAAATAATCATTATGAAAGAAATTTAGTAACTCCAAGAATTACAATGGATGAAGCGAGACAAAAACTAAACCCAGATTTAGAGATTACAAATCAAAGGTTAGCATTTATTCCTACAGAATGGAATACTGAAATTTTTTGCTATGAGTTTCAAGGCAAAATTGACGAGATTGACTTTTTAACTTATATAAATGTAGAAACAGGCGATGAAGCAGACACTTTGGTAATTACAAATACAGAAAATGGAACATTAACTGAATAAAAAATATTAAAATTTATAAAAATTAATAATGTCAAAAATAGGTCAGAGTGGCAATATAAACATGTTATTTCTATAATAATAAAAATATTTTTGCAAATAATAAATCTGGGAGGTCGATACTAATGTCTAGAAATAGTAAGTTAATATCAGAAAATCTCAGAGAAGAAATTGCAAAAGAATTAGGCGTATACGATACAGTAAAAGCCGACGGAGGAAGTTGGGCAAATGTTTCTTCTAAAACTTGCGGAAATATAGTTGCAAAAGCAATTGAAATAGCAAATAGATCTGTTGAGTAGTTTAAAAAAGTAAATAAAAAGATACTAGAAAATTAAGCATGGCTTAAAATCTCTAGTATCTTTTTCTATATCATATTATTTCGAGGTTGCAATAAATACCTTAGTGTAATATAATGCAATATATAAATAAATTCAAAAGGAGGATGTGTAAGTTTATAAACTTGCATGAGAACAAATATGAATTTTGAAAACAAACAAATTAAAGTAAAAGATATTTTAGAAGTCACAAAAGGCAAGTTAGTTATTGGAAATCCAGAAGAAATTTGTAAAAAATTTTGCTTTGATACCAGAATATTAGAAAAAGACGATGTTTATGTTGGGTTAAAAGGAGAGAAAATAGATGGAAGTACTTTATGGGAAGAGGCTTTTACAAACAATGCTAAAATTGTAATAGTTCAAAATATAAAATTTGAGGAAGCAGAACTTAAACAATACATACAAAGTGGCAAAACGATTATAGAAGTAGAGGATACTTTAAAAGCTATTAGCCAAATTGCTGCATATAAAAGAAGCTTATATAATATACCAGTTGTTGGAGTCACAGGAAGCGTAGGAAAAACAAGCACTAAAGATATAATAGCAAGTGTTGTATCACAAAAATATAATACTTTAAAAACCGAAGGAAATAATAATAATCACATAGGAGTACCAAAAACAATCCTACGTTTACAAAACGAAGAAGCGGCTGTAATAGAGATGGGTATGAATCATTTTGGAGAAATATCAAAACTTACGCAAATAGCAAGACCAACATTATCAGTCATAACAAATATTGGAACATCTCATATAGGTAATTTAGGTTCTAGAGAAAATATTTTAAAAGCAAAATTAGAAATATTAGAGGGAATGAAAGAAAAGAAAATTGTTATAAATAATGATAACGATTTATTACATGCATGGTACGAGCAAAACAAAAATAAATGTGATATTGTAACTTATGGTATTAATAATACAAGTGATTTTATGGCCGAACAAATTACATTAAATGAAAACTCAAGTGAGTTTATCTGCCAAGTAGAAGGAAATAAAATTGTCGTAAAGGTGCCAGTAGGAGGAGAACATTTTATATATAATGCACTATGTGCCATTGCCGTAGGCAAAAGCCTAAATATTAATAATGATGCAATTATTAAAGGAATAGCAAATTTTGAGTTGACTAAAAAGAGAATGGAAATAATCCATTTAAAAGATAATATAACATTAATAAATGACGCATATAATGCAAGTTATGAATCTATTAAAGAATCATTAAAATATATAAATAACTTATCAAGTGGAAGAAAAATTGCTGTTTTAGGGGATGTTTTAGAACTAGGAGAATTTGCTGAAGAATTGCATAAAAAGATTGGTACAGAAGTTGCTAAGCAAAATGTAGACCTTCTTATATGTTGTGGCAAAAATGCAAAATATATTTGCGAAAAAGCATTGCAAAATGGTATGGCAGCAGACAAGGTGTTTTACGAGAAAGACATAGAAGATGTTACGAGAAGGATAGAACAAAATATGATGGAAAATGACATTATTTTGATAAAAGCATCTAATGCTATGAGATTTTCAAACATTGCAGTAAAACTTACAGCTGAATTTTCTAATTAGAAAGTTTAACGAAATAATGTTACATATACCACACAAATATTTCATTTATACATTTGTAAAACTTTGATAATATATAGAAAAATCAAGAAAAAGGTGATATAAATGAAAAAACTAGGGAAAATAAAAATTGGAAAGAATTTGCAAAAATTAAGAAAAAGCTATGGATATACACAAGAGAAACTTGCAGAAGCAATAGATTGCTCAGCCAGATATATAAGTGATATTGAACAAGACAAATCAAAACCTTCATATGAAAATTTAATTAAGATATGTAATATTTTTAATGTAGGCCTAAATGATATTTTTAGTGAATATCTTAATATTACGGGAAATAAAGTGTTACAATATTCATTAAGTGGTTTTGATAAGTTAGAAAAAAACAACCAAAAAACCATAGAACATTTAATAATGTATTTTAACCAAGAAAAATAATATTAGAAATCCATATAAACTATGGATTTTTTTTTATATACTTGATATAATAAGGCTACCAATTTATTGGGAGGATGTCAAATGATTTTTAAGGATTATTATAAAATACTTGAATTAAAAACAAATAAAGTTACATTAGAAGAAATTAGATCTGCATATAGATTAGCAGTTAAGAAAAATCATCCTGATGTTAACGTGGGTAATAAACTAGCAGAGGAAAAAATCAAAGATATAAATGAAGCATATAGAGTACTTTCTGATCCTACTAAAAAAAGAAAATATGACAGAGTTTGGAATTCAAATGTTGCTAAAAAAAATCAAGATTATCAAGAAAGTAAAAGAAGCACAGGGTCAGTATTTAGTGATTTTTTCAATATGTTTTTTGGACAAGCAAAATCAAGTGGTATAAAAGAAAAAAATTCAAATGTTCCTTGTAGAGGAGAAAATGTAGAAACAGAAATAAAAATATCTATTGAAGAAGGTTTCTATGGAAAGCAAAAGAAAATATCTTTAAGAACTGTAGATGGAAAGATGAAAACATTTACTGTAAACATTCCTGCTGGAATAAGAAATGGAGAAAAAATTAGGTTAATAGGACAAGGCAAAGAAGGTAAAAATGGCGGAAAAAATGGAGATTTGCTAATAAAGGTCAATATAGAAAATGGCAATATATTCAAGTTGCAAGGATATGATTTATATACAGATTTATTAATTACTCCTTATGAGGCTGCTTTAGGAACAAAGCTAAATGTTAATTCTATTGATGAAGAAAGCCAAGTATATGTGCCAAAGGGAACACAATCAGGTGAAAAAATTAAAATACCACAAAAGGGCTACAAAATTGGAAATGGAGCTAGGGGAGATTTAATTGCAGAGGTTAAAATAGCTCTTCCTAAAAATTTAACGGAAGAAGAAATTAATTTGTATAAAAGATTAAAAGAAATATCAAGATTTAATCCAAGAAATATTTCATAAACTAATATTATTTAATTATATTAGAAACAAAAGTTAAAAAACCATAATTTCGAAAAACACCTTCATATATTGACAAATGCTTTAATTTCTAGTATAATTAAAGATGTGTATTCAAACAAATGATAAACTATGGATTAAATCATAGGAATGGGGTGTGAGTAAAAATGGAGATGTGGCAAGGAAAACAATTTAGCATAACAGATCCAAAAGATGTAAGCACAGTAATTTACCAAGTAAGTAAAACGGATAAGGAAATGGCTAAAGATTCGCCTAAATTAACTGTTGAAAGATTAGACTTCATAGAAGAACTAAGAGGCGAAAATAAAAGAAAAACGTTCTTTATTGATAAAGAACTAAAAGAAGATGAAATTCTTGTTATATTATCTTTTGCTAAAGAAAAGGTAATTATTAATAATGGAATTTTGCAGGATAATCAAATTAAAGTTTTAAAAAAGCCAACACCTTTTAAATTCAAATCAATATATTCAGAAAAAGAACTAGAATATGCGAATGTAGATTATACACCAAATTTAAAGAGACCTATTGCTATAATTGACCCAGAAACTACTGAAGAGATAAAACCTGTACTTTATTTTGATGAAAAAACAAATGAAGTAAAAGGTAAATGTAAATTAAAACCATATAAGTCATATTTTGCTTTTGAAGTAAGGCAAGAAAATGATGACTATCATATAGTGGGCGGAAACCCAGTTATATCGTAATATCAGGAGGGATTTATTATTATGAATCAACCAAAAAAGAAACGAATATTAAACATACCGGGAAAATTTTCACATTTTTGTTACACAAAACAAATGGATGCATATATGCCAATAGCTGAAGTAATGGATATATCACCAGAAAATAATCTAACAAGATCAGCTAGAAATGCAGATAGAGAAGCTTAGAAAATACTTGTATTTTAATAATTACCAAAGAGTAGGTGAAATTTATGAATTACAAAATTGAAGGCGCTATAAGAAGAAATAAATTTAATTTTATAATATTTATAATACTATGGCTGTTCTTAGCCATATTCATTGTTGCACCCATATCATATGCCTGGCATGTATCATTGCAAGGCGAAGTGCATGATGTAGGTGCTTTTATTAACCAAATTTTTACAAGTATAGGGCAACCACATGTTACATTTGTAAATATCATAAAAGAAGGTGCAATTTTATCATATTTTAAAGCACTAGGCTTTGCAACTTTAGTATTCGGAATATTTTTCTTTGTAGGAATGGTAAAAACAGCACCTAAAAATGAATATACAGATTTTGAGCACGGTTCAAGTGATTGGAGCAGAAGTGGAGAGCAATACCAAATATTAAGTAATAAAAAAGGAATAATATTAGCAGAGAATAATTATTTGCCAGTTAATAAAAGAGGAAACGTCAATGTATTAGTAGTTGGACGGTTCAGGATCTGGTAAATCTGCATCATATTCAATACCAAATGCATATCAAATGCTAGGGTCATATGTATTTACAGATCCTAAAGGAGAACTTTATGATAGGACTGCAGGTTACTTAAAAGCACATGGTTATGAAATAAAAGTATTAAACTTAGTAAAACCAAGCAACAGTGACGGTTATAACCCATTAATGCATATATCATCTGAAATAGATGTAGATGTTATAGCAAATACTATTGTAAAAGGACAAAAGACTGAAGGTAGTAATGCAGACCCATTCTGGGATGATTCAGCGGAAATGTTATTAAAAGCATTGATATATTATTTAATAGCAACAAGACCAGAAGAGGAACAAAACTTAGCAAGCTGTGCGGAATTAGTTAGGGCAGCTAATAAAACTGGAGGAAGCAACTTACTATCAGATTTAATGAGTCAATTACCTTATGACCATCCAGCAAGAATGAATTATAAATCAATCGAAATAGCACCAGAAAAGACATATAGTTCAATTTTAAGTACATTACAATCAAAACTAGGTAAATTCGATTCAAAAGAAATAGCAGAATTAACATCAACAGATACAATAAAATTTGAAGATATAGGAACAAAGAAAACAGCATTATATGTAATTTCATCAGATACACATACAGCATATGATTTCTTGCTTACAATATTCTTCTCTCAGATGATTCAACAATTATACAACTTTGCTGATGACAATGGTGGACAGCTTTCTATGCCAACATATTTTATACTAGATGAGTTTGCTAACATAGGTAAAATTCCAGATTTCGATAAAAAAATATCAACAAGTAGAAGTAGAAAAATATCATTTAGTGTAATATTACAAAACCTTGATCAGCTTGAAGCCGTATATGAAAAGTCATATGAAACAATTATAGGTAACTGTGACACACATGTATTTTTAGGAAGTAACTCATATAAAACAGTAGAGTATTTTTCAAAAGCATTAGGAGAGAAGACAATAGAAAGAGATAGCATATCTGTAAATAAAGATAAAGGAAACTGGAGAACAGGCTCAAGTGTATCAGATCAAGTAATGGCGAGAGCTTTAATGACACCAGATGAACTTAGAAGATTAGATAATGACTTATGCATAATATTTGAAAAAGGAATTAAACCAGTAAAAGCAAATAAATTTTATTACTTTAAACATCCAATGGCAAAAGATTTAGCAAGATTAGAGATAAGTCACAATGATATAGAAGATAAAGATAGAGGAACATGGAGGAAATTTAACCCATATAACCCTTGGACAGAAGAAAGCGAAAATAAACAAGAAAAAGAAAATTTAATAGTAGAGTCATTAGATGACTTATTTGACGATGATAAATCTAAACCAGAAGAGCAAAAGGTTGAACAAATGGCACAAGCAGATGTTAGTAGCAAAGCTGTAGAAGAAAATATGAATTCTAATATAAAGCAAGAAGAAGCAACATTACCACTAGAAACAGAAGACGATTCATATGATTTACAAAAAGAATTAGAAGCAAAATTTGATGAGCTATTTGGTCCTTTGGATGAAGAAAATAATTAAAAGGAGCGTCCCCAAAATAGGGAGGCTCTTTTATTATCGCTATTTTTCAATTTAATTGGTTTGCATGAATTTTAAAAAGCGAAAAATGTTTGAAGTATTTTTGAATTTGTTCGCTTGTTTTTTCCAAACAGATGTTATATATTTAGAATAATTAATATAAAAGGTGAGGAATAAAAATGAAATTTATACATATAGCAGATATGCATTTTGACTGCCCATTTACAAATCTTTCAGATAAAGAAAACTTTGGGGAAATAAGAAGATTAGAGCAAAGAAAAGCATTTAAACAAATAATAAATTATATTAAAGAAAACGAAATAGAATATTTATTTATTGCTGGAGATTTATATGAAGAGAAATATATAAAGAAGACCACAATAGATTTTATAAACAATTTATTCAAAGAAATACCAAATACAAAAATTTATATAACACCAGGTAATCACGATCCACTTATAAAAAATTCTTTTTATAATAATTTTGAATGGAATAATAATGTGCACATTTTTGGAAATGCAGTAGAAATAATAAAAAATATTGATGTAGATATTTACGGCTATGGCTTTGACGATTATTATTTAAAAGAAGAAAAAATAGACAATATAGAAATAGAAAACAAAAATAAAATAAATATTTTAATAACACATGGAACCTTAGATGGTGCAAGCCTAGAAGAACGAGAATATAATTCAATACCAAAAAGAAAATTAGAAGCAAAAGGTTTTGACTATGTAGCACTTGGACATATTCATAAAACAAATTATAATCAAAATGAAAACATAATATATCCTGGCTCAACAGTTTCAATTGGGTTTGATGAACTTGGAAAACATGGTATGGTGGAAGGAGAAATAGTTAATAAAAAATTAACCACCAAATTTATTCCAATAGAAACAACCGAATTCGAAGAATTAGAATTAGATATAACAGAAATAATTTCAAAAGAAGAATTAATAGAAAAAATAAAAGAATTAAATTTAGAAGAAAATAAACTATATAAAATAATATTAATAGGAAAAAGAAATTTTGAGATAGATACATTTGATTTATACAAATATAGTTTAGACGAAAAAATAATAAAAATAAAAGACAAAACAAAACTAAATTATGATTTAAGCAAAATAAAAAATGATACTACGCTAAAAGGCTTATTCGCAGGCGAAATATTAGATAGATTAAATAAATGCCAAACAGAAGAAGAAAGAAAAATAATTGAAAAAGCAATAGAAATAGGCATGGACGTATTGGAGTGATATATTTGAAAATAAATAAATTAAAAATAAATGCATTTGGCAAATTACAAAATACAGAAATTAATTTAAATAAAAACATAAATGTAATATATGGAGAAAACGAAAGTGGAAAATCTACAATATTAAAATTCATTTTAAATTCATTTTATGGAACATCTAAAAATAAAAAGGGGAAAGAAATTTCGGATTATGAACAATATAAACCATGGAATACAGATGAATTTTCAGGTAAATTAGAATATGAATTAGATAATGGTGAAAGTTTCGAAATATATAGGGAATTTGGCAAAAAAAATCCTAAAATATTTAATAAAAATTTAGAAGATATTTCTAAAGAATTTAATATTGATAAAAATAGGGGTAACGAATTTTTTTATGAGCAAACAAAAATAGACGAAGAACTATTTTTATCAACATCTGCAATTTTACAAGAAGAAATTAGATTAGAGAAAAATATGCAAAATAATTTAATACAAAAAATAACAAACAGTGTTGGAACAGGTTTAGATAATGTTTCTTATAAAAGAGCAATTGACAGAATAAATAGGAGACAGTTAGAAGAAATTGGTAGTGAACGCTCAAGAGAAAAACCAATTAATATATTAGAACAAAAATTGCAAGAATTAAAAAATAAAAAAGAAGAAATAAAAAAATATGAAAATTTAAAATCTGAAATAAACTTTGAAAAAGAAAAAATAAATAAAAATATTTTAGAAAATAAAATTAAATATGAAATAATAAAAGAAAAAAATAAAATAAAATTAAATGAAAAAATAGAAAATGAAAAAATAAATATAAAAGAAAAAATAAAAAATGATAATTTAGAAAAAATAAATAAAATAAAAAATAATATTCAAGAAATAAGAAATAAAAAACAAAATAATTCAAAAAATAAATTAATAATTATTTTATTTTTAATATTAATTTTAATTAATGCTTTATGGTATATTTTTATAAATAAAAATATAGAAAATAAAATAATAAAAAATATTTTTATTATTACAGTACCAATATTTTTAATTTTTATTTATTTTTATAAAAAAATAAAAAATAATAGTGAAAATTCAGAAAAAAATGAAAAAATAAATAATTTAAAAAACGAAATAAAAATATTAGAAAAAAATATAAATGAAATTGAAAATGAAATTAAAGAAAATAAATTAGAAATTAATTCCAAAATAAATTCAGAAAGAGAAAAAATAAAAAATAATTATTTGCAAAAAATAAATAATTATGAATTAAATAATTTATTAGAAAATAATTATTATGATGAAGAAGAAATAAATAAAAAAATAAATGAGGAAGAAATTAAATTACACAAAATTAATTTTGAAGAAAAAGATATTGATGAAAAATGCAATGAATTAATTAACATTGAAGAAAACTTAAATATAGCATCTGAGCAATATGATGAATTGCAGAATTTAAATAAAAGTATTAATTTAGTAAAAGAAATATTATCTAATTCTTATGAAAAAATGCAAAATAGTGTTAGCCCAATTCTTACAGAACAATTATCAAAAAATATTTCTGAAATAACAAATGGCAAATACAATAAAGTAAAATTTAGTGATGAGCAGGGAATGACTGTAGAAACAGAAACAGGAGATTATGTGCCAGCAGAGAGGCTCAGCACAGGAACGATAGATGAGTTATATATGTCATTAAGGCTAGCAATTTTAGATTCTATTTCTGAAGAAAAAATACCAATTATTTTAGATGAAGCTTTTTCACATTTTGATGATACTAGACTAAATAATATTTTAAAATATATTAATGAAAAATATAGTGATAGACAATTAATTATTTTTACTTGTAATAATAGAGAAATAAAAGCTTTAGAAAATTTAAAAATAAATTTTAATTTAATAAAAATATAAAATAATAAAAAGAGTAGTAAAATGAAATTTAAAAATAATTTTATTTTGCTACTTTTTAAATTATTAGCTTATAATTATTTTGCTTGCAAAGGTTGAAAAAGCTTGGAAAATATTGTATAATTATATAGTCATGTGAAAATAATAAAAAAACATATAAATATAATTATATTATATTTATAAAAGGAGAGAAAATAATGTTTGATAAATTAGAAGCTGTAGAGAAAAGGTATGAAGAACTAACAAAAATGATTAGTGACCCAGAAGTAATATCAGATCATGCAGAATGGCAAAAATTAATGAAGGAACATAGTAGCATAGAAGAAGTTGTATTTAAATACAGAGAATACAAAGAAGCTTTAAAACATATGGAAGAAGCTAAAGAAATGATGGAGGACAAAGACTTAAAAGAACTTGCTGAAGCAGAATACTATGAAAATAAAGAAAAACTTCCTAAAATTGAAGAAGAATTAAAAGTGTTGTTAATACCAAAAGATCCTAATGATGATAAAAACATAATTTGTGAAATTCGTGGGGGTGCTGGAGGCGAAGAAGCAGCATTATTTGCAGGAACACTATTTAGAATGTACTCAATGTATGCAGAACGCAATCATTGGAAATTAGAAGTACTTAATGAAAATGAAACAGAGTTAGGCGGTTACAAAGAAATATCTTTTATGATTACGGGTAAAGGAGCTTACAGTAGATTAAAATTTGAAAGTGGTGTTCATAGAGTTCAAAGAGTTCCAGATACAGAAAGTAGTGGAAGAATTCACACATCAACTGCTACAGTTGCAGTATTACCAGTTGTAGAAGATGTAGAAATAGATATAAACCCAGCAGATATTAAAATGGAAGTTTTTAGAGCATCTGGTGCTGGAGGACAACATATTAATAAAACATCATCAGCCGTAAGATTAATTCACATACCAACAGGAATGGTAGTAGAGTGTCAAACGGAAAGATCACAATTTCAAAATAGAGAATATGCAATGAAATTACTTCGCTCAAGATTATATGAGCAAGAAAAAGAAAAGCAAGACTCTCAAATAGCAAATGCTAGAAAAACACAAGTAGGTAGTGGAGATAGAAGCGAAAAAATTCGTACTTATAATTATCCTCAAGGACGTATAACAGACCATAGAATAGGCTTTAGCATTTTCCAAATTGAAAATTTCTTAAATGGTGATTTAGACGAAATGATAGATAATTTAATTGCTGCAGATAGAGCAGAAAAATTAAAAGGCGAAGAAGAATAATATAAAATTTATTAAATGAATATTAAAAACTCTTTATACATATAATTTTAAAAAATGTGTAAGGAGTTTTTAAATTGGAAGAGTTAATAAGAGTAACTTTACTAGGATTATTTTTTGGCACTTTTGGAACAACATTAGGTGGAATAATAGGAATAACTTTTAAAAGTACATCAAAGAAATTTTTGAGTTTTATTTTGGCATTAGCATCAGGTTTAATGATGGCAGTAGTTTGCTTCGATTTAATTCCGGAAGCACTTGAAATTTCAAATATTCCAAATACAATTTTAGGAATATTGCTTGGAATAATTATAATGATTTTTTGCAATATAATAGTAGAGAAAAAGTTAAAAAGAAATCCTACTAATACAAAAACAGTAAACACAATGCTTAAGACCGGGATAATTGTAAGTTTGGGATTAGCAATTCATAATTTCCCAGAAGGTTTAGCCATTGGGTCAGGAATGGAAGCATCATTTAAATTAGGCATAAACTTAGCAATAGCAATTTGCTTGCATGATATACCAGAGGGAGTTTCCATGGCAGTACCAATGAAAGCTGGGGGAATGAATAAATTAAAAATACTATTTTATATTATTCTATCAGGAGTAACAACAGGAGTAGGTGCCTTTTTTGGAGCACTTGTTGGAAAAGTGTCACAGACTGTAATTGCTATATGCCTAAGCTTTGCAGCTGGTGCCATGTTATATATTGTATCAGGAGAATTAACTCCAGAAGCCAATAGCTTATATAATGGGAAAACTACAGCAATAGGAAATATTTTAGGTATTATATTAGGCATTTTTGCAACAATGAATTAAAATAAAAAAATTAATATAAAATTTTAAGCATGTCAAAAATGAAATTTTAACATGCTTAAATTTTTGTATTTACACAATTAAATATTAATTAATTACTTGTCCAGTAATAATACAAAATATTTTGATCAACATCATAAACACCTATTTCGCATCCAGTTGCTTCCTCATCAGTAAAATTATGTTTTTTATTTTCATCACTTGTTCTACATACTTTTTCATAGTGATAATATCCATTTTCTATTGAAAGTATTTGTTGATTATATTCAAAATTATCTAGTTTATAATCTTCTAATTTAGTTTGACTCCATTTTGGGCTTTGTTCTAACGTTTTTATGATTTCTTCTCCTTTTTGCTTTGTGAATTCATATACATAGTAGTCTCTCCCATCATTTTGTAATCCTCCTCTTACATCATATATTTCTCTTTTAATATAATCGCTTATTTTTATATCTAAAATTGTATTATAATTATTATGTGTACTATAGAGATAATTTTTTAAATAATATAACTTTGAATTCTTCATATCAAATATAGCATATATTCCATTTTTATGATAATAATATAAATCCTCTCTATCAAGTTCAGTAGTTTCTTTATCACTTTCTTCATAAAATCTCATCATAACATATTCATAAAATTTTTCCTTACTCCAAGAGTTAGTCCTTTCTAACATATTTCTAATTTTATCTTTGTCTCCAAACATATTTAATTTATAAACTTTGTATATTGCAAAAGAATCTTCATCATATATTGTATAATAATCTATATTATATGCATGTAAATCTAATCCTAATTTTTGATAATCATTATCTGTTTTGAAAAACATTTTTAATATGAAAATATATATAATTAAAAAAGATATAACAATTATTGATATTATTAATCCAATAGTTTTTAGTTTTTCATTTCCCTTCAATGTAAACACCATCCTATTTTTCAAATGTAATTGCAAAATAAACATAAATATATTTTAATTATATTTTATAAATCCAAACTTTTTTCATCTAAAAGGAAATTATATATTCCAATGGTGGTTATTCCATGATTGTCTCTTCTTGGCATAATATTTTCTTTTACAACAATAATTTTTTTAAACGAATCATCAATATTTATAAGTGAATTTTTTTCTTGTTTTTCTTTTTCTTCACTATTCATATTAAATGCAGATTGAATATAATATTTTTTACTTTCTTGTGTTGCAATAAAGTCAACTTCATAATCTTTTAATACAGTATTTCCATTAATATCTGTGTCAAAAACATGAACGATTCCCACATCTACATTATATCCTCGAATTTTAAGTTCATTATATATAATATTTTCCATTATATGATTTTCTTCAGTTTGTCTAAAATTTAGCCTTGCATTTCTTAAGCCAATGTCTTCAAAATAAAATTTATAAGGAGAATTTATATATTTTTTTCCCTTTATATTATATCTTTTTGCTTTGTTTATTAAAAATGAATCTTCAAAATAATCTATGTAATTTTTTATTGTTTTATCGCTAATAACTTTATTTTTTTCACTCTTATATGTTTTAGATAATTTTAATGGATTGGTAAATGAACCTATTGATGATGATAAAATATCCAAAAGTTCATCTAATTCCTCTTTATGTCTTACATTATGCCTTTCAATAATATCTGAGACATAAACTTTATCAAATAAAGATTGTAAATACGCTGATTTCTCTTGAGGAGTATTATATGATAGTACAAGAGGCATACCTCCATAAATAAAATATTCATCCCAAGCCTCTTCTTTTGTTCCTTCATATACTGAGAAAAATTCTCTAAAACTTAATGGATAAACATGTATTTCATCTCCACGTCCCCTAAATTCTGTTATTACATCGGAAGATAGAAATTTTGAATTACTACCCGTTACATAAATGTCTACATTATCAATATGCATTAAACTGTTTAAAACTTCTTCGAATCTTTCTAAATATTGAATTTCATCTAGCATAATATAGTATAGATTGTCATCCACTATTTTTCCCTTTATAAAATCTAACATATTATATGGATTTCTTAGTTTTTCATTTGATAAATCGTCTAATGCTATAGAAATAATGTGAGATTTTTCTATTCCATTTTCAATTAAATATTTTTTAAAAATATTAAACAATAGATACGACTTTCCTGACCTTCTAAGTCCAGTTATAACTTTAACTAATCCATTGTTCTGCCTTGCTATTAGCTTATTTAAATAATCATTTCGTTTAATATCCATATTATTCCCTTCTTTCAATTGAATTATATAAAATTGATATTATAAAGTCAATATTCTATTACGAATTTTTTTGGTTTTCCAAGTTTTTTCGTAATAGAATTTTTAAAAAGAAATATATTTTACTTACTTGAAAAATGGAAAAAGATATAGTATAATGCAAACACATATTTGAAAAAAAGGAGTAACAAATGGAAGAAAAACTAAAAGAACTAAATGATAAACAATATGAAGCAGTAGTAAACACAGAAGGCCCATGCTTAGTAATAGCAGGTGCAGGAAGTGGAAAAACAAAAGTATTAACATATAAAATGGCATATCTTGTAGGCGAAAAAAAGGTATTACCATGGAATATATTAGCAATTACATTTACAAATAAAGCAGCAAATGAAATGAGGGAAAGAGCAGAAGCCCTAGTAGGAGACGTAGTAAAAGATATCTGGATGGGAACATTCCACTCAATATGTGTAAGAATATTAAGAAAATTTATTAATAGATTAGGATATGATTCATCTTTTATTATATTTGATACGTCAGACCAAAAAACACTAGTAAAACAATGCATGAAGGAATTACAAATAGATGATAAAACATTTAGTGATAGAGCAGTTCTATCAGAAATAAGTAATGCAAAAAACGAAATGCTAGGGCCAGAACAATATAGCATAAGAGTAGGCAATGATTTTAGAAAAGGCAAAATAGCAAAAGTTTATGAACTATATCAAAACAGATTAAAAGATAATAATGCTATAGATTTTGATGACATAATAAATTTTACAGTTAAGATTTTAATGGACAATCCAGATGTCTTAGAATATTATGCAAATAAATTTAAATATATTTTAGTAGACGAATATCAAGATACAAATAAAGCACAATTTAATTTAATAACGTTATTTGCATCAGTTCATGGAAATGTTACGGCAGTAGGAGATAATGACCAAGGAATATATAGCTTTAGAGGAGCAGATATATCTAACATATTAAATTTCGAAAAAGATTTTCCAGGTACTAAAATAATAAAACTAGAACAAAATTATAGATGCACAGGCAATATCTTAAAAATAGCAAATGAAATAATAAAAAACAATGAAGTTAAATATGAGAAAAAGCTATGGACAAAAAACGAAGAGGGAAACTTGCCAAAAGTATATTCAGCAGATAATGAATATGATGAAGGCGCATATATAGCAGAGCAAATAGAACACCTAAAAAGGCAAGAATACTATAAATATTCAGATTTTGCTGTATTATATAGAATGAATACACAATCAAGAGCAATAGAAGATATTTTTAGAAGAGAAAATATACCTTACAAAATAGTAGGTGGATTAAAATTCTATGAAAGAAAAGAAATAAAAGACATAATTGCTTATTTAAGATTAATACAAAACCCAGCAGATAATTTAAGCTTAAATAGAATAATAAATGAGCCTAAAAGAGGAATTGGTAAGACAAGCTTAGATAATATTGAAGAAGTAGCAATACAAAATAATACATCAATGTATGAAATAATTAAAAATGCAGATCAATATGGTTTAAATAGAGTATACTTAAATTCTAGAGAATTTGTAGATACAATAGAAAGTCTAATATCTAAAAAAGATAGTTTGAAAGTTTCAGACTTAATTAAGCGAACATTAAGCAAAACCGGCTATACAAAAGCTTTAGAACAAGAAAACACCGTAGAAGCAGAAAACAGAATAGCAAACTTAGAAGAATTTTTAACAGTAGCAATGGAATTCGAGGAGGAATCAGCAGACAATAGTTTAAGCGAATTTTTGGAAGGAATAACATTATCTAGCGATATTGATAACACTGATGAAGAAGAAGTTTCCGTAACTCTTATGACGCTACATAGTGCCAAAGGTCTAGAATTTCCAGTAGTTTTTTTAGTAGGAATGGAAGAAGGCATATTTCCTGGTTATCAGTCAATGCAAGAGCCAAAAGAATTAGAAGAAGAAAGAAGGCTATGTTATGTTGGAGTAACAAGAGCAAAAGAATATCTATATTTAACATGTGCAAAACAGAGAACTGTTTTTGGCTCAACTAGCTGTAATTTAACTTCTAGATTTTTAAATGAAATTCCAGCAGAGTTATTAGATGGAGCGGAAGAAGCACTTGGTGGTAAAAGCAAAATTCATATATTTGATAAAGAAGAGTATGTGGACTCTAAATATGCTTGGACTTATGGACGCCGTAGAGAAAATAATGAAGTTAAAACATATAGCATGCCTGATTTTGAAACAGTCGGAGTTGCAGCAAAGTCAAATACAAATTTAAGCTCAGAAAATAAAAACGAAACAGGTTTTGTATTTAAAAAGACGGCAGAAAGCTTTTTAAAATCACTAAATAAAGTAGAAAATAAAAATGTTGATTTTTCAGCATATAAAGAAGGCACGCGAGTATTCCATAAAAAATTCGGAGAAGGTACAATTAATTATGTAGAAGCTGAAGGGGATGACTTAAAAGTAGATATAAACTTCGAAAAATTTGGACATAAACGTTTAATGGCTAAATTTGCAGGCTTAGAGATAATTTAAGCCTGCAATTCATTTTTTACTGTTTCGATTTCAGTAACTGTAGCTTTAGCTGCAGGTTTATAATAACCTTTGTTTTCAGCTACTTTATAAAGCTCATATTGAAAACATTCATCACTATTTCTAATTTGCTGAAAAGTTTGCCTAAGTTGAGCATTAGAAGCTTCAGCAATAGCTTTTTGATAAGCTGATAAATCTGCTTTTACATTTTCTAATATGTCATTAACCATAGTTTTTT
This sequence comes from uncultured Clostridia bacterium, assembly GCA_947589645.1. Taxonomy (GTDB): domain Bacteria; phylum Bacillota; class Clostridia; order TANB77; family CAG-508; genus CAG-269. The sequence goes on from CANQCG010000001.1 coordinate 23,716, forward strand.
CGTTCATTTTAACCTCCTAATTTAAAAATAATTTGCTAGAAATTATAAATTTTAAGAATTTAAGAAGCTCATCAATTTCTGCTTAGTATTTAACGCATCTTGAGCTGATTTTGTAAACATTTGCTTAATTTGAGGATCAACTGCTTGAGAAGCATAAGTATTTAATTTTTGATATACAGTTTCATGAGCACCAATTAAATGTCTTAAATTTTGTAATTCTGATTGATTTAAATCTGCCATAAAAATCCATCCTTTCCAAACATAACTTATATATGTAGTATTAATAAAAACTATAAATTTATACAAATAATTTTCAAAAATAAAAAAGCTAGTATAAAAGAGATAAAAGGAAAATAATAAAGGAAAAATATGAAAAACGATAGTTAATTATAATTGCAAAATAAAAAATATTTAATATAAAATAAAGACAATTATTATATGGAGGAAAAGTAATGATAAAAAATATCATGATGCTACTTCGAACATCTACTAGATTAATACTTTTAGTGATTATTGCTTTATTTATAAATATATGTGTAGTAGTAGCATTTTACAAACCAATATATGAAGTAACAGTCGATGGAGAAATTATAGGATATAGTGAAGATAAAAGCGTTTTGCAAGCAAGAATTAATAATTATATGGAAGGTACAAATGAAGGAAATGAAAATGTAGCTTTCAACCAAATAGACAAAATGCCTGAATATAAATTATGTTTATTAAAAAGAGATATAACTACAAATGATGATGAAATCTTTGCTAAGATAACAAATGATGGAGTAACATATTATAAATATTATTCTATATTAGATGATAAACAAGAAAAATTATATGTTGCAGATTTTACAAGTGCAGAATCAGTTGTTGAAGAATTAAAATCAAAAAATAGTAACAACATTAATGATATATCAATTGTAGAAGTATATGGAACAGAACAAAAAGAACTTACTTCAACAGATGAAGCAGTTACAAAATTGTATGAAGCAAAACCAGTAACAGTTGCAAAAGTACAGAAAACAAGTGTATCAAGCAAAATGTCATTTCAAAATTTACCAATTTCAATATCATTTATTAGACCAATTTCTGGAACTATAACTTCAAGATTTGCTTCAATAAGTAGTGTAAGAGTAGGAGCACATACAGGTCTAGATATTGCTACAAGAGCTGGAACGCCAATAGCTGCTGCTGCAAGCGGAGTTATTACATATGCAGGCAACCAAGGATCTTTAGGAAACTTAATTAAAATATCTCATGGAAACGGAATAGAAACATATTATGGACACTGTAGTGTATTATATGGAAAAGTTGGACAACAAGTAAATCAAGGAGATATAATAGCAGCAGTTGGCTCAACAGGAAACTCAACAGGACCACATTTACATTTAGAAGTAAGAGTTAATGGGGTAGCGTATAATCCTCAAAACTATGTATATTAAAATAATACCTGTGTTAATTACCATCATAAGTTATTACGCGGGACAAAAAAGCATACTGAAGTTAAATTTCAGTATGCTTTTATACTATTATTGCATTTTAATATAAAATATCATTTAACAAAAATATTTATAGTATTAGGTATGGCATTCTTTTTAAAAATAGCTTTTCCGTGTTCAATAAGTTTTGCATCTAAATTCTTAAAATTATCAATTCTATCAGTAAATTCAGAAAGTATTGAAAAGAAAACTTTTAAATTTTTATAATCTACATTTATTCCAGAAAAGATTAAATAATATTTATTTTTGTAAAAATATAAAGAGGTATTTTTACAAATTGATTTTATGTTTTTATGTTGTAAAAACTCTATATGTAAAGCTTTGCAAAATTCACAAAATTCATCAAAGTTTTCAAATGAATATATGATGTTATCATCAATTTTAAAAGTTTTTTGCCTATTCTGGACCTTTTTTCTTGAAAAATTATTACATTTTGATGTTTTAGAAGGGGTTTTAGTAATTGTAAAAACAAAAATTCCATCCATAGAAGCAAAAGCTTCGATTAAAATTTTGCAATCTTGAGTATAAAAACCAAGATCTTTTTCAGCCTGGTTAAGTATTGATAATATTAAGCTCTGAGTTTCTGGGGTATTATTTAGTACAGATTCAAAATCAATATTATTTGTTTCTAAATCTTCTGAATTTAAAACAATTCGTATTTTGTTTTCGGTTAATTTTTCAATTTTCATATGTAAAAAACCTCCTAAGACTGTAATTATATTATACTACTTATATCATTATATTTAAAGACACAAAATATGGTAATAAAAAAGACAAGTAAACTTTTAAATATTAACTACAAATAAATGTATAATATACTTGAAAAAAACAATAAATCACGATATAATACTAATGCGAAAATTTAATTTTCCGTAAAGGGTTTGAGGGCAAAATATTTTTTATATTTTAAAGGAGGAAAATATTTTGTCAATTAAAATGAAAGAATTACCCATTTCAGAAAGACCTTATGAAAAGCTGGAACTTTATGGAGCCAAAGCGTTATCAGAGGCAGAACTATTAGCAATAATAATAAAAACAGGAACCAAAGAGGAAACATCGGTAGAACTAGCCAAAAGAATTTTAAGTTTAAATGATAATATAGATGCAAACAACTTAAATTTCTTAAGGGATAAAAGCTTAGAAGAATTTATGAAAATAAAAGGCATAGGGAAAGTAAAAGCAATACAACTAAAAGCTCTATGCGAATTTGCAACAAGAATGAATAAGCCACTAGACTATAGAAAAATAAAGATAAGAACGCCAGGAGATATTGCTAGAATCTTAACAGAAGAAATGAAGCACTTAAAACTAGAGGTACTAAAAGCAGTTATTTTAAATAATTCAAATGAAATATTAAAAATACAAGATGTAGCAGAAGGAAACTCTAACATAATGGTTGCAGATTCAAAAAACATTTTATCAGAGGTTATAAAAATGCAAGCACCAAAGATAATATTAATACATAATCATCCAAGTGGAAACTTAGTACCAAGCCAAAACGACATAAACTTTACCAAAAGAATACAGAGTGCATGCGAAATTTTAGGGGTACAACTATTAGATCACATTATAATAGCAGGGAATAATTATTTAAGTATATTACATGAGATGAATAAAAACATAAAAGATTAGTTAAGATAGGAGAAAACAAAATGGCTTTTTTTAGTGGAAAAGATATAGGAATAGATTTAGGAACATCAAATATATTAGTAGCTATAAAAGGAAATGGAATTGTTTTAAATGAACCATCAGCAATAGCAATAGATAAAGAAACAGCAGAAACTTTAGCCGTTGGACATGAGGCAAAAGACATGTTAGGAAAAACTCCAACCAATATTACTGCAATAAGACCTTTAAAAGATGGAGTAATTGCGGAGCTAACTGCTACTGGACTAATGTTGAAAGCTGTGTTAAAAAAAGTATGTAGAAAATATGGAATAGCTAGACCTAGAGTGGTAGTTGGAGTTCCATCAGGAATAACTGAAGTAGAAGAGAGAGCTGTTGAAGAATCAGTGATGCAAGCAGGTGCGAAAGAGGTATATTTAATAGAAGAACCAATGGCAGCTGCAATAGGTGCAAATATTGATATTGCAGAGCCAAGTGGAAATATAGTAGTAGACATAGGCGCAGGTACAACAGAAGTGGCTGTAATATCTTTAGGAGGAATAGTAATAAGTAATTCTTTAAGAATTGCAGGAGACGAATTAGACCAAGATATTATAAGTTTTGTAAAAAGAGAACTAGATTTAGTAATTGGAGAAAACACTGCAGAACAGATAAAAAAACAGGTTGGATGTGCTCTACCTTTAATGACAGAGCTAGAGATGAAAATAAAAGGAAGAGATGTAACAACTGGCTTACCTCGTGTAGATAAATTTACTTCTACACAAGCAGAACTTGCAATGAGAGAATCAATTTGGAAAATAGTAGATTTGTTAAAAGTAACATTAGAAAAAACACCCCCTGAATTATCATCTGACATAATGGAAAAGGGAATTGTTTTAACAGGTGGAGGAGCATTAATAAAAAATTTAGATAAATTATTAAGCATGGAAACTGGCATGCCAGTATATTCTGCTGATGCACCTCTTGAATGTGTTGTAAAAGGAACAGAAAAGACATTAGAAAATATTGAGAAGTTAAGAAGTGTTTTATTAAATAAAAAAAAGTAATTTATAAAAACATTAAGATAGGAGATTAATGTTAAATGTATAATCGCAAAGGTAATGGAATTTTAGGTATTATTATAACAATTATTATTTTAATAGTTTTAGTTATAGTAACCAATATGGAAACTAGTAAATTGTATAATGCCCAAAATATTATAAGCAAAGTAGTTTTACCAGTACAAAATGGTATAACATATCTAAAAAATAAAATTAGTAAAAACAATGCTTTTTTTGCCGATTTAGATAGCCTAAGACAAGAAAATCAAACTTTAAAAGACGAGAATAGTAAATTAGAGCAACAATTAAGAGAGCTAGAAGTTATAAAAGCGGAAAATGAAACACTAAAACAATATCAGGCCTTAGCAGAAAAATATCAGAACTATAAAACAATGCCAGCCTATGTAATAAATAGAGATATAAGTAACTATTCAAAAACAATAGTTATAAATGTAGGTAAAGATGATGGTATAAAAGAAAATATGACAGTAATAGCAGATGAAGGTTTAGTAGGTTATATTTTATCAGTCACAAGCAATACAGCCAAAGTGCAAACAATAATTGATAGTGCCAGTGCTACAAGTTGTATAACTAGTTCAACTAGAGATCTTATGGTATGCAAGGGAACAATAGATGGGACAAGCACATTAAAAGCATCATATATATCTATAGATTCAAACATAATAGAAGGAGATAGTGTAGAAACTTCAGGAATGGGGGGCTTATATCCTAAAGGAATGCATATAGGAAGAGTAACAAAAGTTACTGAAGGTAAAAACAAAATAGACACAACTCTTGAAATACAATCAGCCGTAAATTTTGACAAATTAGAAACTGTACTTATAATTACAAATTAAAAGTAAAATAAGCGAAAGGAAAAATATGAAAAAGATTTTCATAAATATAATCATAGTAATATCCTTTATATTTATATATTTACTGCAAGCCAATTTTTTCACTTGGTTTAAAATAGCAGGAGTAATGCCAAATTTATTCATAATATTAATGCTATATATAGGGCTATTTATGGGAAGAACTTCAGCCATAACCTATGGAATAATATTAGGTATGTTAGTAGATATATTTATAGGCAGAAGATTAGGAATAAGTTCAATAATGTTAGCAGTTATAGGACTAATTGCCAACCTTTTTGACAAAAACTTTTCTAAAGACAATAGAATAACTGTTATGGCAATGGTAGGAATATGTACTATTATATATGAGGCAGGAGCATACTTATTAAGTTCTTTAATTTTAGACATTAATTTAGAGATATTTGCATTTATAAAAATCTTAACAGTTGAAGCATTATATAATGTGATACTAACAATTATAATTTATCCAATAATGCAATTAACAGGTTATGATGTTGAAGAGGAGTATAAAGGAAGCAAAATATTAACAAAGTATTTTTAAAAGAAGGTGAAAAATTGAGTAAAAGAATAACTAAAGAGCAAATAAATTTAAGATTCAATATAACAACTCTTCTTGTATATATATTAGGGGCAATACTAATAGTTCAATTACTCAATTTGCAAATAGTACATGGAGAGGAATATAGAGAGCAGTCTAATACAAGGTTAACAAGAATTTCTGATATAGAAGGCTCAAGAGGAGATATTTTAGACAGAAGCGGTAACAAACTAGCCACGGTAAGAGTTGCATATAATATAGAATTGTACAAGACCAATATTGAAACGCAAGAATTAAATAATGCTATTTTAGAGTTAATAAACTTATTACAAAAAAATGAAGAAAAATATACCGATACATTTCCAATAAAAATAGATCCTTTTGAATTTACTATTTCAGATAGTAGCTTATCTTCATGGAAAGAAAAATATGATTTTGACCAAGATATAACAGCAGAAGAAGCTTTTTATAAATTTAAAGACAAATATAAAATATCAAGCGAAAGCATTGAAGACATACGCAAGATAATTTGTATAAGATATAGAATAACCACAGAAGGTTATAGTAGTACAAAATCAATACAAATAGCATCAGACGTTAAACCGGAAACAGTAGCAGAAATAAGCGAAAAGAATAGCATTTTTGCAGGAATAAATATAGCAGAATCATCAATAAGAACTTACACATCAGGTAGCCTAGCCTCACATATTATAGGCTATATAGGTAATATTAATGAGGATGAATACAAAAAGCTAAAAGATACCTATGGCAGAAATGATATAATAGGAAGAACTGGAGTAGAAAGCTTATTTGAAAATTACCTAAAAGGTAAAAGAGGCGAAAAGCAAATAGATATGGCAGTAGATGGAACTACCACAGCAGAATATGTAACAAAAGAAGCAATATCAGGCTCAAACATTGTACTTACAATAGATTCTAATTTGCAACGTATTGCAGAGAACACTTTAAAAAATACTATTAACAAAATAGCATCAGGAGGTTTTGCAGAAACAATTGATACAAAAGCAGGAAGTGTAGTTGTAATGAAGGTGGATACGGGTGAAATATTAGCAATGGCAAGTTATCCTGACTTCGAGCCAGAAAAATTTGTTGGAGGAATTTCACCGAGTGATTGGAACTCATATAGAAACAATGAAAGCAAGCCATTAATAAATAGAGCAATACAATCACAATATGCACCAGGTTCAATTTTTAAGATGGTAACTGCTACGGCAGGACTAGAAACAGGCACAATTAATATTTGGGACAGAATAAATGACACAGGAGTTTATAGATATTATAACGATTACCAGCCAACATGTTGGCTTTATACAAGTTATGGTAGAGGCCATGGATACTTAAATGTATCAGGAGCTATAAAAAATTCTTGCAATTATTTCTTTTATGAATTAGGTAATAGACTAGGAATTGATACAATATCAAAATATGCAAAATATTTTGGGTTGGGTGAAAAAACTGGAATTGAACTTCCAAGCGAATCATCAGGTACACTTGCTTCACGTGAAACAAAACAAAAAATATATGCAAATGAAGAAAACAGTAAAAAACAATGGAATGCAGGAGAAACATTATCTGCAGCCATTGGACAAAGTTACAATAGTTTTACCCCTTTACAAATAGCAAAATATATAGCAACACTTGTAAATTCAGGAAAAGAGGTACATCCAACTATTATAAAAACTATTTTAAATGCAGATGGAACAGAAGAGTCAAAAGAGAATATAAGAAACTTTTCAAATGAAGCATTGGGAATAACAAATGATGAAAATGAGGAAACACTTGAGATAAAACCAGAAAATTTATCAGCCATATTAGAGGGAATGAGATCAGTAACAAGCGAAACTGGTGGAACTGCATACTCAGTTTTTAGGAACTTTAACATTGAAGTAGGTGGAAAAACTGGATCTGCTCAAGCGGGTGAAAATGTAAATGCATGGTTTACAGGGTTTGCACCATTTGATAATCCAGAGGTTGTAGTAGTAGCCATGGTAGAAAAAGGCTCACATGGTAGTTATACTGCAGAAATAGCAAGAGATATATTAGCAGAATACTTTGGTATTAACTATAGAAATGTTGAAGAGACCACGAATGCAATTCCATATGTAGAACAAGAAAGATAGTGGAGGAAACCAAAATGAGAAATATTAGTATAAACCTAAAAAAGAAAGAAAATATCATAAAAATAGAAGAAAATGCAGAACAAAAAAATATAATTAATGAGTTGAATGGTAAGCTACCAAACTTAAAAAGATTGTATAAGGATGAAAAAACGCCAATTAGGGTTACAGGAAAAGCATTAAAAAATAGTGAAATGGACGAAATAGAAAATCTTATAAAAAAATATTTAGATGTAGAAATTAGATTTGATTTACCAAAAGAGTTAGGCTTATCAGGGATAGTAAAAACTTTTAATCAAACAATAAAAACTTCTGAAACTAGGTTCTATAAAGGTTCTATACGTTCAGGTAAAAAACTAGAAGCTGAGGGCAGCATAGTAGTTCTAGGAGATGTAAACTCAGGCGCAGAAATTGTGGCAACAGACAATATTGTAGTTTTAGGTTCCTTAAGAGGCTTAGCACATGCTGGGGCTAAAGGAAACAAAGAGGCAGTTGTATCAGCAGGTAGTTTTGATGCAGTTCAAATAAGGATTGCTAATATTATCAAAGAGATAGATAGAGAAGAACAAGAAACACAAATAACACATGCTTATATACATGTGGTGGATGATAAAATAGTAATAGAAGAATGCTAATAAAATTTAACTAAGTAAAAGCAAAATAAGTACAATAAAAAGGCCATCATCTTTTACACCTTCTGAATATAGGCAATATATTAGGCTGACTAGTAAAACATCATCCGAATAGATTTTTAAACCAAATAAATCAAACAAATAATCATAATTTTTGTTTGATTTATTTTTTTGTTCACATTTTCTAAACTCTGCTTGATTACTCAAAGTAGGACCATCTTTTTGAACATTATTAGAATTTACAGGCACAGGAATTGTAGAGATAGTTTTATTTGTATTAGCCGTAGTTGAATTTTGAAAATCATGATATTTTGGTGGCGTTCTATAAAAAGGAAAAGGAAAGTTAAAATATGGAGGCCTAGGCATTATGTTGATTCTCCTTTTTGTCATTTTTCATAACTTCTGCAAGTTTAGTAAGATTAAGTAAATTAGAATATTGATCCACCTTGCTTTTTCTACTATCTCTAAGATATGGCTTCAAAGAATTTAATAAATTACTACCAGGATTGTCTTTTTGATTCATAGCATTTATTACAGAGCTCATCTTCATAATTGTTTCTGCATCTAAGTTTAAATTATTATTTGATGAACTATTTGAATTATTATTTCCTTTTAACATAGAAGAGACATTATTAATCATTTCTGGAGAAACTTGAGAAAGCATGTCATTTAAAGTTTTATTAGAATCTCCATTCTTATTATTTATATTGTTAATCAAGTCTTGCATTTCACTTGGAATATTTCCGCTATCCACCATTTTCTTTAAAGTATTAAAAGCATCAGTTAAATTATCTGACATATTAATTCCTCCTAAACTGATAATATATTATATGTTTTTTTAATACTAATATGATATTCATTAAATTAAAAAGTGTTAAAAAGGTGTAGCCGTATAAAAAAAGACATATTTCTACATTCGAATTTTAAAATTTATTTTTTAACAAGTAAGAAACGAGAAACAAAAACTTAACAAAAACGATATATTTTTGTAATATTTTGACGAAATGAGCTTCCGTAAGCACAAATTAAGTGAAGCAAAAAAGCTTACAAATAGTTACATTGACAATGAAAAGCCCAAGAGTATAATTTATTATAAATAAATATGTTTGGAGGAAAAGTTATGAAAAACAAAGTATTAAAAATAGCAATAGCAATTGTGCTAATAATGGTTATGACCATGTCAGATTTTATTTTTCTCGGCATGAGTGTAATAGCATATGCTGAGCAAAATGGCAGTGATGCAACAAATCATGCAAACGTTAAGTTTAGCACGTATTTTAAAGCGGAGGAAAGAAAAGTATCACAGAGCAAAATACAGATGGATAGCCAAGATATGAAGTTATACATGAACGTATCAGTAAAAAATGAAGGATACTTTGATGGAGTAATAACTTTAGAAAGCAGCAATTTCAAGCTAAAACCAGAGAAATTAAGTGAATGCATAAGTAGCATAGAAGGAAACAAAATTATTCTAAACCGTGTAAGAGCTGGCGAAAGCATAGAAATTGAAGTAGGAATAGAGCCTATAAGAGAAGAAAACTATGGCGAAAATATGCTAGAAAAGATAAGTAAAATAAAACTAACTGGAAGCTATAAAGATAGCACAGAGAAAACTATAAACATAGACGCAACAAAAAATGTAGTTTTAGATTTACTTACACCAAGTAATTTAGACACAGCTTTATCATCACAAGTAATAACAAACAAGATATTTAAAATTGGTGAAGAAGAAAAAAGAATAGTACAAGTAGAAATAGATTCTACAGTATTACAAAATGCATATCCAATAAAAACTACGAACTTCGAAGTGACATTACCAAAAGAGGCAGAAGATATAGAAGTAATAGCGAAAGAAACTTCAGCAACAGATGGAAATTTAGATAGAAAATTAAACAATAAAAATTATAGCTATGATAAAGAAAGTAGCTTGTTAAAACTAGCAATAGAAAACGAAGTAAAAGATGGTAAGATAGTATGGAAACAAGAAGCAAAAGATAGCATAATAGTTACATTTGTTTTGCCAGTAGAAAAAGAAATAACAGAAGAAGAATATTTAGTAAAATCAAAAGTTGATTTTTATGGTGAGGAACAAACAAAAATAGAGAAAGAAGCAAAATATAATTTACAACAAGAGGCAAATGGAATAATAAGAACAGAAGTACAAAACAAAGAAGAGATATACAAAGGAAAAATATATTCAAGAGAAGAAAGAGAATATTTAACCCAAACAAATATAGAAATAAACTATTCAAACTTAGTTGAAGGAAACACAGTTGTAGAAAATGTAACATATAAAACAGAAACAGAAGAAAAACAAGCAAATATAGAATATAAAACAACTACAATTAATAAGGCAGAAATACAAAAGGTATTAGGAGAAGAAGGAACATTAACATTAAAAAATGGAGCAGAAATAATAGCAGAAATTACAAATAAGACTGAAGCTAATGAAGAAGGAAACATAGTAATAAATTACAACGCAGGAGTAAAAGAATTAACAATAGAAATTACAAAAGCAGTAGAAACAGGAATAATAAGATTAAAACATACAAAAGTGATAAAAGAAGAAGCATATACAAAAGATGAAATAGTAGCAATAAAAGGGCTTGTAGAGAGAGCAAGCGTAAATTACAATTTAGGAGAACAAACATTAGGATATAATTGCGAAAAAGTAACAGAATTAAAAGAAACAAAAACATTAACAGAATTGTCAGTAGCACCAACTAACTTATCAACAGCAGTAGTAAATGAAGAAGTAAAATTTGCATTAACATTAAAAACAGATAATGAAAAATATGATTTATATAAAAATCCTACAATAACAATAAAATTACCAGACTATGTAAAAAATATAGAACTAAAGAAAGCTAATGCCTTATACTTAGAAAGCATGCAAGTGTCAAGATTTTATTATTTAAACAATACAAAAGAATTAAAATTAGAATTACAAGGCGAACAAACAAAGTATAATGGAACCAACAATAACATATACATTGAAATTTTATTAAATATAGAATTAGAGGAAACTATACCAAGTAAAAAAGATGCTATAACATTAACATATACAAACGACAAAGCAGTTACGTATGAAAACGAAGGAAAAGTGCTTGTACCAATAAGTATAACAGGAATAAATGGGTTAGTTTCATTTAATAAAATAACAAACTATAATGTAAAAACAAATTCAGTAACAAGTAAAGAAGAACAAATAGCAGATGTAGAAATGAATAGTATGGCAACTGAAGCAAATGCAGAAATAGCACTTGTAAATAATACTGGAACAAAATTAACAGATGTAAAAGTTTTAGGCAACTTACCAGTAGATGGAGAGTTTAAATTAGGGAACTATACATTTGAAAACACAATAGGAGCAACATTAAAAAATGGAATAAATGTGCAAAATGAGGCAGCAACTGTGTATTATACAGCAAATGAAAATGCAACAAAAGACTTAGGTAATGCAGAAAACGGATGGACAACAAATTTAAATGAGGTAGCAAATCCAGTATTATACATGATAGTAATACCAAATATGGAAGTAGAAACAAACTTTATAGCAAACTATACAATGAAGGTACCAGCAAACTTACAATATAATAAAGATATGAAAACAACATATACAGTAGATTATATAGTAAATGATTCAACTACAACAGTAAATGCAGTACCAGTAGGACTAGAAACAGGAAAAGTAGAAGTACAATTATTAGCAAGTGTAGGTGGAAACGTAATAGAAAATAACAGCATGGTAAGAGCAGGAGAAGTAATAAAATACACAATAAATGTAACAAATACAGGTAGTAACGATGTACAAAATGTGAAAGTATCAGCATCAGTACCAGATGGAACAGTATATATAGAGCCACTAGAAAATTCTGTGTATGTAGAACCACTAAACTTATATTATGAAGAAAATGCAGAAAAGGAAACAGTAGAAGCAACTTTCGAAAATATTAAGGTTAATGAAACAAAAACAGTAGAGTATGAAGTAAGAGTAAAATCTGATGTAACTGAAGAAACAGCCTTAAACCAAGCAACAGTTACATATAATGACAATGTGGAAGTAAAATCAAATGAGGTTACTAACTCTTTAAAAGAAGGAAAAGTAAGAATAACTGTAAAAAGAGGAACAGATACATCATTAGATCTTTTACAATCACAAAATATAGCATATTTTATAATAGTAGAAAATATATCAAACGAAGAAGTTAAAAACTTAGAAGTAAAAATAAACATACCAGAAGAACTTAAGTTATCTGAAGTTATAGATACAGATATAGAAAGCATATTACCTCTTTCAAATATAATACAAATTGATTCTATAAAACCTGACGGAAATAAAGTATATAAAATATTTACGTGCGTAAATAAATCTGACGAAGCACAAAAAGCTACTAATATTACAGCAACAGTAGAACAAAAAGATGAGAGTATTGTTTATAGATCTAACTCATTTGATGAAATAGTTTATGGCTTTGATATTGATATTACAATGACAGGAACACGAGAAGGAGAATATTTAAAACCAGAAGATATAATAGAATTTGAAATAACAGTTGTAAATAATTCACTTATTAATGCAATAAACTATGAAGTAACAACTACAATACCAGAGCAATTAAGTATTAATAAAATAGAAGTTGACGGAGTAGAAGAAGAAAACATAATAGGAAATAATTTTTCAAAAGTATTAGGAGATTTACTTTCTGGCGAAACTATTAAAATAAAAATAGAAGCAATGGTAAATTATGATCCAACTAGAACAAAAATCGAAACTATTTCAACATCTGCAAATTTAATAAATTCAGGTGTTGTAGAAAAACAAACAAATGCAATAGTACATTATTTAGAGGCAATTAAGAAACCTGGAGAGGAAGTGGTAGACCCAGATGACCCAGACAATCCACCAGTAGATCCGCCAATAGATCCACCAGAAGACCCAGACAACCCACCAGTAGATCCAGATGATCCAGATAATCCAGATAAGCCACCAGTAGACCCAGATGATCCGGACAACCCAGACAACCCAGATAACCCAGATAACCCTCCAACAGTTAATAAATACAGCATATCCGGTAAAGCATGGATAGATAGAAATCAAGATGGTGAACTAAATGAAGATGATGCAGTTTTAAAAGATATAAAAGTAAGATTATTAGATTTAGCAACAAATCAATTCGTAAGAAATGATGAGGGAACAAAAGATTTAATTGTAGAAACTGATGATAATGGAGCATATATATTTGTAAATATAAAAGAAGGAAAATACATTGTAGTATTTGAATATGATACAAGTTTATATAAGCCAACAGATTATCAAAAACAAGGAGTACAAGAAGCTAATAATTCAAATGTAATTACAAAAACATTAGATATTAATGGCGAAGAACAAGAATATGCAACAACAAATGAAATCGAATTAAATCAAAACATAGCGAACATAAATATGGGCTTAGCATTTACAAAGAGATTTGATATACAAATAGATAAATATATAACAAAATTAATAGTACAAACTTCACAAGGAACAACAACATATGATTATAAAGATAAAGATTTCGCAAGAGTAGAGATAAATGCAAAAAGAATAATAGGATCAAGTATATTAGTACAATATACAATAAGGGCAACAAACACAGGAGATGTAGATGCATACATCAATTCACTAGTGGATTATATGCCAAATGACCTAAAATTTAACTCAGAATTAAATAAAGATTGGTATGAATTAAATGGCAATTTATATACAAGCAGTTTAATGAATACACCAATAGAACCAGGAAAGAGCAAAGAAGTTAATTTAATATTAACAAAGACAAAAACAGATGGAAATGCGGAATTAATAAATAATATGGCAGAAATACAAGAAGCATATAACATATATGGAATAATAGATACAAACTCACAAACTGAAAATCAAAATAAAGACGAAAACGATTTAGGATCAGCAGATTTATTAATAAGTATACAAACAGGTAGAGCATTTAGCTATATAACTTTAGTAATACTTATGATAGCAGTAATTGGAATTGCAACTTACTTAATAAATAAAAAATTATTGCATATAGACTCTAATGGAAAGGAGGAAGACATAAATGCAAAAAAATAAAACACGAAGGAAACTATTAGCAGTATTAGCTGTAACTCTAATTGTTATGGGATTACTAATTGGTAAAGTGTCTGCGGATTATGCGTTACCATGGGATGATGGCAACGGGATCTATTATAATCAAGCGGACTTTGGAGTAGATTATACTAAAACTGTAGATGGTCATGGACGTATATATATTTGGCAAGCTGGAAAAAACCTCCAAGATACATGGCAACAATGGTCAATAGGACGACATGCTGCTATGACAGCCTGGACAGATAACTACATGGAGGATAATAGTTTAAAAAATAGCGCTGGCGTTTCATTGAGAAGGTATGCAAATGCAACAAAAGATGCAGATGGCAATTATGATGGTTATTATCGAACTAAGAGTGGTAGGTATGTATATGATTATTATGGATCATTTTTCCAACAACTGTTTAATAAAGATATATACTGTGCACAACAAGGACAGACATTAACTAGAAATGGTGTATGGGAATTAAAGTATAAGATTAAGATTGGAATAGATGGCACTACTAAAGAACCTAAAATTACTGAAGCTATTAAAAAAGGTAATGGAGAAATAGTTGATCCAAAGTATACTGATGCAAATTTACCATACAACACAACTGCAAATGCAACAAGAGCAAATAAAATTCTTATAGAATTAGTAAAAGAAGGAAAGGCACACGAAACAACCAGAAAAAGAACAATAGCTTCTGTTATACATCAAGATATTTATCAACATGCAATATGGCAATATTTTGATCAGTGGAGAGATATTGTTTTTGGAACAGGTGTAATACCTGAGATAACAAAACCAGGAACATATAAACATGAGGACTCTGGAACACAGTCAGGCTATGAACACGATGACAATTATGATGCCGGAGAAGAAATATTAGATGAAATAATTCGTCGAGTAGATAATGGTATGACAAATTATGGACAACCTTATATTAATAGAGAAGATACTCAGGAAGATAGGTTAAAAACAACTGTTGATGGAACATATACAATTTTAGGACCATTTAATTATACTTTTAATGGTAACATTTCATCAATTGATGTGTCTTATAATCAAAATGCTGACTACGAAACAAATAAAACATTTGGAACATTTGTAGGAAATACCTTTAAAAGCAAAAATATGTCAGACATAACCAGTGGAAATGACTTTTATGTTAGAATACCTACTGCAAACTTATCAGCACACAAAAAAATTTATCTTAAAATAAAAGTAACGAATAATAATGTACCAAATGAAACAGCTATATACATATTTACAAATGATACCCAACAAACAATGGCATATATTGATCAAGACTATATATCTGGTTCAGCAGAAAGTACAGAAGAATATATTTATGGAATAGAGCAATCAGTATCAATAATAAAGAAAAATGAAGCTGATTTACCTGTAGCAAATATTATATTTGATATATATGATGGTAGCACTTATGTTGGAAGCTTGACTACAAGTAAAGAAGGAACAACAAAAACAATAGATCTAGAACCAGACAAAAAATATACATTAAAAGAGAGATCTAATAGTGAATATGGATATAAAAACGCAAATATTGCATCTGCAACCATAACAAATGGAAAAATAACAGTATTGTCAGATGGAACTGCTGAATTTACTATAACTAATAATAGTGTAATTACCATAAAAAATGAACCACAATTAGGAAATATTACAATCAAAAAGGTAGGAGAATCTGGAAAAGGATTAGCAAATGCAGAGTTTATAATTTGGAATGGATATGGTTACTTACAATTATTTACAAGTAGCGGAAGCGTTAGTAGTATAAATAAAAATGTAACTATAAGCAAATCAAATACAGCAAGTGCATCAGAGTATAAGGCTGATTTCTCTTCTACTGAAAGAAATAAAGCAACGAGATTTGTAACAAATTCATCAGGAGAAATAGTAATTAACAATTTGGAAATATATTCAGGCAAAGGAACAACATATCCTTATACAATAGAAGAAATAGGCAACAATAATTACGGATATAGAGGATTAGTATTGACAAATGCAACAGTTAGTGGAGCAACAAAAGATTCTGTAGATACAGACAAAAGACAAGTAAAAATATCAAATATAGGTAATAACAGTGTAATTACGATAGAAAACTCAGAAGAATTAGTAAACATACATTTGAAAAAACAAGGAGATAATAAGAAAGATTTAAGTGATGTAGAATTTGTAGTAAAAAGAGAAGGAAATAATTCTTCAAACACAGGTTATTTAAGACTTAACAGTTCTACAGGACCTATAACAACTCAAAATTCAGGCCTAGATGTAAGAAAATATACAATAGATTATGTAACTGATATAAACCAAGCAACCAGATTTAAGACAAATGAATCAGGAAATATAGTTATAAATGGCTTAGAAAAATACGAGTCTAAAGGAATAAAATATACTTACAAAATCAAAGAAATAGCTAATAGTAATTACGGATATAACGGAATGATTTTAGAAAGTACAACAGATACAAAAGAAGCAAAAATAACAGATGATATTAAAAATAGAGAAATTACTATTAAAAATTCAGAAGATGATGTAGAGTTAACAATAAACAACAAATCAGCTTTAGGAAATCTAGAACTTATAAAAGTAGATGAAGATTCACCATCTATAGTATTAGAAGGAGTTCAATTTAAAGTAACAAAAGATGGAAAATATCTACAACTTAAAAATAATAAGGACGAAGTACAATCTACAGTAAAAGGAACAGTTACTATAAATAAAAATAATCAAGCAAATAATACAGAATATAAAGTAGAATATATAAATGATGCTAGCAAAGCAACAATATTTGAAACAGGAGCAGACGGAAAAATAACCATAAACAATCTTGAAGTATATTCAGGAGTAAATTCAGCACAAAACCCAATACAATGCACATATGTATTTGAAGAGGTAGCTAACCCTATTTATGGTTATGTAATTGGACCAAATATAAGTGTAACAATAAAGCCAGATGTATTAAATAAAATAACTGCAACAAACAAGCAAAAATATATCAAATTAACAGGTTATGCATGGCTAGAGAAGCAAAATATAGACAAAGATAAAAAGTATAATTTGAGATATATAGAAGGTACAGGAAGCGTTGATAAAAAACTAAAAGACCTTTATAAATATGAAGGCGGAAAATTAGTAATAAATCCAGAAGCTGAGATACCAGTACAAATAAAATTAATACAGAAGAGTACAGGAGCAGAAATAAAATCAAGCCCGGATGAGTTTGATTCAGATGGAAAATATACATTTACGAATGTAGAAACAGATAATCTTGCAGATTACGAAATACAATTTGTATATAATGGCTTCTATTATACAACAATAAATGCAATAATATTTGAAAATGATGGTTCTATAGCCGAAAACACTTCAAAAGTTGCAGAAGATGCTCGTGATAGAGCGGACTTAAATAATAAATTTGGAGAGATAAATAAAGAGGGAATGACCTCAGTAGATGGAAAAAATAATTATGCAGTTAGCTATGAAAAAGTAGAAAATCAATCATATTTGAAAGGTTTTGACTTTAGCACAAATGTAAGAGCTACTACTACATTGGCTGGATATGATATGAATACAATTTATAGAGATTTAAAACAAAAAGGTCTAACAGATAGCATTAATTATATTAATTTAGGAATACTTGAAAAAGACCAACCAAGCATATCAATAAGCAGTGATATTAATAATGTATTGGTAAACTTTGAAGGAAAAAGTTACAATTATGATTACGAACTAAGAAGAGAATATAGAGAAAGACATAGTGAAGAAGAAGTAGGCGTAAAATTCGAAGAAAAGAAAGTAACAAGATATACAAGAACAATGTATGCATCAGATATAGAAGCAATAGCAAAAGATGAGCATAAACCAATAGAAGTATTAATAACATATAAGATAACAATATCAAATCTTTCTTCAACATTAGAAGGAAAGACATCTACATTACGAGTAAATCCAATACAATTAAAGAATTACTTTGATAACAGGTATACAGTAGTGGCAGTAAGCCACAAGTTCGACAATAATCAAGCTAGTAAAACAGAAGAAAATTATGCAACTACAGAGCTAGAAAATACTACAGCAACAGTAGATGGTAGTTCAGATACTGTAGATTTTAAAACTATAGCAATAGACTATAATACATGGCTTAACCCAGGTGAAGTAGATAGCTTGTATATAACATTTGATGTGGAAAGACAAGCAATAGTTGACTTGTTAGATGAAAAATCTACATACCATAATGCAACAGAAATAGCAAAATATAAAACTGCATATGGTGATACAACTGGAAAACAAGACAATAACTATATAATAACAGATCATACAGAAGCAGGAAGTATATATGCAGGTATAAATGCAGGATGTGCACCAGATAATATAGAATTGAAATTAAAAGATCATGAAAGTGGAGACGGAACAAAAATTTTCGAAACATCTGGATATGAACTTGATACAACATCATCACCATCATTAGTATTAGAAGCAAGTGATACAGCAAGACAACTTGCAGGATCAATATGGGAAGATACAGATGATAATACATCAGATAACGAAAGACTAGGAAACGGAAAAATAGATACAAATGAAAAACCAATAGCAGATGTTGTTGTGACATTACATAAGGTAAATGAAGATGGAACAATTAGCAAAGAACCAGCAATGTATTCTGATGGAATAACCAAGGCAGAAACACGTACAGATCAACAAGGAAGATATGTATTTGGTTATGTAAAAGAAGAAGCTGGAAACAGAGAATATATAGGAGTATTGCCAGGCAATTATGTAGTTAAGTATACATATAATGGTGAATCATATATTCATGATGCAGCAACAGGAAATAATACTTATATAGACGCTAATTACTATAAATCAACAATAATAACATCAACTGTTATAGAAAATGCAATTGAAAACGAAGATATAACATATGAAGGAGTTACATACCCAACACGAAGATGGTATTTAATTAAAGAAGCAGATAGATATTCTGATGCAATAGATAATATGGATTTAAGAAAAGACTTAAATAACAACCCTGTAACAAATAAAACATATAATGAAAAATCAACGATAATAACATCAATGGATGCATATACACCAGTTATGGATATAGGTATAGAATATACTAAAGATGATTCAGCAGAAGCAGTACAATTAGACAACGCAGGAGAAGTTGAAATAATAACATTTGTAGCTAATTGGGAAAATGTAGACTTTGGTATAATTAAGAGACCAATAATAGATATAACAATAGAAAAAGAAATAACAGGAATGCAAATAGTAGCACAAAATGGAGGAAATATTGTACCAAAAGGAAATCCTCAGGATGGCGGAATGAGATACATCAAAGCAGTAGGCAAACTAGTTTCTGGAGAAATAGATTTAAAATTATTGCAAGGCGCAAAATTAAATGAAGAATATACAGTTACTGTTGACAATAACTGCGAAGATGACTACTTAACAGATGGATATTATATTTACGGAAGAGATAAAAATACTCCAAGAGATTCAAAAGCAATCTTAGTAGTAGATTATCTTGATAGTACAATGTTATTAGATACAGAACAAGATAATAGTGCATGGGAAGAGAAAGATGTACAATACCTAGTAGATAATGGACTTATAGAAGAAGGTGGAGATGTACATAGAGATTTACAATCTGGTGATTACAGAATATATGTAACACAAGAATTTGAAACTAAGGATGAAATAAAATTATATACAACAAGATATTTGGCAACAACAACAAATGATATTGTTGAAGAGAACAGAGTAGAAATAGTAGAACTAAATGGAGGAAGAACAATAGAACGTTCAGTGCCAGGAAACTACATACCAAAAGAATCTAATCCTGATGATCCAGGAGAACCAGATGATTCTAGTGTTAAATTAATAATCACACCACCAACTGGAAGCACAGTAAATAATGTACCATATCTAATAGCAGCAACAGTAACCTTTACGATACTAGTATTAGGAATAGTAGTAATCAAAAAGAGAATTGTTAAATAATCAAAATAAGAAAATGGGCTAGCCCATTTTCTTATTTTTTGCCTATAAAAAGCAAATAAAAACCGAATTTAAGTAATATATTTATAAAGATTTTATATTGTAATTTATAAAAGTTTTCAAAATGATTTATAACCATTGCTGAAAGTATGATAAAATACGCAAAAAATGATGTAAAAAATTGCTAAAATTGTTGAAAAATGTTTGAAAAAGTGCTATAATCAAATTATTGAGGAGTATTATAAATATCAATAAAAAATAATGGAGGAATAGTTATGAAAAACAAAGTATTAAGGATAAGCATAGCAATATTATTAATAATTGCAATGACAATATCTGATTTTGCATTTTTAGGTATGAATATAATAGCTTATGCTGCTGGAAACGCAAGCGATTCAACAAATCATGAAAATGTAAAATTTGCTACGTATTTCAAAACAGACAAAGGAGAAAAAGTATCTGAAATTAAATATAACATAGATGATACTAATATGAAACTATATATGGAAGTAGCAGTACAAAAACAAGGGTACTTTGATGGAGTAATAACTTTAAATAATAGCAACTTCAATATAAAACCACAAGTTTTAACTGATTCTATTAGCAAAATCGAAAACAATACTATAACTTTAAATCGTATTACTGCTGGTAATACAGCAAAGATTGAGTTATCTATAGAACCAATAACAGTTGAAGACTATAATTTAAATTTATTAAATATGCAAAGCAATATAGCATTATCTGGAACATATAAAGATAGCACTGAAAAAGACATAAATATAAAAGCAGAAAAATCAGTGTCTTTAAATTTGGTAGCTCCAGAAAATTTGAGTACTAGCTTAGAAGCTAAATTAATAACTAATAGAATATATAAAATAGGCGAAGAAAGTAAAAGATTAGTACAAATTGAAGTAAAATCATCTGTTGTAGAAAGCGCTTTTCCAATAAAATCTTCTAGATTTGTAATAGAAGCTATACCAGGTTTAGAAAGTGTTCAAGTTTTATCAAAAGGAACTTATGCAACAAATGGTAAAGCTGAACAATTACTAGAATCTAATAGTTATCAATATGATTCTAATAATAATACCGTATCTTTTACAATAGAAAACCAAGCTAATAATGGCAAAATATCTTGGAAAAAGGGTGGAGTAGACACTATAATAGTTACCTTTGTATTAGATGATGAAGCTAACCTTCCAGAAAAAGAATATACAGTTAATTCATTAGTATCTTTTTACGGAGAATCAGAAAAAAAGATAGAAAACAATAAAACTTATACATTACAAGAAGCAGATGGAATACTTAAAACAACAGTAACAAATGAAGAAACATATATGTATAAAGGTAAAATATATTCAAAACAAGAAAGAGAGTATAATACAACAACAAATATAGAAGTTAACTATGCAAATTTAGCAAAAAATATACAAATTAATCAAACCACAGTATATGAAACAGAAGCAAACGAAAAAGCTTCAAATATAGAATATAAAACAACAACAATTTCTAAAGCAGAGCTTGAAAAAATATTAGGGTCTCAAGGGAAAATTACAATTAAAGATCAAAATGGCAATGTTATTAGAGAAATAACAGCAAGTTCAGAAGCAGACCAAAATGGAAATTTTGTTATAAATTATGCAGGAGGAGTAAAATCATTAAATATAGAAATGACAACACCTGTAAATGTAGGAATACTTAGATTATCACATACAAAAGTAATAAAACCAGAAAATTATTCTAGAGCAGATATACAAGCATTTAATTCTTTAAACGAAAAAGTTGTAACAAAATACAATTCTACTGCAAATGATACAACTGAAAATTTGGCAGAATACGAATATACAAGAAAAATGGGCTTAAATGAAACAAAAACACAAGTTGATGTAACAGTAGAACCAAGAACATTATCTACGGTTGCAACAAATGAACAAGTAAAAATAGCAATGACTTTAAGAACAAATGAGGAAAGATATGATTTATTTAAAAATCCTACCTTAACAATAAAACTACCAGACAGTGTAAAAGATGTTTCGAATATGACAGTAACACCACTATATTTAGATGGTTTTGAAATTCAAAGTAATCAATATTTACCAGAAACTAGAGAAATAAAACTAGTACTTAAGGGTGAAAATCTACAATATACAACAAGCAATACACAAGGTTATATAGAAATACTTGCAGATATAGATTTAGAAGAAACAACGCCAAATGGTCTAGATAAAATATCTCTTACTTATACTAACGAAAATGCAAGTACATATGATAATGACGGAAAAAAAGAAGTTACAGTACAAATATCAGGTTTAGCTGGCCTAATTGCTTATAACAATATAATATCAGAAAATATAAAGACAAACTCTTTCTTAACAACAGAAGAAAAATTAGCAAATTTACCAGTTAATGCAGGAACAAAAAGATTGAGTTTCCAAACAATTTTATTAAATAACTCAGCATCAGCAATAACAAGCGTAACAGTAAAAGGTGTATTACCTTTAAAGGGAAAAACCGAGCTAGGAGAAAATAATATAGATAGTTCTTTAACTTCTAAAATTTTAGTAAACAACCCAGATGCAAAAGTTTATTATACATCAAATGGAGAAGCGACTACAGATTTAGCTAATGAAAGTAATGGATGGAATGAAGATATAAATTCAGTTCAAAATCCGGTACTATATATGATAATAATACCAGAAATTGCTTCAAGACAAAGAGTAGAAGCAACATATGAAATACAAATACCAGCAAGGCTAGAATATAATAAAACACTTAAAACATCATATACTGTAGATTATTTGACTGACCAAGGACAAAGAAGAGTAGTATCAGCAGTAGTAGGGGCTACAACAGGAGTAGGCGCAGATTTAGTAGCAACATTAAATGCAACAGTAGGTGCAGATATACTAAATGAACAAAGTACAGTAAAAGCTGGAGAAGTAATTGAATATACAATGTCTGTTACAAATAAAGGAAATGCAGAAGCACATAATGTAAAAATTGTGGGCTTAGTTCCTGAGGGAACAGTATATGTAAAACCAATGGAAGACTTTGTATATGCAAACCCTGTAAGTTTATATTATGATGAATTTGAAGATATAAAACAAATAGAGCAAATATTTGATAATATAGGTATAGGAGAAACAAAAACAGTAGTATATGAAGTAAGAGTAAAGTCAGATACAACATCAGGAGTAGCAGCAAATAAAGTAACTGCTACGGCTGATAATGCAATAGAAGTTTCATCAAATGAAATGTCTAATAAATTAGAAGCTGGTAACATTAGAGTAACAGTAAAAAGAAGAACAGATTTATCAGTTATACCAGTAAATAAGCAAATGATTCGTTATTTTGCTATAGTAGAAAATATATCAAATTCAGAAGCTAAAAATGTTGAATTACAATTAAATATACCAGAAGAGCTTAACTTGATACAAATAGATGATTCTTCAAATGGAGAAATAACTGAATCAGAATCTAAAATAACTATTGATTCAATACCAGCAGGACAATCAAGAGTGTATGAGTTATATACCCAATTAAAAGATATTGAAGAATTAGAAAAATTACTTAATATTAATGCTATAGCAACATATAATGGTAGCCAATATAGATCAAATGCTTATAAAGAGATGGCTTATGGTTATGATGTTAAAATTACTATGACAGGAACACATGAGGGAGAATATTTAAAACCAGGAGATGTAATAGATTTTGATATAACCGTTATAAACAATTCGAAAGTATCATTGTCAGGTTATACAGTAGAAAGTACAATACCAGAGCAGTTATCAATAGAAAAAATACAAGTTGATAATATAGAACAAACTGTATTAGATCCAAACTATTTCACGATACAAGTAGGAGGATTAGAGGCAGGAAAGAGCACAATAATAAAAATAACAGCAACAGTTAGAAATTCTTTAGATAGAAGCGAGGTAGAAAAAATTTCTACAGTAGCAAATTTAATGTATGCTGGTGAAATTGTACAAACTACAGAGCCACCAATAGTTCATTTCTTAGAGGCTATTAATGAGCAACAACCAGACATACCAGATTTACCAGAGAATCCAGACAACCCAGATAATCCACCAGTAGATCCAGATGACCCAGACAATCCACCAATAGATCCAGATGATCCAGATAACCCACCAGTAAATCCTGAAAAGAATAAGTATAATATTTCAGGAAAAGCATGGGTAGACCAAGATAAAAATGGACATTTAGATAATAATGATACAATCTTATCAAATATAGTTGTTAGATTACTAAACATAGAAACAAATGAATTTGTACGCAATGATGACGGTAATAAAGACTTAACAGTAACTACAGACAAAGAAGGATTTTATAGCTTCGAAGGAATTGAAGAAGGAAAATATATAGTAGTATTTGAATATGATAATACATTATATAAACCAACCATGTACCAAAAATATGGCGTAGAAGAAAGTAAAAATTCAAATGTTGCATCAAAGACATTATCAATAA
Source organism: uncultured Clostridia bacterium (assembly GCA_947589645.1). Lineage (GTDB taxonomy): Bacteria > Bacillota > Clostridia > TANB77 > CAG-508 > CAG-269. Next base: position 48,683 of record CANQCG010000001.1, read on the forward strand.
ATGGAGAAGAAAAAGAATATGCAACCACAGATGAATTAGAGTTAAATAAAAATATATCTAATATAAATTTAGGGCTAGTATTTATAAAACAATTTGATATACAAATAGATAAATATGTAAGCAAAATAATAGTTCAAACAAGTAATGAAACAAGAACTTATGAGTACAATAATCAAGCAGAATTAGCAAGAGTAGAAATTTCAGCTAGAAGAATTGTGGGAGCAACAATAATTGTACAATATACTATAAAAGCAACAAACTTAGGGGATGTAGATGCTTATATTAATAGCTTAGTAGATTATGCACCAAATAGTTTAAAATTCAGCTCAGAATTAAATACTGATTGGTATGAATCAGAAGGCAATTTATATACAAATAGTTTAGCAAAAACAGCAATAGCACCAGGACAAAGTAAAGAAGTAACATTAACATTAACTCAAACTAAAACAGATGGAAATGCAGAACTTATAAACAATACTGCAGAGATTCAAGAAGCTTATAATATATATGGAATTGCAGATATGAATTCAACTCAAGCAAATAAAAACTTAGATGAAAATGATTTAGGTTCAGCAGATGTACTTGTAAGTATACAAACGGGTAGTGCATTTAATTATATTACATTAGTAATATCAATGCTTGCAGTAATTGGAGTTGGAGTATATTTAATAAATAAGAAAATATTACATTTTCATTTGCGTTGGAAATTTTAGAGGAAAGGAGGGAAAAATATGAACAAAAGTAAGAAAAAATATTATTTAATTGTTATTTTAGTTATAGCTTTAATGATTATGGCAGCTTTAATTAATAGTGTTTCATCTACTAATTATGATACCGGAAAAGATAAAAATGGTAACCCATATATAAATAGTTTCGATTTAAGTACATGGATTATTGGAAGATATGCAGGAATTAATGCGTTTGATACGACTACAGATGGCAATACTTATGCAAAAGGCTTCCAAGTAGTAGATAATAAAAATTTCTTTTGTGCAGAACAAGGACAAAATTGGAAAAATGGAAGCTATCAATTAGTATCAAAGATAGTAATACATGGATCAAGCATTGCTAGTAGCGAATATGTTGGCACTCAATTAAAAACCAAAGAAAATGATGCTGCTGTTACTGCTAATAGAATTTTAACGGAAATAGTAAAAGAGGCAGAAGAATCAAAAAATGTAAGAAATAGATCAATAAGTGCTTATATAACAGAAGATGTTTTCCAACACGTTATATGGCAATATATGTCAGAATGGGCTGGAGCAAATTTCTCTTATTGGGGTAAAAACAATGATAACAAATACGACTGGATAAGTGGTATACCATATATAACTCAAACTTCACAAAATTATGATAGTCAAGATTACGAACACAAGGAAGCTAGAGAACAAGGAAAGGCTAAGTTAAATGAAATAAAAACAAAGGTAGCAAATAGCAAGCCAGATGAAAAGGCTCAAATATCAGTTGTAAATAAAAAAGATGTATTACTTAATTCTAATGCAAACATAGAAGGTGAGAATACTATATTAGGACCTTTTAAATATTCTTATTCTGGAACAGTAACACAATTAGATATTTACTATAACAGCATAAATAATAAGGCTACAGCTCAAATAGGAACATTTAATGGAACAACCTTTAAACCTATTGGTAATATTTCAAATTTACCTAATAATAAAGAAGTTTACATTAAAATACCTACTAAAGAGTTAAGTGGAAAACAAAATTTGAGTATACACATTAAAGTAGCAAGTACAACTATAGGAGCAACTACTACAGTATATATTTGGAGAAATGAAGATGCCCCAGCGCAAAATATGATATATGTTGACCAAAAACCAGAAAATAGTGAAGCAGAAATTTCAGATGATTATAAATTAAGGTTAACAGAGCAAGTATCTATATTAAAACAAAATGAAAACAAAGAAGCTTTACCAGGAATAAAATTTGAAATATATGATGCAAACAATAAATTAGTCGGCACATTGACATCTGAAAAAGATGGAAAAACAAATGAACTAACACTACAAACTAACCAAGTATATCAATTAAGAGAAGTATCAGCAGATATATATGGTTATAGGAGACGTTCTATTGAAAAAGATAACATAAGTATTACAAATGGAGAAATAATAGAAGTAAGAAATGGCGTTGCAAACTTCAAAATAAAAGATAGCAGTGTAATAACTATAATAGACGATAAATATATACGTGATATTGAAATAGCAAAAACAGATAAGCAAAATAAAAAAGGAATTGAAGATGTATCTTTTGTAATAAGAACCAATACAACTATATCTGGAAAAGAATATGCAGGTTTCTTATCATTATACAATAGTAAAGGAGAATTTGTACCTGAAGTAAAAGGCACAGTTACAATAAATAAAAATAATGTAGCAACAGATTCTAATGGTATTGAATACGAAGTAAGATATGAAAATATGGGAACGGAAAATTTAACCTTTGACAAATTACCTTTAGAAGATTTAGAAAGTGCTAAAATTACAGTATTTAAAACAGATTCTAATGGAAAAATAACAGTTAAAAATCTTGAAGTATATTCAGATTTAAATGCTACATATAATTACACAGCTTATGAAATATCAAACCCAAATTATGGTTATGGAGCAATTACTAATAAATCACAAAGTGCTTCAACAGGATCATTAGTAAAAGGAAATGGTTCAATATCAATAACTAATGATAGAAATTTAGGAAATATTTCAGTATTAAAAGTTGATGAACAAAATAAAGATATTACTCTAGCTAATGTTGGCTTTGTATTAGAAAATTATACAGACACAAATAAATATGCTTATATAGCATTGTATGACACAAATGGTAAACTAGTATCAAGTATTACAGGAACTGCTACAATAAACGAAAAGAATGTGGCTACAAACAATGAGTATAGAGTTGAATATAAATCTTTTGCAGGAAAATCATATGCTGAATTATCAGATGATGAAAAAGCACAAATTACAACTTTTGTTACTGATGATAAAGGAAAAATTTTAATAAATAATTTGGAAAAATACTCATATATAGATGGAGCACAAATTACTTATAAATTAATAGAGGTTTCTAACCCTCATGCTGGATTTGAAGCAAGTGGGGCAGAGTTTGGCGATATTACAATAGAAAATGGCAAAACATTTGAAGCTATAGTACCAAATAAACAAAAATATATTAATTTATCTGGTTATGTATGGATAGAAAAAACTTATGGTAAAGGAAATTCTTTTGATTTAGTTTATACAGAAAAAGACGAAAGTGGCAAAAAAATAGATATAAAACTTACAGGAATTTATATTAAAGATGAAAGCGGTAAATTAATGCTAAATGAAAACTATTCAATAGAGGGCATTCCAACAAAAATCGAGATAAAATTAAGAGATAAGACAACAGAAGAATATGTAAAAAATATTCCAGATGATTATGACACAAATGGAAAATATACATTTATTAATGTAGAAACCGATAAACTTAAGGACTATGAGGTAGTGTTTATATATAATGGATTCTATTATACAACAATAACAGAAAATATAAATGTTGATAATGGTTCAAAGGTAAAAGAATCTGAAGCAGAAAGAAAAACCTTAAATGATAAATTTGGAGAAGTAACTAATGAAGGAATTACATCTGTAGACGGAAAAGAAAGATATGGAGTTATATATGATAAAGGTACACATGTATCAACATTATCAAGATTTGATGAAGAACTTGAAAAATATATAAATATAACAGCCAATACTACTTCTGCAAACTATTTAATAGACCAAAAGTATAATGAATTAAAATCAAAGGGACCTGTATCAACAATTGATAATATTAATATGGGAATAGTTGTAAGAGAGCAACCTAATATATCAATTACTAGTGATATACACAATGTAAAAGTTGGTTTTAATGGATATCAATATACATATTTATATGATAATAGGCGAGACCATTATGAAAATGTAGATGATATTGATATAGGTGTTAAATTTGAACAAGATTATCCATTACAAAGATATACAAGAACTGTATATGCTTCTGATATTGAAGCAGCAATACAAGAAAATAAAGAGATAACAGTTTCAGTAACATACAGAATAGGAATTTCTAACTTATCAAGACAATTAAGAATGTTGCCAAAAGAAATAATAAATTACTTTGATAGTAGGTATGATATAAGAACTGTAGGAATGGGCTTAAATGAAAAATATGAGGTAACCGATGCACTTGGTTATACAACGCCACAAGATGTTGAGGGCTTACCATATAAATCAACAGTAATAACCTTCAATCAATTATTATATGCAAAAGATGAGGCAGAAGGAGAACCTACTACAACAATAAAGAACATGTATATAACATTTGATATACAATGGGAAGCAATAAAAGATTTACTAAATAATAATTCAACATATCATAATGCAACAGAAATATGTAGTTATACAACTTATTATGGAAGTTTAACGACTTATTCAGATGGACAACAATTTATGACAGATCACAGTGTAGCAAATACTGTATATGCAGGTATTGATAAAATGTCACAACCAGGAAATATGACATTAAAATTAATAAATCACCCAGAAGAAGAAGGTACACAAATTCTAGATACATCTGATTATGAACTTGATACAGATTCAGCACCATCATTATTATTAGATGCAAATGGAGAAAGAACTATATCAGGAACAGTTTGGGAAGATGCAATTACTAATACTATTGATAACCAAAAACTAGGTAATGGTATATTTGAAGCTAGTGAAAAAACCGTAACAAATGTTACAGTAGAACTACACAATATAAATAGTGATGGAACTATTGGAGATATAGCAAAATTCTCTGATGGATCACCAGCTACAGCAATTTCAGGAGAACAAGGTAATTACAAATTTGGTGGTTATAATGAAGAAACTAACAAACATGTCGGAATATTACCTGGTAGATATGTCATAAGATACATTTATAATAATGATTCTAAAGTTGTAGATAAAAAAATAAATGTTAATGAATACAAATCAACAATAATAGTATCAGATACAATTAAAAATGCATTTGAATCTGGAAATGAAAAATGGTATGCAATTAAAGATTCTACTAGATATTCAGATGCAAGGGATAATATATATTTAAGACCTGAATATAACTCTAATATTGATAAAAACAATATAACAGTTAAAAATTCATCATATAGTGACATATCATTAAGTGAAATGCAAGCTAATACACCAGTTATGGATATTGGGCTAGAGTTTACGGAAAGTAATGTAATAGATGCTATAGCAGAACAAACACAAGGTGGTCTTGAAAATGTAGATTTTGGTATAGTAGAAAGACCAGACATAGATATAACAGTTGAAAAGAAAATAACTTCATTAGAGATATTAGCTCAAAATGGAACAGTAATTGTACCAAAAAATGATCCTTCAAATAAAGATGTTGTAATGAAATATGTAAGAACAGGTTTAAAAGGAATAGTACCAGTAGAAATGGATGTAAGTCTATTACAAGGTGCTAAGCTAAACTTAGATTACACTATTTCTATACAAAATAGTAGTGACAAAGATTATGAAGAACAAGAATACTATTATTATGGAACTGGAGGAAAGACTCTAAGAGTAACAAAAGTTCTAACATTAGTAGATTATCTTGATGAATCAATGACATTAGATGCTAATAATACAAGTTGGGAAGAAAGCACACCAGAATATTTATTAGAAAATGGACTAATAAGTAGTGACATATATGATTTGATGAAAGATTCAGGAAATGTTAATGTGTTAATAACACATGCATTTGAAGAAGATGGTGTTGATGAAGTTAAATTATATACAACTAAATATTTAGCAGTATCAGAATCTATTAGGGAAACAAATGATGTTGAAATAGTAGAATTATCAGGAGTGAGAAGCATAAAAGAATCAGTACCTGGAAACTATGACCCAACTAGATCATCAGTTACAATAACAGATGAACGTGATGACGATAAAGTAGACTTTACAATTACTCCTCCAACTGGTACGAATGTAAATTATGCACCATATATAATAGCAACAACAGTAACATTAATAATACTAGTATTTGGAGTAGTCATTATTAAAAAGAAAATGACAAAATAAAAAGTCTATAATGTAGAAAATGAAAGTAGATAAAAAATCTACTTTCATTTTTTTTCGGCAAAATATTGCGTTTTGAAACGATATATAATAAAATAAAGAAAATAATTTGCCAAAAACGAATTATTTATATCACATTATGTAAAAAACTTTTTAATAGCAAGTTACTAAAATAGACAAAAAAATCAAAAGACAAATAATACAATATTACCAAATAAAAGTTTTAAGAGGTGGTAGGGATGTTTCAAAATGTGCAATATGAAGAATTACGACAAGAAAATAACAAAATATATAGTGTGCAAGATTTACTAAAAAATGTTTTTACAGTTAAAAATATAGTTTTATATATAGTAACTTTTATGACTTCAATGGTTGGACTAGCTAGTGAAGTTTCACCATTTAGCTTAGCAATAGTAACGGCGTGTTTCTCCTGCGGAATACCAGCGTTTGGAATAATTATTATTTCTATAATTGGAAATATAATTGGCTTTGGAGCAACAGGAGGAGCAAATTACATATTAACTTTACTAGTTTTGATGGTGACATTTATATTAAAAAAACCAATATATAACGATGAAATAAAAAATGAGAAAATAAAATTATCAAAAAGATTATTTATAAGTGTTTTATTAGTATCAATATTTAGATATATGCTAGGAGCTTTTACGATTTATAATCTGCTAGTAAATGTTACAAATGCAATTATAGTTGTAATATTTTATAAAATAGCAGTAAATTCTTTAAATGTATTAGAGGAAATAAATGTTAGAAAAGCTTTCTCACTAGAAGAGGTAATGGGTGCAAGTTTAATTTTAGCAATTGCAATTTCAGCTTTTGGCAATTTCCAAGTTTTAGGTTTTTCATTAAGAAATATACTTAGCATTCTTCTTGTTCTTATATTAGGATGGAAAAATGGCGTTTTAATTGGGACAACCTCAGGGGTAACTATAGGAGCTACACTTGGTATAATTGCTGAATATGAGCCAAGTATGGTGGCAGCTTTTGCAATTTCTGGAATGCTTGCAGGACTTTTAAATAGATTCGGAAAAGCAGGAGTAATAATAGGTTTCGTTATAGGAAATATAATATTAGCCTATATTTCTAATGGAACCACAATTGATGTGCAAATTTTAAAAGAAATAATTATTGCATCTGTTGCACTTTTAGCTGTTCCTTCTAAAATTAACATTCCAATAGAAGAACTTATAGGCAAATCTAAGTTTTTACCATCTTTTATGGGAAACAGCTTAACTCAAGGAAAGGAAACAGCAAATAAATTAAATGTAGTTTCTCAAACAATTCAAAGCATGGCAGAAACATATAATGAAAAGGAAGAAAAGGTAGACACTAATTCGGCTGAAGATGATAAAAATATATTTATATCTGAATTACTAAACAATTTAGATAATATAAAAGATAATATATTATATGATGATTTGGCCAAAACAGAAAGCAAACTTGTAAATGATATATTTTTATTTCTTTTAGAAAAGCAAGAAATTACAAGAAAAGAGTTATTAGAAATTTTTGCAAAAAATAATAGCTATATAGTAGGTGCTAATGATGAAAAGGTAAGCCCATACTTAGAAAATAACATCAAAGAGGCACTAAATGCAATAAATTCAGCATTTAGAGTAGGCAAGGCCAATTTTGTGTGCAAAGAAAAAATAAAAGAAAATAAGAAAACAATGAAAACACAGCTAGGTCAAATATCTAAGGCAATATCAGATATTGCAGTTCAGATAGAAGAAAATAACTTAGAAGAAAACAAATTCATAGAAGAAAAAAAGAAAATATTATATTTATTAGCTCAAAAAGAAATTAAGATAGAAGAAATTACCATTAACAAGAAAAAGGGCGAGAGATTTTTTATAAATATATATATGGACATTATAAATCAAGGAATAATCAATAATGACATAGATAGAATAGAAAAAATACTTACGGATGTACTAAAAGAAGACATTGTACTAAATCAAAAAGCTTCAAAGCTAAATGGGCAAAAGAGCTTAGTAAGTTTTGTATCTGCGGATAAATTTAAGGTACAAATAGGAATGGCAAATGGAATAAAAACAAATAGCTCAGTTTCTGGAGATTCAATATTAAATATTAGATTAAAAGATGGAAAAAACTTAATTGCCATAAGTGATGGAATGGGTTCAGGCCCAGAAGCAAGAAAAAGTAGCCAAATAGCAGTAAAAATGCTAGAAAGGTTATTAACATCTGGATTTAATAAACAGACATCAATAGAGTTAATAAATAATGCTATATTAAATAGCAATGAGGAAATATATGCTACTTTAGATATAGCAATATTAGACTTATACAAAGGCAACATAGAATTTATAAAAAATGGAGCTTGTCCAACTTATATAAAAAATAGAAAGAGAGTTCAAACATTAAAAACAATCTCATTACCAGCCGGGGCATTAGAAGAAATTAAATTAACTACGTATGACAAAGATCTTGAATCTGGCGATATATTCTTAATGTGTAGTGACGGTGTATTAGATTCTAATGTTGAATATAAAAATAAAGAACTATGGCTTAGATATTTACTAGAAGATATGGAGCCACAAAATCCTCAAAAAATGGCAGATATTATTTTGCAAGAAGCGGTTGATAATAACTATGGAATAAATAAAGATGACATGAGCGTAATAGTTTGTCAAATTAAATAATTTTAAAAAACCTATTAGCAAGAGTAACTGCTGATAGGTTTTTTAATTTCTACAAAATACATTTTTATAAATTACAAAATTACACACTAAATTACAAATTACACTTGTAATTTTAGCATATTTTATGATATAGTATAAATTGTAAAAATATAATTGGAGGAAAACTATGGAACAAAATAAGCCTAGAGGAAGAAGATATTCAGAAGATTCTAAACTAAATTATGCAAAAATATTAGCAGTAGTTGTTGCAATAGCAGTAGTTATAATGTTTGTGCTAGCAATTAAAATGTTACTTTCATATGACATAACAAAACTAAGAGTAAAAAAAGAATATTTTCCAGTATATACAGAAGAAAAATGGGGTGTAATAGATTCATCAGGTAATACAGTAATACCACCATCATATGCTGAGATGATAGTTATACCAGACACTACCAAAGATGTATTTTTATGTATGTATGATGTAAATGTTGCAGATGGAACATATAAAACAAAAGCAATAAATTCAAAAAACAAGGAAATTTTTACAGAATATGAGCAAATAGAAGTATTAGAAAATTATGATAAAAACCAAAATGTTTGGTATGAAGAAAATGTACTTAAAGTAAAAAAAGATGGTAAATATGGTTTAGCTAATTTAAAAGGCAAGTTAATTTTAAATTGTGAATATGACGATATATATACTCTTAAAGGAATAAAAAATAGCTTGATTGTTCAAAAAAATGATAAAATAGGCTTAGTAGACGATAATGGCAGAGTAGTTATTGAAGCTATTTATACAGATATTCAGCCACTAGGAACAGAAGCCTTAGATGGTTACATTGTAAAAAATGAAGCTGGAAAATATGGGGTAATAGGTGCAAATAAAGATGTTAAACTAGACATGCAATACGAAAAGGTTGAACAAATAGTAGGTAACAACTTATATGTAATTACAGAGGATGGTAAGCAAAAACTAGTAAATTCTAAAGGTACACCAATACTTACAGAAGGTTTTGATACTATAGAGCAAATACTAAAAGATTCTGAAGGAGTAATATTTAAAAAAGATGGCTTATATGGAACAATGAACACTGATGGAACAGTTACAATTCCAAATACTTATCAAGAATTAAAGCAGATAGAAAATGGCTATATAATAGCTAAAAATGAGGGTAGATATGGAATTATAGACACACAAAACACAGTAAATTTATACTTTAATTACACTACTATTAGTTATAATAAAGCACTAGATGTTTATGTTGCAGATGATGCAGATTTTAGAACATCAGTTATAGATAAAAAATTTGAAGTAAAACTAATTGGTATTTTATCAGAATTAAATGAAAATTTAAAATATATTAAAATGAGAATAAATGATGATTATAAATACTATAATTTAAACTTTGAAGAAAAACCAAATACAGAGCTTCTAAAAGGTAATACATTATTCTTAAGTAAAAAGAATGGTAAGTATGGCTATGTAAATGCAAAAGGAGAAGTTGTAGTAGATTATACATATGATGATGGAACAGAGCAAAATAAATTTGGATATGTAGCTGTACAAAAGAGCGGAAGATGGGGCTCAATTGATTCAAAAGGACAAGTAGTAGTTAGACCGACATATACATTAGATAACAACATAATTATAAATTTCATTGGTAAATGGCATTTAGGTGAAGACGTAAATATGAATTATTATTGTGAGAAATAAAGGTGGTAATAAATGGAGCTAAAGACAAAGTATCAATATACATATTTTTTACATCCTTTTATGGTAAAGGAGAATAGGTACTTAAGATATATACTAAAGTTATTAAAAAATCCAAATTGTAAATTAAAAATATTCCAAAAAGAAAAAGATTTGGGAATATATACTTATTTTATTCCCAAAATTAGAAATTATATGTTTAGCACATTTACTTTTAGCAAAGCCAAAATAAAAAAATTTCAAGAGTTAAGTGTAGATACAAAGGCTGCTGTGCTTGCAAAAATGCCTTGTACAATGTTCGAATATACTTTTCCAAGAGATATTCAAGGTAAAGCAGATGGAGGCGAAGGAATATTTTTTACAATACAAAAAATAGATATAATTTGTTTTAATACAGGAATTTGCTTTCTAAGTATTAAAACTAACATTGAAAACAGTGAAAAATTTGCAGATGTATTAAATTTTAATTATAAATTTAGAAGCCTAACAGCTGAAGAACACTTAAATAGCTATGATAATATAAGAATTCAAATAGATAAATTTGATGATGTTAAAATGTTAAAAACATTTGTTAAGGAAATAACAGGACAAAATGAGTTAGAAATAAAAAACCTTAATATAGATACCGAAAGATTCCTTACATATTCATATACTTGTATTGATCAAGAACATTGGAAAACAGAAGAAGACTTTAATAGCATTAAACCTTTATTTGCAAAGTATATGAAGGTTTTGCCAAATGATGATAATACTTCGTATAATACTGATGAAAGCAAAGTTCTGACAAATTGGAATTATTCAAAATTGGGCATTACAAAAGCAGGCAGCACATTATTTACATCATCTGCAGACATGAACAACTATACAATTCTTCCACATGAATACGAGAATGAATACTTGTATACATACATATTAGCCTTATATATGAAAATTTATATAAAATTAATCAATCTTGAATTAAAACAAGGAGTAGAAGTAAAAAAAGCAAGAAAAAAATTTATAGACTTTACTAAAAATTTGTGGATACAAGAAATTACAATTGACGAAATTGGGACATTATTTTATCATAACTTAAGAAATGTCTTAGAACTTGATAATTTATACATAGAAACTAAAAATAAATATGATGTTTTATACAAAGAAATGAACATAGAGAAAAATACAACTGCAAACAAAGTTATAATTTTTATTTTATTAGTTTCACTAATAATTAATATATTAAACTTTATTACTTTACTGGGATAAATATAGCCAAAGGAGAATAGCCTAAAAATGAAAATAAAGTGTGGTACAGACATAATAGAAATAGATAGAATAAAAGAAAGCATAGAAAACTTAGGGCAAAAATTTTTAAACAAAATATTTACAGATAAAGAAATACAATATTGTGAAAGTAAAAAAGAACAAAAATATCAACACTATGCTGCAAGATTTGCGGCAAAAGAGGCAGTATTTAAAGCAATATCTGAGAGCTTACCAGATAAATTTGCATTAGATTGGACAGACTATGAAATATTAAATGATAAAGAGGGTAAGCCAATAGTTACATTAACAGGTTTTGATATGTCTAATATAGAAAATATAGATTTAAGTATTTCGCATTGCAAGCAATATGCAATGGCAACAGCAGTGGTTATTTACAAGTAAAGGAGCAAGCTAATGGAATTTTTTGATTCACATGCACACTATGATGACGAAAAATTTAATAGTGATAGAGACGAGGTTATTTCTTCATTGAAAGATGAAGGAATAACCCGTTTAGTATCAGTAGGGTATAATATAGAATCTTCTAAATATGCCCAAAAGCTTTCAGATAAATATGGCTTTATATATAATTCTTGTGGTATTTCTCCAAATGATATTCCACAAAACAAGGAAGAATTGTGGAAAGACTTGCAAGAAATTTATGAAATTGCAAAGCAAAAGCATAAAAAATTAGTAGCAATAGGAGAGATTGGTTTAGATTATTATGGGAATAAAGAAAATATGGACTTGCAAAAGGAGGCTTTTATAGAACAAATAAAGCTTGCAAACAACTTAAACCTACCAATAATAATACATACTAGAGAGGCAGTTTCAGACACATTAGATATTTTAAAAAATAAGCAAAAGGCTTTAAATACAGGTATATTCCATTGTTGCCCACTAAATAGAGAATTAGTTAAAGAAGCTCTAAAGCTAGGGTATTATATATCTTTTGCAGGGCCAGTAACTTTTAAAAATTCAAAAAATGCAGATGAAATTATACAAATGGTTCCATTAGATAAAATTTTAATAGAAACGGACAGCCCTTATTTGTCACCAGAGCCAAACAGAGGAAAAAGAAACGATTCACGAAATGTAAAATATATTGCACAAAAAGTAGCAGATGTAAAAAGCGTACCAATAGACGAAATAGCAAAAATTACTTATGAAAATGCAAATAGAATATTTAAGTTATAAAAAATTTTAGAAATATTATCACAAAAACATGCAAAACAACAGATGTAGCAAGAGGTGAATAAAATGTTTGATAACTGGGAAGAACTAGAAAAAAGTATAGAAAATTGTCAAAAATGTAAGTTATGCCAAACTAGAAACAATATTGTATTTGGCGTAGGAAAAAAAGATGCAGATATAATGTTTATTGGAGAAGGCCCTGGAGCTGACGAGGATGCAAAGGGAGAGCCTTTTGTAGGAAAAGCAGGGAAACTTATGGATATGGCTTTTACATTGCTTGGAATTAAGCGAGAAGAAGTATATATAGCCAATGTCGTAAAGTGTAGGCCTCCATTTAATAGAAACCCAGAACAAGACGAAGAACAAGCATGCCTTGATTATTTAAGAAACCAAGTACTATTAGTAAAGCCTAAAATAGTTGTTTTATTAGGTAGTGTGGCTTTAAAAAATATATTAGGTAGCGAATATGGAATAACTTCAGCAAGGGGAAAATGGGTAGAAAAGAAGGGAATATATTATATGCCAACATGGCATCCGGCAGCTCTTTTAAGGGATGAAAATAAAAAGATAGATTTTATTAAAGATTTAGAAATGGTATTAGAAAAAGCAAAGATTTAATCTTTGCTTTTATATTTTTTTACAATCTATAACCATAACTTGTTAATGGCAAACCCATTAACACAGCTATTTATATTAATCTTTAGATTCTATATGAGTGCCATTTTTTAATATGATATTTTTTAATTTAGTTATTAATAAAATAAATTTATTAGTTTTGTTTGCAGAAACAGCAGTTTCGATTTCACCATTTTCTAACATATTAGATTTATGCTCTAACGCACACATTTTTTCTATGTAATAGTTATCAAAAAAGAAGTAACCTTCATGTTTACAAATTATATTTTTAAAACTTTCTAATTTTCTTCTATAGTTATCTAAATCTTCTAGGTGGGTAATTCTAGAAAATGATTTATCAAAATAACTAGAAATTATCAAATCTTGAGCTTTCATAAATATAGAAGTTATTTTTTCTTTATAATTATTGATTTTGTGAGTTATGCTTTTACAAGCTTTGTCAGAAATATTATCTTCTTCTAAAGAATTTGTAAGTTTAGAAATCTTTTCTTCGTATTTTAAGATAGAGTCAATAGATTCTTGAATTTCTAAAAAATCTTTTTCTGAAGTAGCTTGGATAAATGTATTTTTAAAATTATCATTGCTATTAAATGTGCTTTCATACAAAACATCATAGCTAGTAACAAAGGCCATTTCCTCAACGAGCTGGCATTCCATAGGATAATATGATGGACTAGAAGATTTAAACTCTATTCCATAATATTTAACAAAATCAGGTGCTATACCAATAATTTTAGATGTCATTAATTGAACAGCAGCCTCATTTATTCCCATACCAATTGGAGCTAATGCATTAAACTTACAAAGTCCCATACGAACCAATTTATTTTGCTTAGTTTTGATTGCTTGCAAGTGGTGGATACATTCATGTATAGCGAATTCTTCTAAGTCTTCAAATTCAATTTTTTCATTGAAGTATATTGAAGAATTTTTATAAAAATAATTAGCTTCTGCAATTCCATCTGGTATAGAAGCTTTATACATATCTATTCTGGCTAATTTTATAAATAAATCTGTTTCATCAAAATTTAATTGTGGAAAAGTTGCAACTATTTTTTTGGCAATGTTTCTAGCAATATTATTAACTACTAATGTATCTAATTTTGAAACAACTGTGATTCCATCTTTTCTTAAATCTGATTCGATACTCATTAATTTACTCCTTGTGACATAATATACTTTAATTATACAATATTTTTGGAATTAAAGTAAAGATTAAAAAGCAAAAATATTTATTACATTTCTATTACAAAAAAGTATAAACATTTTATAAAAAACACTTGTATATAAATTTAAAAATATATTATACTAATAAATAGCAAAATTAGATTTTAAGCCAAATACTTTAGAAAGGAAAGAAAAAATGAAAACACAAGAAATTAAGCAAGGAATAAAACTTCATACAATCAATACAAATAGATTTAAAACAAATTTGGTAGCTGTATTTTTAAGTATACCAATAACAAGAGAAAATGTGACTTTTAATTCGGTAATATCTTCTGTATTAAGAAGAGGAAGCAAAAATATGCCGACTCAAGAGCAGATAAGTAAAGAACTAGAAAGTATGTATGGAGCAAGTTTTGATTGCGGAATTGATAAAACAGGAGACAATCACATATTAAAATTTTATTTAGAATCAATTAATGATAGATTTCTTCCACAAGATAGTGAAAATATGTTAAAAAAGACTATCGAAAAATTACTTGAGATTGTATTTAACCCATTAGTAGAAAACGGTAGCTTTAAACAAGAGTATGTAGATCAAGAAAAAAATAATATACAAAGAAGAATAGAAGGAAAAATTGATAATAAGGCAAAATATGCAATAGAAAGATGTACCGAAGAAATGTATAAAGGTGAGGCATATGGTTTATATAAATATGGTTATATTGAAGACTTAGAAAAAATTGATGCGCAAAATTTATATAAACATTATCAAGACTTAATAGATACATGCAAAATAGACATATTTGTATCTGGAAAGATTGATGAGGAAATATCAAATTTACTTGAGCAAAATGAAAATGTCAAAAATTTAAAACCTAGAATACCAAATTTTGTGCAAACTGGTAACATAGAAAAACAAAAAGTAGAAGAAAAGCAAGTTTCTGAATCAATGGAAGTAACCCAAGGAAAACTTATAATTGGAATGGACATTAATGTTAAAGACGAAAATCAAAAATACAAGATTAGTGTATATAATACACTTTTGGGTGGATCTGCAAACTCAAAATTATTCCAAGAAGTTAGAGAAAAAGCAAGTTTAGCTTATAGTGCAAGTTCTAGTTTTATACGCCATAAAGGAAACATTATTATAAGTTGCGGTATAGAAATTAAAAATTACGAGAAGGCACTAGAGATAATAAGGAAACAATTAGAAGATATGAAACAGGGAAACTTTACTGATGAAGATTTAGAAAATGGTAAGAAAGGTATTATATCTGCAATAAAAGGAATTGAAGATGAACAAGACACAGAAATTACTTATTATTTTGGCCAAGAGCTCTCTCAAAATGAGGTAAGTGTAGAAGAATATATAGAAAAAATCTCACAAGTATCAAGAGAGGATGTAGTTAATATTGCAAATTCAGTAAATATAAATACAATTTATTTCTTAAAAGACTAAAATTTAAATAGCTCCAAAATTAAGAGAAATTTGCAAGAAAGGAAAGGTTTTAAGATGCAATTAATAGAAAACTTAAAGATAGAAGAAAAAGTCTACAAGGAGAAATTAGACAATGGAATGACTGTAATGATAATACCAAGAGAAAATACTCAAAAAAAGTACATTATATGGGGAACTCATTATGGCTCTAATGAAAGTAAATTTATAGTTCCAGGAGAAGAAGCTGTTACAGAAGTTCCAAAAGGAGTAGCACATTTTTTAGAACATAAAATGTTTGAACAGGCTAATGGTACAAATAGTTTAGATGTTTTAACAGCTTTAGGAGTAGAGGCAAATGCATATACTACAAATGACCATACAGCTTATTTATATGAATGTACAGATAAATTTTATGAGGCTTTAGATGAATTTATGGACTATGTCCAACATCCATATTTTACTGACCAAAATGTTGAAAAAGAAAAGGGGATAATTGGTCAAGAAATTATGATGTATGATGATTATCCAGAATGGAAGGTATATTTAAACACACTAGAAGCAATGTATCATAAGCATCCGGTTAAGCTTGATATTACAGGAACTATTGAGACAATAAGCCATATAGATAAAGATATTTTATATAAATGTTATAATACATTTTACAACCCATCTAATATGGCACTTGTGGTATGTGGAGATTTTAAACCAGAAGAAATTTTAGAGGAAATCAAAAAAAGGTTAGTTCCTAAAAATTCAGCAGGAGAGATAAAAAGATTATATCCAGAAGAGCCTGCAAACGTAGTTAAAAACTATGTAGAACAAAAAATGGAAGTAAGTATGCCTTTATTTACAATAGGAATAAAGGATGTACCTTCAGAAGAAAAGGTAAAAAAGCATATTGCTATAGAAATATTATTAAATATAATTTTAGGTAGAAGTTCAAAATTATATAAAGACTTATATAACAAGGGAATAATTTTGTCACAACCAAGCTTAGAGTATGAATTTACTGAAGGATATGCACATATTTTAATTACTGGTCAAGCAACAGACCCAAATGTCGTATTTGAAGGCTTTAAATCTGAGATAGCAAGTTTAAAGCAAAATGGGCTAGATGAAGATGAATGGAGTAGAATTAGAAAAATGATATATGGAGGCTATGTAAAAGAGTATAATGATGTTGCAGAAACAGCTAGAATGTTTTTGGCGGATTTCTTTAAAGGAATTAATAGCTTTGATTATATTGATGAAATAGAGAGTGTAAAATCAGAATATGGTCTTCAAGTTTTAAAAGAGACTTTTAAAGAAGAAAATATGGTACTTTCTGTAGTGAAAAAAGCATAAAATAAGTAAAATTGCGAAATTTAGATTTTTTAGTGATGTATTTGCTTATAAAATCTAAATTTCGTATTTTATTTTTAAAAAAAATTTAAATATATATAAAATGCTAGATGTAAGTAATTGTAGTATAATATCGAAACTTGAAGTTATTAAAATAAAAATGTCGCAATACTTAAAAATAAAGGTAAAAATGTCATACAAAAATCGCAAAAAATAATAAAATATTCTTGACGCAGTTGTAAAAATATGGTACTTTATAGACATACGAAAGATAAATGTGAAAAAAGGGGAGATGTGTTTTGTTAAATGATGAAATATGTAAATTAAGAGATAAATTAAATAATAGTATTGCATCTGGTGAAGACTATAGCGTCATATATAAAATTAGTGTTGAACTAGATGAATTAATTGCAGAATATTATAGACGCAAAAAGGAGTGTTCCAAGCTCGGAAGAGTAAGTTTGTGTTATTAGAATAAAAAATACAGATTGTGCTATGCAATCTGTATTTTTGGCGTTTGGAGGCGTACTCCGGTTTGATGTTTTTATAAAGTTAGTAGTATCAATGCTTACAAGGCATAGAATGCAAAAATTAATGTATTGTTAATGTAGTTTTTAAAAGTAATTTTTATCATTTTTCATTAACAAATATTTTATTAAAAATTGTTTTTACAAATTCATTATCATTCATTTTATTTTCTAAATACTTGTTGAAATTATCTTCATTTATCTCATTACTTTTTATATCATTATAATTAGGATATAAGTTTTCAATTTGTTTTCTATTTACTTTATATGAATTACTACTAAAATTAAAAGTAATATCCTGAACATTATCAATTAAAGAAAATATAGATACAGTATTATACAATAAACATTTTTCTAAATATTGATTTTCATTTATATACCAGTCTGTAATATGATAATCAATAGTTAATCCTAAATTTTCTGAATCTATTTCAAACACATATCCATACTCTGAAAGAGGCAAACTATCTATTAAATGGCTATCATTACTATTATTTCCTACATATTGATTTTTAAATTTTATAATGTTGTCAATTCCTGATTTATCTCTGTCAAATGGAGTTACAGGAACAGTATCTTCTGTATATATTTTCTTTGTATCAACTATATAATATTCATTTTTTGTATTTCTATTTATTCTATAGACATTACAAAGTGGAGCTTTATAAATAATCATATTTTCTGTTGTTGTTGTTAAGTATGAAAATCTTGGTGCTACATTATTCAATTTTACATTTATATAGTCTATTCCTATTAATAATGCTACCCCTAGTATGAAATATCCTAAATTTAAAAATAGTCTTTTTATATATGATTTTTTCTTGTTAAATTTAGAAAAACCTATTAAAGATATAATTAATCCAACTATAGAATAAATTGAACCCCAACTGCTTTCTGAAGGAAATAAGACAAATGCAGTAAAAGTAAGTCCAAGTCCAAAAAACATTAAAATTTCTGCAATTACTTTATTTTTTTCATACACTTTTTTATTTGTATAATCTATTGTACTAATAATGTTTTCTTCCAATTTTTCTTGATAATGCTCTTTATCTACTTTTTCTCCACTAATTAAATCATTTAATGTAACACCTAATTCTTCACTTAATGGTTTTAGCAAAGAAATATCTGGCATATAATTTCCATTTTCCCATCTTGAAATTGTTTTTGATGTTACTCCTAGTTTTTCTGCCAAGCCTTCTTGTGTTAATTTTTTTTCTTTTCTTTTTTCCGCTATAAATTTTCCAATTTTAATAATATCCATAATTTTTTACTCCTTCCATATTAAAAATAACAAAAAAAATAAAAAATTAACACCCCACAAATAGCGAATTGCTATTTTTTTACTAGACGCAAATAGTGAGTGCTGTTTAATAGTAATTTACAATAGTTTTAAACTATATAAATATTTAATATCTCGAAAAACAAAGTATCTATTTTATATAAAGGTATTAAAAATTAATTAGTTTATTTATATTTTCTATAAAATCTATTCCTTCTATCTTATTAATCCCAAAGCATTTTTTACCTAAGTCTTTGAGTGATGCTCCACAATGATAAAGCTCTTTATTATCTATAATAATAAATCTATCATGGAATTTATCTGTCTTTACTATTTTTAATGCTCCATATTGTTCATTAAATTTCTTAATATCTAGCTTTGTTATATTACAATTTTGTGAAGTTAAAATAATTGCTTGCACACCTCTGTTTTTCTTTTGTAGCATTTTAAGAATAGTATCATCTATATAATTATCTATTATTACTATTTTACTTTGTGCTGTTTTTATAATATCAATTACTAGTTCATAGGCATCATATATTTGTCCCTTAAAAAATATTTTTTGCTTAAATTCTTGTTCTTTATTCTTTTGTAATTCATTAAATACTTGATTGAATTTATTATCATGTTCCAATAATCTATATTCAACATTTGTTAATCTTTCAAAAACTTGTCCATTTATGGAAATAAATTTTCTCATTTCAACAAATGCATTCATTATGTTTATACTCACTTGAACTGCGATGTCACTTCTTAATAGACCTGAAAGCATTGCTATACCTTGCTCTGTAAAAACATATGGCAAATATTTACGGTGTCTGCCTCTACCCTCATTTGCGTTTAAGGTCACAAATTGTGACCTTAAAAAATTTATTTCAGTTTCTTCATTATTGCTGTTCTCTTTTTTCTCATGCAGTCGCAAATTGCGACCGCATATCTTCGTTTTCCAATAAGGTCGCAGTTTGCGACCTTAAACATAAAAATTCATATTCTGCTAATTGAAAGCAAAAATTTTGTGGAAATCTTTCAATATTTCTTTTTACTGTTTGATTTATTTTTTTCGTTTCATAATGATATAACATTGCTACATCACTATCTAGCATAACTTGTTTTCCTCTAATGCAATAAATTAAATTCTTAATATCTATTGTTTCATATTTTACTAAATTTAAGTCATTATTAGTGTGATTATTCATAAATAAATTATTCCTTTCCTGTGTAAACTTTGCCTATATTATAGAACAAAAGTTTGCATATGTCAATATATTTATACGAATAAATTATATTAAATATTCCATAAAAAATATTAAAATTAAAACCAAGCATACGAACTGGAGGATTAATTTTTTATATAAAAAAACATTATTCCAAAAGTGCTTATTTGTTAATATTTGTAAGAAATGCTAATGTAGTTTTTATGAAAAGTTAATGTAGTGTTAATGTAGTTTTGGAAAATTGAAGAAAACAAAAAGAAATCATAAAAAAATTGAAATGCTTGATATAAAAAGCTTTCGACAGTTATGAAAATTCCACAGAATTTTTAAAAATCTGTGGAATTTGAAAATACTATGGAGGCGACACCCGGATTCGGACCGGGGATCAGAGTTTTGCAGACTCGTGCCTTACCACTTGGCTATGTCGCCATATTTTTGATATATAAAAAAATATGGAGCGGGAAACGGGGCTCAAACCCGCGACCTCTGCCTTGGCAAGGCAGCGCTCTATCAACTGAGCTATTCCCGCAAATCCTAGCTTAATTATAATAACAAAATATTATAAAAAAGTCAAGAGTTAAGGATAATATTATAAAAATTATATGCACTAATATGAAAAAAAGTACTACAAATTAAATATTGTTTCAAGATAATAGCAATAATTTCTTAAGAAATTATCAAAGTAAGAAAGAGAGTCTTTTTTAAAAATAGAACTTTCGCAGTAAATATTAAGACTACAAATTTCATTATCGCCTACATAACATTTCAAAACACCCATATTAGTATTTCTAAGTAAAGGAGCTTCAAAATAGTAGTTACAACTAATATCAATGTTAATATCTTTTATATTTTGGCTATTAATTGGATATTTATCATAAGGAAATTCATCCATATATGTAGCAACAGTATTAGAAATACCTTTATTTATATTAAACTGATTTGCTGTTTGCAATTTCCAATTTGAAAAATTCTCTTTTATTATAGATTTAACATCTACCATTTTAAAATTGGCAAATGCATATTCTATAAGCTTAATGCTATCTTGAGTACGAAATTTTTTAGTATCAGCACCTAAAACCACGCAAATAATATCTAAGTCGCCTCGTTTGCAAGCTGTTACTAAACAACGATTAGCACCATTTGTAAATCCTGTTTTTACGCCGTAAACACCACTTAAATAGCCCAAAAGTTCATTTGTATTATTAATACTTTTTGGAGAACCATTTATATATACTAAATGACTTTTTGTTCCCACAATGCTAGTAAATTGTTTGTTGTTAAGTGCATATTTAGTAAGAAGCGCAAGCTCATAAGCAGTAGTATAATGTTTATCATTATCTAGACCATGTGGAGTTACAAAATGTGTATTAGTAAGTCCCAAAATTGAGGCTTTCTTATTCATTAAATTTGCAAAACCCTCAATGTCTCCTCCAACAAATTCGGCTAAAGCAACTGCTGCATCATTACCTGAGCATAAAAGCAAGCCATATAGTAAGTCTCGAACTGTAATTTTTGCATTAGAAGTTAGGCCAAGCCTAGATCCACCAGTTCCAGCAGCTTTGGAAGATACTGTTACAACGGTAGATAGGTCTTTAACATTTTCTAACACAACAATAGAAGTCATAATTTTAGTAGTTGAAGCCATCTTTCTAACATCATTTTCATTTTTTCCAAATAAAATAGCTCCAGTAGATTTTTCTATAATAATTGCAGCTCTTGAATTGATATCAGGTATGGAATTTGTTGGAGATACAACTTCTAGAGTGTCTAAATCTACATCGTCTGAATAATCAATGTCGTCTGCATAACAGACATCAAATAAAAAAGAAAAAATAGACAAAATTAAGCATGCAAATATAAAAATTGCGTTTAACTTTTTGAAATTCATTAATAGGTCACCTAAAAAAATTATATAATATACTGTTAAAAAATATGATATAAAAAAACAGATACATCAATAAAGCCTAGAAAAAGCTGAAAAAACTGTTGATTTTGTAACAAAAATGTAATATAATTATATTATGAGTGTAAAAAAACACGGTGGGTTCATAAACTAGTTTCCGTAAAGAAATTTAAAACACAAAAAAACACATGAAAAATAGTTCAAATAAGCATATTGACTAAGTATAAATATATAGTAAAATATTAATTAGTAAAAAAGGAGTAATTAGTATGAAAAAACAAACGGTATTCAAAAAATTATTATCAAGCATAATAGTAGCAATTATTGTCTTGGGAAACTTTAGTAGCTATAGATTAATATCTGATGCTGCATTAATAACTACTGAAGGTGATGGACCATTATATTTATCATTATCACCAACTAACGAACATGATAATGGATATGCTATTGCAGTAGACCAAGGAGAAATTATTTGGAACATTGTATCACATAGTAATGAAGAAGGCTCAAACTCAACATTTGCCTCAAACTTATATTGTATAAAGGCTCATGATGGTGGAACTTGGTCAGGAGGAGACTCAATAGGAACACCTTCAAGTGTAATTAAGTACAATAAAAGATATAATGTACCACTAGGTGAAGAATTAATAAAAATTAATGGGGATGCAATTGCATTACAAGGAAAATATAAAAATGAATTACTTTGGTTAATAGACCACTTATTTGTAGAAGGTGAATCAGATTTAATACAATTTTTGGCCCAAGCTGATATATTCCCAGATCCAGATGAAGGAGAAGGTTATTATTACTTTAAGTCTTATAACCATGAAGATTATGGAGGAAATTATAATTCTGATGCGTACCAAGAAACAGCCACAGAAGAGGATATATTAGCAATACAACAAGCAGCTATTTGGTATTTTACAAACTATGGGCTAAATTCTCAGCATTTTAACCAAATACATCATGGAGCAGAGTGGCTTGAAATTGCAACAAAACAACAGTTAGAACAAACTCCAAATAAATATACTTTACTTTCTAATTACCCTAATCCAAAAGAACACGAAGGTAGAGCAATGCATTGCAATGCTATATACAATTACTTAATAGATGAAGCTACTAAAGTAGCTGCTGAATATAATAAAAGAGGAGAAACATATCAACTAAAAAATTCAACAGCAACATTATGGCTATCTGCAGATGAAAATGGAAATATTAAACAAGAACAACCAGTTATAGAAGTACATAAAACTCCAAAACAATTCGATTTAGCATTAAGAAAAGCAATAGTATCAGTTGAAAATGGCACAGTTATAAATGAAACTGGAGAAGATGCCAAAAGAAATATCGAAATAGATGAAACAACATTAAATAATGGAGATGGAGATACAAAAACAGACACAGCAACATACAAACATAGAAAAGACCCAGTACTTGTAGAAAAAGATGATATAGTAA
Source organism: uncultured Clostridia bacterium (assembly GCA_947589645.1). GTDB lineage: Bacteria > Bacillota > Clostridia > TANB77 > CAG-508 > CAG-269. The sequence goes on from CANQCG010000001.1 coordinate 72,575, forward strand.
CTTATTCAATAACAATATACAATGAGGGAGAGCAAGATGGATATGCATCAGAAATAATAGACCAATTACCATTAGGTTTAAGATTACTAGATAATCAACCTCAAACGGTAACCTCAACTTTAAAAAATGAATATAAGGTAGAATATATGGCATCAGAGCATAAGATAAAAATTACTAATCAAGAAACGCCAAAAACAATACCAGCATATAATGGAGTAACATTATCATCAGATTCAATACAAATAAAATGCAAAGTAGAAACAGAACCAGAAGATCTAGATTCTACTGAAAAAATTACTCTAACTAATATAGCATATATCTCAAAAGAATATAATTCAGAAACAGGGCAAACTATTGAAAAACAGCCTGACTTAGATAGAGATTCAGAGCCAGGTACAGCACCAACTAAAACTTATACTGATTTAAGAACCACTGGAAACGACAAAGGTTATATAGGAAATAGTGAAAATCAAAGCTTAAGATTATCAGACCCAAATGCATATTTCAAAGGTGAACAAGACGATGATGATTTTGAAAAATTAGTAATATTACCTAAAGACACATATAATTTACAAATAATAAAAGTAGATAGCAAAGATGAAGGCAAAAAGTTAGCAGGGGCAAAATTTACCATTACAGTAAATGGAGAAGATCCACAAACTTTAACAACAGATTCAGATGGTTTAATAACATTAAATGGTTTGAAATTATCAACAAAAGGAACACAAACAATAGTTATAGATGAAATTCAAGCACCAAATGGTTATAATAAAATATTAACCGAAGCAATAACAATAGAAGTAACAGTAGACTTAGTAGATGGAAAATATACAGTAACAAGTGCTGTACAAAAAAATTCTACTTCTACAGGAGAAAAAGTTACATTAATTAATGGAACAATAAAAACAATAAAAGTAACAATACCAAATGAAAAGATAACAGGTTCATATAACATAAAAGTTGTAAAAGAGGACTTAAAAGGAAACAAATTAGCAGGAGCTAAATTTAAAATAGAGCAAATAGATGTGGCAAATGGTAATGTACTTAAAACATATGATAATCTAACTACAACAGACGACGGAATAGTAGAAACAGGAAATATCGAAATACCTGCAGAAGGAACATATAGATATAAAATTACAGAGTTACAAGCACCAAACCATTATATTAATAAAGGTGTACCTACAATAATAGATGTAACAGCAACTATAGTAGGTGGAGCATATCAGGTTACATATAAAGAAGTATCTGGAGAAGAAAAAGCAATAGTAAAAGAAGGAAATACTATTCAAATAACAATAGATAATACACCAATTTTTGATTTAAGTTTAAGAAAATATATAAGAGAAGTTGACGGAATTCCAGTAGAAAATAGCAGAGTACCACGCATTGATACAACAAAATTACAAGAGGTAACAGATACAACAGCAGAATATAAACATAGAAAAGATGCTGTTTTAGTAGAAAATGGAAGTGTTGTAACATATAACATAAGTATTTATAACGAAGGCTACATGGACGGAATTGCAAGCGTAATAAAAGACCAATTACCAACAGGTCTAGTACTAGATTTAATAAGTTTACAATCTGAAACAGTACAAGGAAAATTGCAATATTACGTAACAACCTCAAAAGGTAATAAATACATAGTAACTTATGATGAAAGTACAAATTTAGTAACATTTACATTAGATACTAACACAACAGCTAAAAACTTAAAAGCTTACGATGATGGAAATACTTTAGATTCAGATACAATCGCAATCAAATGCATAGTAAATCAAGTAGCAGATACACAAAAAAATATATATTTAACAAATATAGCATATATATATGAAGCAAAAGATGAGCAAGGAACCATAATAAAAGATCAAAAAGGAAAAGACAGAGATTCAGAACCATATACACATCCAGGTGAAACAGCAGATGATTTAAAGAAAGTTGGAGATGACAAAGAGGAGCAAGAAGGTTATATAGGAAATACTGATAACGAAGATTTAGAACAAAAAGATCCTGATTCATACTTTAAAGGTGAACAAGATGACGATGACTTTGAAAAATTAGTAATTGTACCAAAAACATTTGATTTAAAACTAATAAAATTCATAGCAGCTGTAAATGGCGAATCAACTGGAAACAGAGTATTAAGTGTAGATACATCAAATTTAGGAAACGGAGAAAATGGAACCGAAACAACAGCTAAATATATACTAGAGAAAAAACCAGTAGGAGTTAAAGCAGGAGATTTTGTAACATACACAATAAGAGTTTACAACGAAGGTGATTATGACGGATATGCTACAGAAATTTCAGAGGATATACCACAAGGATTAGAATTTATAGTAGTAACAGACGGAAATATACTTTACTCTTGGGATGGAAAGACACAAACTGATATTACAGATCAAATTAAAGATTCAGATATGTATGAAGAAATAATTAGAGTAAACTCAAATTGGGGTTCAGATTTTAAATCTACAATAATTACAACTAAAGCATTAAGCGAAGATTTAATAAAAGGTTTTGGACAAAAAGATGTACAATATGCTGATAGCGAAAACAAAATAGACTACAAAGAAATACAAGTAATATTTAGAGTAAAAGATGATGTAGAACCTAATGTTACAATAAGAAATGAAGCAGCAATATCAGAAGATAAAGCTGTACAAAATAATCAAGAAGTAGACATAGACGACAGAGATTCAACACCTGGAAATACAGATGACACATGGAAAAAAGAAGACTCTGACAAACATTATGATAAAGAAGAAAAATGGCCTATATATGAAGAAGATGATGAAGATTATGATAATATTATAACTAAATCATTTGACTTAAGTTTAAGAAAGCAAATTGTAAAAATAAATGATGCAATTTATACAAACAGATTTGCAAAATTAGATGAAAAAGGCGAATATGATGATACATTATATGATTATTATGATGTATATGCACACACACCAAAAGTAAAAGCAGGAGATATAGTTACTTATTCAATAAAAGTATACAATGAAGGCGAAATAGATGGATATGCTTCATTAATAGTAGACGAATTACCATCTGGCTTAGAATTTTATTCAAGCATATATAATGATATAGATTATGGTTGGACATTAGTAGAAGGAAGCAAAAACTTATATCAAACAGATTATCTATCATACGAAAATGATGTAAAAAGAGGAACTATAGGAACAAAAGATTCAACATTATTAAAAGCTTATACAGGAGAAGGAGAGGCTTCATACCAAGAAATCTTTATAGTATGTAAGGTAAAAGATGATGTAACAAAGAACGACTCATTACTAAATGTTGCACAAATAGCAGATGATAGTGATGAAAATGGAAAACCAATAAAAGATAAAGATTCAGAGCCAGGTAATAAAGACGACGAGAAACAATGGAAAGATGAAGACGACCTAGATATAGAAAACTTAGAGTTACAAGAATTCGATTTAGCATTAAGAAAATTCATAACTAAAGTAGAAAATGGAGAAAACGTAAAAGATGTAACAACAAGAATTCCACAAGTAAGTTATGATAAAGATAAGCAACAATTAGTATATACACATCCAAAAGATGCTTTAGTAGTACATGTAGGAGATACAGTAATATATACAATAAGAGTATATAATGAAGGTGACATAGATGGATATGCTGCAGAAGTTAAAGATGATTTACCAGAATATCTAGAATATTTACCAGAACATAATACAAACAAAAAATATGAATGGGTAATGTATGATAAAGACGGAAATGTTACAGAAAATGTAGCAGACGCAGTATGCATAAGAACCACATATTTAGCAAAGGGAAATGGAGCAGAGAAAGAACAAGAAAATGCAAACTTATTAAAAGCATTTGATCCAAATGCAGAAATAAGTGATAATAACCCAGATTATAGAGACATAGAAGTAGCTTTCAAAGTAAAAGACCCAAATAGTAGTGAATATGAAATAGTAAACTTTGCAGAAATATCAGAAGACACAGACAAAGATGGAGAGCCAATAAAAGACAAAGACTCAGATACAGATAACGGAGATGGAGAGCCAAAAGAAGACGACGAAGATATTGAAAAAGTAAAAGTTGAGTATTTCGATTTAAGCTTACTAAAATATGTAACAAAAGTATTAGTAAATGAAAACGGTGTAGAGAGAACAATGGAAACAGGCAATACCGGAAATGACGAAACCGACATTATACCACATGTACAAATAAACAAGAAAAACATAGATAAAACAGTAGTAAAATTTGTATATACAATAAAAATAACGAATGAAGGACAAATAGCAGGTGAGGCTACAGAAATAACAGACTATGTACCAGCAGGTTTAAGATTTGTGGCAGAAGACAATGAATTGTGGACAGATGAAGGAAATAATATAATATCAACAAGGCAATTAGAAGGTACTATATTACAGCCAGGAGAAAGTGCAGAAGTAGAAGTTGTATTAAGATGGATAAATGGTGATGATAATTTAGGACCAAAAACTAACGTAGCAGAAATATCAGAAGACCATAATGATGAAGATGTACCAGATAAAGACTCAACACCAGATAATGAAGAACCAGGAGAAGACGATATAGATGATGCAACAGTACTATTATCAGTAAATCAAGGTGGGGGAATCCAAAGCATATATACAAACTTAATAGTAACTTTCTTAGTAATAATATTAGTTGGAGGAATTCTAATTAAGAGATTTGTATTATAATAATTTGCCTAAAATGAAAAAAGAAAAGTGAGCAATCACTTTTCTTTTTTGCATTTTAAAAAAGTTAAATACAATTTTTAAAAATCTTGAGAGCGTTTTTTAAATTTAATTGACTACAAAAAATGGTTATGATATAATCAATTTCAGTAAAATGTAAGAGGTGAAAGTACATGAATCAAATTCTTGATACAAATGAAAACAAGCGGGAAAAAGCATAGAAAAATGGTAGATTCTCAAAAAATAATTATATTTTTTGCAATTTTTATTGTTATATTTGCAATATGTTTAATTGGAATAGGTGCCAATTTACTTATGAAGGTACGTAGTAATGAGCCTAAAAACGAAGGCAATATTACACAAGAACCTAATACTCCACAAGAAAATCCAACTGAACCAAACATAAACATAACATTTGAAGGTGGAGAGCCAGGACAAGTAAAAGTAATTGTAGCAAGCGATAAAGATATACAAAATATAGATTATTGGTGGGATGATGAAGCTCCAACAACAGTACAACCAAATGATAAAAAATACGAAATGGTAATTTCTTCTAAACAAGGAACTCATAAATTAAATGTAGAAGTTACAGATATAGATGGCAACAAAAAAACGTCAGACCAGCTTGTTATAGGTGATTCAGTACCTGAACTACAACTAGGAGTAGATGGAGTAAGTAATTATGTAATTAAAGCAACTGATGACGAACAAATTAAAAAGATAGTAATAGTGCTAAATGGAGAAACTCAAGAAATCGAAGTTAATGAGAAAGAATTTGAATATAAAGTGCCAATACCAGAAGGAGACAGTGTAATAGAAGTTACTGCTTATAATTTAAATGGATTATCAGTTAATAAAAAAGGTAAAGTAAATAACTTTAGACGTTAAAATAGGAGGAAATATGCTAAAAGAAATTTATATAATAGATGATGATGAAACTTCTCTAGTGGTGTTTAAATCATTATTTAAAAATGACGAAGATTATAAATTTATTAGTGTAAAATCAGAACAAATAGATGTTGCACTTAATAACATACCATCATTAATAATAATAAATGAAGATGCAATAAAACGTGATATAGTAGAATTATGCAAGCAAATAAGAAGAAATGAAGATAATAATATTACTCCAGTTATAGTTGTTTCTTCAAACTTAGAAAAAAGTCATAGATTACAAATATTGCAAGAATCTATAGAATATTATATAAAAAAACCAGTAGATGAAGAATATTTATATCATACAATTAAAAATTTAGAAAGATTATTATCAATAAATAGAACAATAAGCCCATTAACAGGTTTGCCAGGAAATGTACAAATACATGCAGAATTAAAAAAGAGACTAACTAAGAAAGAAGAATTTGCAGTATTATATATAGATTTAGACAATTTTAAAGCTTATAATGATGCATATGGCTTCTTAAAGGGAGATCAAATTATACAATTTACTGCTGACACTATTTTAAGTTCAATTCATAATTTCTATACAGAAGGAACATTTATTGGACATATTGGAGGCGATGATTTTATTGCAATCACGCCATATAAAAGTATTGACAGTCTATGCCAAACAATTATAGCTACATTTGATGTTGGGGTTAAAAAATTTTTTACAAAGGAAGACCAAGAAAAAGGTTATATTGAAGTAGCAAATAGAAAGGGAGTCATTGAACAATTCCATTTAACTTCAGTTTCAATAGCAGTAGTTGTAGCCGATAAAGATAGATTTAATAATATATTGGAAATAGGAGAAGTAAGCACACAGGTAAAACATTTAGCTAAGTCTATTTCAGGAAGTAGTTATGCAATAGATAGAAGAAGAGAATACGAATAAAACATTTACATATAAAACAAGAATAAATATAAAAAGCTTTCATATAAATATATTATATATTTATATGGAGGCTTTTTATGATTATATTAAGTAAAAGAAGAATCACATTAATTTTAACTTGTGTACTTGTAGGAATTTGTGCATTTATGCTAAAAAGTTCGCAAACAGATTTAGATGTAGTTCCTACAGTTACACTTCCTGTAAGCGGAAAAACTATAGTTATAGATGCAGGACATGGAAAACCGGATGAAGGTGCAGAAAGTTCTCAAGGAACGACAGAAGCGCAAACTAATCTAGCCATAGCATTAAAATTGCAAAATTTACTAGAGAGTAGTGGATGTACCGTAATATTAACTAGGTCAGATGAAAATGCAATCTATGATATAGATAGCAAAACATTGAGACAAAAAAAGATATCAGACATACATAATAGAGTAAAAATAGGAAATGAAAGCCAAGCTGATATTTTTGTATCCATACATTTAAATAAAATTCCTCAGCAACAATATTATGGTTGGCAATGTTTCTACAAAGAAGGAAATGCAGAGGGGCAAAAATTAGCCGTTTCAATACAGGAAAATTTAAATAATGCAATTCAAAAACAAAATAATAGAGTTGCACACACAATAGATAATGTATATATAATAAAACATGTTGAGATACCTACAACTATAGTTGAATGTGGATTTTTATCAAATCCAGAAGAAGAAAAACAATTATTAAGTGATGACTACCAAAATAGATTAGCTTGGGGAATATATAATGGAATAATAAATTATTTTTATAAATAAATTACAAATAAAATGATAACTTCTCCGATTTATTTACAAAATTTTGCTTGAAGCATTGACTTTTTGGCACTTTGAGTATATTATTATATAGAAAAAGTGTTGAAAAAATCCTAAGGAGGGAAATTATGGGAGAAGTTATAGTTATTACATCAGGAAAAGGCGGAGTAGGAAAAACAACAACAACAGCAAATTTAGGGTCAAGCTTAGCACTTGAAGGAAAAAAAGTCGTATTAATAGATACAGATATAGGTCTTCGTAATTTAGATGTAGTTATGGGACTTGAAAACAGAATAGTATACGACATAGTAGACGTTGTTGAAGGTAAATGTAAATTAAGACAAGCTCTTATAAAAGATAAAAGGTTCAAAGAGCTTTATTTATTACCAGCCGCACAAACACGAGATAAAAGCGCAGTAAATGAGGAACAAATGAGAGAACTTACAAGTAAATTAAAAGAAGAGTTTGATTACATACTTGTAGATTGCCCAGCAGGAATTGAACAAGGGTTTAAAAATGCTATAGCAGGAGCAAATCGCGCAATAGTAGTAACTACAGCGGAAATATCATCAATTAGAGATGCTGACAGAATAATAGGATTGCTAGAATCTTCAGATATAAAAAATCCAGAATTAGTTGTAAATAGAATCAGACCTAATATGGTAAAAAAGGGTGAAATGATGGATGTTGATGACATAGTTGATTTACTATCTATAGATTTAATAGGAGTTATACCAGATGACGAATATATAATAACCCAGACTAATAAAGGTGAACCAGTAATTCAAAACAAAAAAGCCCCATCAGGAAAGGCATACTTAGAAATAGCCAAAAGAGTTTTAGGTGAAAATATTGAAGTTAGTATACCTGGAAGAGAAAAAGGTTTTTTCTCAAAAATTAAAAGTATATTCAAAAAATAACATAGATTTGGGGGTATAAAAACAATGTGGGAGAGCATAATGAATTTTATAAAAAAAATTACTAGAAAAGAGGACCAATCACTAAATTCTAAAGATGCAGCTAAAGAAAGATTACACTTAGTTTTAATGCAAGATAGGGCTAATGTGTCAGCTGATTTCTTAGAATTAATGAAACAAGAAATTATAGAAGTAATAAAAAAATATATAGATGTAGATGAAACAGCTATAGATGTTAGACTTACTAATAAAGACAATGGAGACGGAACGAAAGGTGCTCCTGCGTTATATGCAAATATTCCAATTGTGAACATAAAAGATGAAGTTAGACAAAAAGCTACAACTAATACACAAACCACATTAGATACTAATTCATCAAAAGATACTCAAAAAACAAAAGTGGAAGATGCTACTAACAAAGAAGAAGTTCAAGAAAAGCAAGATGAGCAAGAAAATAACATTAATGAAAGTAATAAAAATTCAGAAGATGGAGAAAATATAATAGCATCAGAAGAATCTAAGAGTGATGACCAAAAAGAGCAAGATGAAAAAGTAGTAGAGCAAAAGGCAGAGGATAACAAATAAAAGAGTGATCATATGAAAAAAAGAAATTTAAAAAACATGGAATGGTGGATAGTAATATGGGGAATAGCGCTAAGTATAATAGGCTTAATAGCGCTATTTTCTGCTACTTCAGAAAGTAACTACAATGAATTTATAAAACAAGTAATATGGTTAATTGTAAGTATTGTTGCAATGATAGTAGTTATGTTAATAGATTATAACATGTTAGTAAAATTATCACCAATACTATATGGAGTCTCTATTATTTTACTTATTTTAGTATTATTTACTGAGCCAATAAATGGAGCATCAAGTTGGTTTTCAATAGGAGATTTTGCCTTTCAACCTTCAGAGTTTGCTAAAATTGCAGTAATACTTTTTATATCCTTTGCTATGGCAAAGTTGCAAGAAAGTGGTAAAAACGAAATAAATAAACCATGGAAATTATTTATTATATTGGCCATTGTTGCATTGCCATTATTGCTTATAGTTAAGCAACCTGACTATGGTACAGCAATTGCATATTTACTAGCATTAGCTTTTATGTTATTTGCAGCAGGGCTAGATAAAAAATATATAATTGTAACATTTTTACTTATAGCAATACTTGCTCCAATTATATATATTTATGTTCTTCCTGAACATGCCAAAACAAGAATAGAAATTTTTATGCATCCAGAGTCAGATCCAAGAGGAGCAGGCTATAATGTAATACAATCTAAACTAGCAATAGGAGCGGGACAACTTACAGGGATGGGGCTTTTTAAAGGCAATCAAACTCAACTAGGGTATTTGTACCCAAAAACTACTGATTTTATATTTTCGGTAATTGGTGAGGAAATGGGCTTTATAGTATCAAGTATTGTAATAATTCTATATGTCTTAATAATAACAAAAATAATATATATAGCAAAAACTGCAAAAGATGATGAAGGCTCATATATTTCTATTGGAATTGCAGGAATATTTTTATTTCATATGCTCGAAAATATAGGAATGACAATGGGTTTACTACCAATCACAGGTGTTCCATTATTATTTGTAAGCTATGGTGGTAGTTCAATGATAATAAGCTTTATATCTTTAGGAATATTATTAAATATTAGTGGAAAAAGACAGAAAACAATATTTGTTAAATAGGAGAAAAAATGTACCTAAAAAAATTAAAAATAGGAGATGTAGAACTAGAAAATAATTTAATATTAGCACCTATGGCAGGTATAACAGACCTGCCTTTTCGTAGTATCTGTAAAGAATTCGGACCAGGCTTAGTATGCACAGAAATGGTAAGTGCAAAGGCAATATTTTATGGTGACGAAAAAACTAATTTACTACTTAAAACATATGGAGAAAAAAGGCCTATTTCAATGCAAATTTTTGGAAGTGATGAAGAATCAATGGGGTATGCGGCAGAAAAAATCAGTAAAATTGCAGATATTATAGACATTAATATGGGATGTCCTGCTCCAAAGGTGGTTAAAAATGGTGATGGTAGCAAATTATTATTAGACTTAGATAAGGCTGAAAAAATAATAAAAGCAGTTGTACAAAATTCAACAGTACCAGTAACAGTAAAATTTAGAAAAGGTTGGAATAGCCAAAATATAGTTGCTTGTGATTTGGCTAAAATTGCAGAAAAATGTGGAGCAAAAGCAATAACTATACATGGTAGAACTAGAGAAGAATATTATAGCGGGAAGGTCGATTTAGATGCAATAAAAAAAGTTAAAGAAAGTGTTTCAATTCCGGTAATAGGAAACGGAGATATAGACTCTGAAGAATCAGCATTAAAGATGTTTGAATATACTGGAGTAGATGGCATAATGATAGGAAGGGGAGCTATGGGAAAGCCATGGCTATTTGGTCAAATAAGTTATTTTCTTAAAACAGGTGAAAAAAAGCTAGAGCCTAGCATGGAAGAAAAGCTAGAAATTATTAAAAAACATATAAATTTAGCAATTGAGGAAAAGGGAGAAAATATCGCGATTAAAGAAATGAGGAAGCACTTAAGTTGTTATATTCGAAATTTTGAAAATGCAAGTAAAATGAGAGAAAAAATTAATAAAATTGACAAGCAAGAAGAACTTTTAAAAACATTAGACTTATTCTTTGAAAAAGAGTAAGTCTTTTTCTTATCTAAAAAACTTTCAAATTAAATAAGTAATAATGCAAAAAAGCAAGGAATAAAATTGTTGTAAATAAAAAAGAAAGGAATATAAAAAAATGAAAAAGTCCAAGATATTAATATTTTTAATAATTATTATTTTATTAGCAGTAATTTTATTTTTAGTTTTTTCTAAAAATACGGCTAAAGTTTTCAAAAATGGAAATAATAAAACCAGTCAAGAAATTGTAGATTACATTTTAAATATTAGTTCTTATAATTTAAAAGTTACAGTAGAAGTAAACAGCAACAAAAACAGTAATAAATATATACTAAAACAGCAATTTGTAAGCCCTAATATGTGCAAGCAAGAAGTGCTAGAACCAAGCAATATTTCTGGAATGAAGATTACTAATGATGGAACAAATCTTAAACTAGAAAATAGCAATTTAAACCTAAATACAATTTTTGAAAATTATAATTATTTAGGTGATAATTGCTTAGATTTAATATCATTTATAGAAAATTACAAAGCAAATTCAGATTCAGAATTTATTGAAGAAGAAAATCAAATAATAATGAAAACCAAAAGTGGAAATGAAAATAAATATACTAAAACGAAAGTGCTATATATAGACAAGGAAACTTGCAATCCAACTAAACTAGAAATAAAAGACAATAACGAAAAAACTACTGTTTACATATTATATAATGAGGTAGAGATAAATAGCACGAACAAAGAAGAAGTAGTAGCATTTGAAAACCGCAGTATAAGTACAAACATATAAATTACGCTATTTACTTTACTTCAAACTAAGATTTAAATGTAAAATCAAACAAACTTGTAAAAATACTAGTTTAGGAGTGAAGAAAATGGTAGTAAAAAGAGGAGATATGTTTTATGCTGATTTAAGCCCTGTAATTGGTTCAGAACAAGGTGGAATAAGACCAGTTTTAATTATACAAAATGATTTGGGAAATAAATATAGTCCTACAGTTATAGCAGCAGCAATCACTTCGCAAACAAACAAAGCAAAATTACCAACACATATAGAATTAGGAGAAAATACGAAAGGACTAAAAAGTAATTCTGTAATACTTACAGAGCAAATAAGAACAATAGATAAGAGTAGATTAAAAGAAAAAATTGGCCATATAGATGATATGACTATTATAAATAAAGTTAATGATGCATTAGGGGTAAGCTTCGGATTATAATTATTTTGAATCTAATATTTTCTTATAAATATGAATTTTAAAAAAATATTAGGTTCGATTTTTGTTATACAACTAATATTTTTACATACAAATAAAATAGGTGATTTGTATGATAAACATGAAAATATCTAATAAAAGGAAGATGAAAAATGCACTATTTGTAGTAATATTTATATTTGTTTTCTTGATAGGAAGAATATGGCACATTCAGTTTGTACAAGGAGCATTTTTAATAGAAAAAGCAACTGACCAGCAGAGTTTAAGTAGAAGTATAAGTGCTAAAAGAGGAACTATCTATGACAGTTCAAAAAAATACATATTAGCTGTATCTGCAAATGTTGAATCTATTACGGTAAATCCAACGCAAATTGCAAAACAAGACAAAGAGAAGGTGGCACAGGCTTTAAGTGATATATTTGAGCTAGACTACGAAAAAGTATTAAAAAAAGTAAAGAAAAATAGTTCTATTGAAACAATTGTAAGAAAAGTAGAAAAAGAACAAACAGATAAGCTTAGAGTTTGGATGCAAGATAATAATATAGACAAAGGAATAAACATAGATGAAGATACAAAAAGATATTATCCTTATGGAGATTTAGCAAGTCAAGTAATAGGTTTTTGTGGTAGCGATAATCAAGGCTTAGATGGAGTGGAAGCAAAATTTAATACAACCCTAAAAGGCACAAATGGAAGAATTGAGAAAATGACAGATGCAAAAGGAGGAGCAATAGGAACAGAAGGAGAAGACTATATTGCAGCGATTGATGGAGATGGTATTGTACTTTCGATTGACATGACAATTCAATCTATTGTAGAAAAATACTTAGAAGAGGCCTGTATTGATAATATATGCACAGATGGTGGAAGCATAATAATAATGAATCCTAAAACTGGAGATATTCTCGCAATGGCTACATATCCAGGGTATGATTTAAATGACCCGTACACAATAAACAATGAAGAATTAAAAGCTTCATGGGATCAGCTAAGCCAAGAAGACAAAAGCAAAAGTTTGCAGGCAATGTGGAGAAATAAAGCTATATCAGATACATATGAGCCAGGGTCTGTATTTAAAATAGTAACTGCATCAGCAGCATTACAAGAGGGAATAGCTGATACCGATACAGCAGGGCAATTTAACTGTTCAGGCTCAATACAAATAGCAAATGCTAGAATAAAATGTTGGAGATATTATAGACCACATGGTTCACAAAGTTTAAGAGATGCATTAATGAATTCATGTAACCCTGTATTTATAGGACTTGGACAGAAAATAGGAGTGCAGAAATATTATGATTATTTAGAAAATTTTGGCTTTTTTAGAAAAACAGGCGTTACTCTTCCAGGAGAAGCCAAAGGAATATTTGTTAAAGAGGAAAAGTGTGGACCTGTAGAACTTGCAACAATAAGTTTTGGTCAAAGATTTGAAATAACACCTTTGCAAATGGCAACTGCAATTTCTACTGTCGCAAATAAAGGAGTTTATGTAGTACCAAGGGTGGTAAAAGCTACTATAAATAGTGTAACAGGAGAAGAAATGGAGCTTGCCCCACAATATGGCGAGCAAGTAATTTCTCCTGAAAATGCAGAAAAAGTATTATCTATGATGGAAAGTGTAGTAAGCGAAGGAACAGGGAAAAATGCCAGAGTTGCAGGTTATAGGATTGGAGGAAAAACTGGGACATCAGAAGATGGCGTAAATACAGGAAAATATGTTACATCATTTGCAGCAGTTTCTCCAGTGGATGATCCAGAACTTGTTATGCTTATTACTCTTTACAACCCAACAGGAGAAGGAGGAC
>CANQCG010000002.1 GCA_947589645.1 uncultured Clostridia bacterium
ATAAAAGATGAGTATATTTTATATACCCACCCAAAGTTTATATTTTTTATTCAAATTTTAAAATTCAACCTCAGCGATAACTTACTATTTGTTTAATTGATTATATAATATTTAACAAATAAAATAAAGAAGATATTAACAACTTAATTAATGTCTTCTTATTTTTTTTAATATTTTATTATATTTGTTTTACATCTACTGGGTTATATCTGATGGAATTGTTTCTGTAGATTCAATCAATTCTTGCTCATTTTCAATATTGTATTCTTTTGATTTTTTTGCAAAGATATTTTTAAATATTGTTCTTGTAAGAGGTTGTATAAAGAATAATTGTGATAGCAAAGCAAATGGAAAATTTAATACAACTTTTTGTAACCAAAATGGTATAAAATTAATCATAAAATATAAAAAACTTATTTGATGATATATACCAACTGCAATAATTCCATTATATAAAATTGTTGCTAAAAAGCTCATTAATGGGCACATAATTCCCACTGTTGCACATATTATTGCTGTTTCTACCATCATAGGAGAATTTTTTTGAGGTGGCATTGCTTTTAATGCTAATTTTACAGATAAGGGACTTCCTATAAAAATTTCACATAGATATGCAAGTATAAATTCAATTGGAATAAATATAACAGAGTTTTTTATTATATCAATTGTAAATCCTCCTGCTTCATAAGAAGAACAATAAAAAACAAAACAAGGTACAGTTATAATTACTGTTATTAATGCAAATATTAATCTTTGAAATTTTGTTTCTGGCATTTTAATCTCCTTTCTAAAAGACAAAAAAACACATATAATTTTTGTACGTAAATTTCTAACATAAAAAGCTCTGTTATCAGATTTACGTGCAAAGCACTACATGTGTCATCTTTTTAATTTTTTAACAGTAAAAATTTTAACAAAAAATTATAAATTTGTCAAACAACTTACTATTTATTTAATATATAAAATATGAAAGAATTGTGATAATTTTAAATATTAAATAAAATTGATATTATGTAAAATATATGATATAATATTATAGAAAATATTTCATTAATTGGAGGTCGGCTTTTATGCAACCAAAAAAAGAGTTTCAAGAAGAGTTGGAAAACAGAATTTTACAAGAAGCGCGGTATTTTATCGAGGCAAAATCTACTGTACGTGAAACCGCAAAAAAATTCAAGTGTTCCAAAAGTACAATTTATCGACATTTAACATATGTTCTTATTTCGTGTAGTCCAAATTTGGCACAAGAAGTAAAAGAAATAATGGATGTTAATAAGTCAGAAAGATCTTTTAGAGGTGGCGAATCAACAAAAAGAAAATATCTTTTGTTGCGCGGATAAGCCAGAAGAAGGTGTTTATAACACCTTCTTCTTTATTGCATGTAATGTGTTTATTGCATAATTCACATAAAAAACAAGTAAAAAGCTTTATTTCTTCGATATTTTGTGATATAATTTTATTACATTGGCTTTTGTTTGTAAAATTGATTAATTTTACAAGTTAAAGACAAATACTATATTATGAAAGGGGTTTACACCTATGCAAAAACCTAATGAAAAAGCCCAGTACAAATCGTCTAATGAAAAGGGTTCTGAAATGGAGTATCATGCTCCTATTACAAAAATCGTGAAGACCGGCAACGTTCGGGATATGCACGTTTTTAACGGACTCATTTTCGACACAAGCAACCGCCTGTCAGCGTTTGACGGCGTCATTAATGTAGACGTTCCTCTTAAGGGAGCTATGCTTAATTGCATAAGTCAATATAACAAGATGCTCCTTAACAATCAAGGTTTTATTACCGACTACATCCCTGTGTCTAAAAATTTCTTTACAGCTGCCGGCTTTGATGCCCAGGATGTGAACAGGCTATCTTATGCAGAATCACTTACCATGTTGCCATTCAAATTTATTGTTTCTGGCTATCTAGTTGGTTCCGCCTACAAAGCATATGCTAAGGGCATATCTTATTCTGGTTATACCTTCTCTGAAGGACTCCAAAAAGGTGACAAATTGCCTGAACCGATTGTCACACCGGCAATCAAAGAAGAAAATGGACACGACCACCCTATAACTCAAGATGAGTGTATTGAACAGTTAGCCCTTTGGCTAAGGAATAACTCTATAGTTCCAGATGCAGAAGACATTTGTAAATGCTATAATTTTGACTTCTATACTTTCGCTTGCCAAATGGATCATGATTCATTTGATTTTGCAGATTACTATAGTTCTGATGAAGACTGGGAATACGCAAAATATGCAATAGCATATCAGTATGCGAAAGATTATCTCAAAACTATTTATGAACAGTGTTCAGCAATATATTCCATTCTTTCTGAACATTGCGAAAATGCAGGTGTCATGCTCATTAACACCAAATTTGAGTTTGGACTTAACTACAATTATGATGTTGTTTTGGCAAATGAGGTTGCTACGCCTGACTACAGCTATTTTGCTTTTCCTTCGGGATATACACCTAATTTTAAAATATTAAGTATGGATAAGCAGATTGTGCATGATTACTGCAAAACTATCGGTTTTAAAGGACATAACAACCAGCCTATTCCGGAAATTTCGGAAGAACTTTTGAAAAAGATAAGCGACAGATATGTTTACATAGCTAAACTTATTTGTGGTGAAGAATTCGTCAAACAGTATATGTAAGGCGATTTTATGTTCATGGTATAGTACCAAATGGAGGCTAGACTTTTAAGTCTGGCCTCCTGTCTTTTTTCTTATTTATTAATTGTGTAATTTTTTGATTACAACTTTTCTAAAGTATAAAAAATTCTTCAAAACTATTTAATTTTTAAAAATTTAATGATAATATAATTATATGATAAAGAGGTGAAACTAATGTTACAAAGAGAAAATAATCCAGATTTTTTAAATTCTTTTTTGGACTACTCTATTACTATTTTAAATAAGTCCCCTAACTCTATTAAAGAATATAATTACGATTTATGTATGTTTTTAAAATACATAATGCTTCATTTTAAATTAACAAATGAAAAAGATTTCAAAAACATTAATATTTCAAAATTTTCTGTAGATACATTAAAAAAAATTACACTTGATGACATTCATTCATTTGTATCATATTTAGCTGTTGATTTAAGAGCTAAACCTGCCACAAGAGCTAGAAAAATATCATCCATAAGAATATTTTTTAAGTATTTAACCTCTAAAGCTCATATTTTAGATGAGAATCCAGCTCAAGATTTAGAAACACCAAAACTTGGCAAAAGAATGCCTAAATATTTAACATTAGAAGAGAGCCACAAATTACTTGACACTGCTGACAATGAAGATAACAGGAATCATGAAAGAGATTTTGCAATTACCACTTTATTTCTTAATTGTGGCATGCGTTTATCAGAACTAGTTGGCATTAATATTCCTGATATTGAGTTTGACGAATGTAAAATGACTGTTATAGGAAAAGGAAATAAAGAACGAACTATATATCTTAACAAGGCATGTATGAATGCAATTTCTGAATATATAAATACCGCAAGGCCAAAAGAAAATATTAAATATGATTCAAAAAATGCTTTATTTTTAAGTGAACGTCGTGAACGTATTAGCAGGCGAACAGTTCAGCAAATTGTAGAAAAAGAATTACGTGCTTCTGGTCTAGATACCAAAAAATATTCAGTTCATAAATTAAGACACACCGCTGCAACTCTTATGTACCAATATGGAAATGTTGATATTAGAGCTCTTCAAGAACTTTTAGGACATGAAAGTATTTCTACCACTGAAATTTATACTCACGTAAGTAATGATCAAGTTAGAAATGCAGTTGAAAACAACCCACTAGCTACATATTAAATATCATTTTAAATATAGTATTTGAAATTTGTATTAAACAAACTTGAAATGGAGATTCTTATGAAGAAACAATTATTATTTAAAAATACCACGCAATATTCTAAAAAACTTTACGACGAATTTACTCGTTTTCACAATGACAAAAATAACTTATACTATGAAATATTTACTATCTTTATATTAATATTATTAGTATATTGCCTAATAGAAACAATAAAATCAAAACTAGTAGTATTATCTATTGTATTTATATTAGCATTAATTATTTTTACATGCTACAGATTATTTAACCCTATATTGATCTATAAAAAGGAAGTCAAAAACAAAGCAATTGCTAAGTCTGATACATTTAAATTTTATTTTTACAATAATTACTTTAAAGTTAGAGATAAATTAAATTTTGATAAAGTATCATATTTTAGACTATACAAAGTTTATGAAACGGATAAATATTTTTACTTATACTTAACTAAAAGGTATTCTTTTATAATTAATAAAGAAGGCTTCACTCAAGGAACTGCTGAAGAATTTTCTACTTTTATAAAAAATAAAATGTTGTTTAAATACTCTAAATGTGATTCAAAAAAAGATGTTAAAAAAAGCAAATAATAACAATTACACCCACAAATGTCTTATAATCATTTGTAGGTGTTTTTTATAAAGTTCATAATAGTATAGGTTGCAATTGCTCCCCATCTAATGCTTTTTCTAATGTTGGTATAATTAATTGTGGGTCAAATACAACTGAACGAGGTTTAGTTATTGGGTTATCTTGCCTGAAAGGCACCATGTAATAATTATCTCTATTTAAAAGTTTACCAATATTTTCAGCATTTGCTCCTAAACCATTATTAGTTGATGGAGCTATTACTAATGGTAAACTATTTCTCAAATGTGATTTTGCTGCCATTGTTGCTGGTGTATCTATTATGTCATTTGCAAGCTTTGCCATTGTGTTGCCAGTTGCTGGAACGATTATCATTATATCAGTCATATGCTTTGGTCCAATGGGCTCTGCTTCTTGTATTGTTTTTATTATTTTCTTTCCTGTAATTTTTTTTATTTCTTCTATAAATTCTTGGGCTTTGCCAAACTTTGTATCTAAATTGTAAGCATTATAAGACATAATCGGCAAAACATCTGCTTTATTTTTTACTATTATTTTTAGTTGTTCTATAGTCTTTTTAAATGTACAAAATGAACCTGTCATAACAAATCCAATTTTTTTGCCTTCTAATTGCATTTTATATTTTTCTCCTTTCTTTTGCAGTTTAATATATAATATGAATTTATGTTAATTAAGGTTTGAAATTAATCAATATTATGTTAAGTTTTTATTGATAATACAAAATCACGTAATTCTACTTCTTCATATAGAAAAATAGTATAATTTTATTTTTAAAATAATTTTACTTTAAAATATACAAAAATCACGCAAAGTTATTCTTTACGTGACTATTGTATCTATTTATAAAAGTTATTTACAACTTCAGAATAAGGTGCACGTTTCTCTAATTCGCCTGCATCATATATTACATCTTGTAATAGGTTAAAGTCTTTTTCTGACATGTATGGAGTGCTGTTCCATGCATCAATTTGTCTATAACTTTCAATTGCTTTTGAAAGTGTGTCTATATCTGTGTCTGGGAAAAATTCTGTAATAAGTTCAGCAATTTCTTTAGAGGTATGTGTTTGAACATATTGTTGACCTTTATATATAGCATTTGTAAATTTTTGAATTATATCTGAATTTTTTTCTATATAACTTTTTTTAGCAAAATATGCTGTATAAGGAATCTCTCCTGCTTCACTTCCTACAGAAGCTACAATATAACCTTTTCCTGACATTTGTATTTGAGATGCAGTAGGTTCAAATAATGTTACAAAATCTGCTTGCCCTGTAGAAAATGCACTTGCCATTAAATCAAAATCTATACTATCATCTAAGACTAAATCTTTTTGTGGATCTATTCCATTTTTCTTAAGTACATATAGTAGAGTCATATATGGTACTCCACCTTTTCTTCCAGGTATAACTGTTTTTCCTTTTAGAGCAGACCAATCAAAATTTTCTATTGGTTTACTACTTACTAAAAATGAGCCATCTGTTTTTGTAAGTTGTGCAAATACCTGGGTATAATCTTCTTTTCCTTCATTATATACATAGATTGATGCTTCTGGTCCTGCAAATCCAATATCAACTTGATTTGATAAAACTGCTGTCATAACATTGTCTGCTCCTTGACCAGTTGTTAAATCTAATTTTAGCCCTTCATCTTCAAAATATCCAGCAGCTATTGCTACGTATTGTGGCGAATAAAATACAGAACGGGTTACTTCACTGACAGATATAGTTTTTAACTCTTTTGAAGAATCACCATCTTGCATCGATGTTCCAGTTCCTCTAACTATTGCAATAACAGCTATTATAGCAACTATTACTACAGCAATAATAAGAATTACGGTATTTTTTCTTGTCATTTTTTTAATCCTTTCCTTACTAGAATAATCTTTTCTAATAATATAACTGATAAATACATTAGACCTGCTACTATTCCTAAAATAATTACACTACTCATTACTAAATCTAGTTTAAATACTTGACCTCCATAAGTAATTAAATAACCAAGTCCTGCCTTAGAGATTAGGAATTCTCCTGATATAACACCGACTAAAGATAAACCTATATTTATTTTTAACGAATTAATAAATGTAGATATATTTGCTGGAATTACTATTTTAGTCAGAATTTGAAATTTACTACTGTTAAAGGTTTTTGCCATTTTTATTAAATCTTTATCTGTATTTATAAAACCATTTAGAATATCTAAAATGGTAACTATTAAGGAAATTGCTATTGCCATTACGATAATAGCTTTAGTACCAGCTCCAACCCAAATTATTATTATTGGGCCTAATGCAACTTTAGGTAAACTATTTAATATAACCAAATATGGTTCAGATACTTTAGAAATAAACTTTGACCACCATAGTATTATTGCAATGAAAAATCCCATGAATGTTCCTAATAAAAAGCCTATAATTGTTTCATATACTGTAACTTTGATATGTCCTAGTAAATTGTTTGAAGAAAAATTTATAAATGTTTTTAATATTCTACTTGGACTACTTGTTATAAAACTATCTATCCAACCATTGTTTGCACCTATTTCCCATATTCCTAAAAATAATACTAAAATTAGAATTTGGCCACCTAAAACTAAAAATTTTTCTACTTTAACTTGCCTTAAATATTTTTTTCTTTCTTCACTCATCTACACCCAACTCCCTCCAAAGAGTATTAAAGTATTCACTAAAGTTTGTTGTTTCTCTGCAATTTAAAGGTGTTCTAGTTTCTACATTGAATTCTATATTATGAATACTTTTTATTGTTCCTGGCCTTTTACTTAATACTACTACTCTATCTGCCATGCTTATCGCTTCGGAAATATCATGTGTTACCATAATTGTAGTTATTTTTTCTTTTCTTAGAATTTTGTAAATATCTACTGTAACCTTTATTCTAGTTTGATAGTCTAAAGCAGAAAATGCCTCATCTAATAAAAGTATTGTAGGTTTTATAGCAAGAGTTCTTATTAATGCTGCTCTTTGCCTCATGCCTCCTGAAAGTTGATTTGGAAATTTATCTTTAAATTCATATAAACCATATTTCTTTAGTAAGCCTTCAGCATATTCTATATTTTCTTTGTTCTTTATTTTCTTTATTTCTAAACCTAGCATAATGTTGTTATATATTGTTCTCCATTCTAGTAAGCAGTCTTTTTGTAGCATATATCCTATTTCTGATGATATTCCTTCAATTTTTTTATTTTCTATATAAATTTCTCCTTCTGTTTTTTCTTCTAACCCTGCAATTACTGATAATAATGTAGATTTACCACAACCACTTGGTCCGATTATACTTATAAATTCTCCCTTTTTGACTTTTAAATTTATATTCTTTATTGCTATTGTCTCACCATTTTTGTGTTGATACTTTTTACTAATGTTTTTTATTTCTAGTATTTCATCCATATGTACCACCTCTATAATTTACCTTGATATATATTATGTAGAATTGTTATTTTAGTGATGGCAAATACTAAAGTTTTTGCAAGATATAATTTTAAGTTTCTTATTTATTTCTTATAAAATCTTAACAGCTTGTAAAACTTAAATCTATATTTTTTAAATCGAAATATTAAAAAAAGAATTGGTATATATTTCTTCCTATGATTCAATGCTTTTTTCATTATGAAATAGATAATTTTATGTAAATTCTACGATTTCATGATGAAAAAAGCATTAAATCACTACAAGAAAATATATTTACCTCCTTGAGCACACATAAAAATAACCTATGCAAATTATTAATTTTGCATAGGGTTGATTTCTTTCTTATTATAAAACAAATTCATTACCAAATGATAAAGTTGATTTAAATTTTATTTTTCAATGCAATTATCTAAAGCTTCTATAATTTGTTTTTTGTCCATATCTCTACCAATAAAAACTAGTTTTACCATTCTATCTCCATAGGTTTCATCCCAATCTTTTCTGATGTCAGGATTGTTTTCTAATATTTCTTGAAGTTCAGCTTTTGGAGAGACTGCAAACCACTCTCCTCCATCGCTTAAAGTTACTTGTTTTCCAGCTTGTTCAAATATATATGACATATCTGGCTCATCACTAAACCATACTAAACCTTTACACCTTATTATATTTCTTGGTAAATTATTTGCAAAATCTATAAATTTCTTTCTATTTAAAGAAGGTCTTCTGTAGTATACAAATGAACTTATGCCATATTCTTCTGTTTCAGATTCGTGGTGGTGATGATGATGTCCATGTCCGTGTTCATGTTCTTCATGATTATGATTATGGGCGTTGTCATGGTCATGCTCATCTTCATCATGTTCGTGGTCATGGTCATGCTCATCTTCATCATGTTCGTGGTCATGGTCGTGTTCGTCTTCTTCGTCATCCTCGTCCTCGTCTTCGTCTACATCTACATCTCTATTTAATTCTTCTAACCAGCCTGCTGAAGTTGCTGCTTCCTCGAAATCAAATAAATTAGTATTAAGAATTTTTTCTACTGGAACTACGCCAAAGTTTGCTTCGATTATTTCAGCTTTTGGTTGCAATTTTCTAATAATTGCTTTTACTCTTGCAAGCTCTTCTTTGCTTACTTCATCAGTTTTGTTTAGAATAATTATGTTACAAAATTCTATTTGTTGAATAATTAAGTTCTCAATATCTTCTTCATCTAAATCTTCTTTTTCTACTAAATTATCTCCACATTCAAATTCAGTAACCAATCTTAAACTATCTACAACAGATACAACATTGTCTAGTCTACAAATTTTTGGCAAGCCATATTGTTCAGTTGACTCTGAAAGTACAGTAATTGTTTGGGCAATTGGAATTGGCTCACAGATACCACTAGCTTCAATTAAGATGTAGTCAAATTTCTGCATTTTGATAATGTCTACGATTTGTTGCATTAAGTCTACCTTTAAAGTACAACAAATACAACCATTACTCAAGGCAACTAAGCTGTTATCTTTCTCTGTTACTACTCCTCCTCTTTGAATTAAATTTGCATCTATATTTACTTCTCCAATGTCATTTACAATTACAGCTACTTTATAGCCTTTTTGGTTATTTAAAATATGATTTATAAGAGTTGTTTTCCCAGCTCCTAAATATCCCGTAAGTAATGTGATAGGTACTATTTTCATTAAAATCCTTCCTTTAATCTTTAAGTTTTTTGATTTTATTATTATTTACTTATATGCTTAAGTTTTTAATCTTATCATTGTTTACTTAAATTAATGCTTTTGTTTGTCTAGCTATCATTAATTCTTCATTCGTTGGAATTAAGTAAACTTTAACTTTAGAATCATGTGTTGATAATTCTTTTTCTTCTCCTC
This sequence comes from uncultured Clostridia bacterium, assembly GCA_947589645.1. Classification (GTDB taxonomy): domain Bacteria; phylum Bacillota; class Clostridia; order TANB77; family CAG-508; genus CAG-269. Next base: position 9,771 of record CANQCG010000002.1, read on the forward strand.
TTATATTGTTTCTATCAATATCAAGCTTTACTCCCATAAACTCTAAGTTTTTGCAGATACCTTCTCTTATATGAATTTGATTCTCTCCAATTCCACCTGTAAATACTATGGCGTCCATTCCACCCATCGCAACTGCACATTTTGCAACATAAGCTGCTACTTCGTAATTGAAGTGATTTACAGCCATTCTTGCTTTTTCGTTTCCGTCATTTGATGCATTTTCAATTTCTCTAAAGTCAGGAGCTAAACCACTTATTCCTTGTAAGCCTGATTGTTTATTTAGCATATTTTCTACTTGTTCTGCAGATAAATTTTCTTTTTTCATCATAAATGTTACTACTGAAGGGTCCATATCTCCGCTTCTTGTTACCATAGGTATTCCTCCAAGTGGTGTAACACCCATACTTGTCTCTACTGATTTTCCACCATCAACTGCACATAAACTTGCACCTTGGCCTAAATGACAAGTTACAATTTTTAAATCTTTTATATCTTTTCCTAAAATTTCTGCTAGTCTGTTTGCAACATACATATGTGATGTACCATGAAAACCATATTTTCTTATTCCATATTTTTCATAAAATCTATATGGTATTGGGTATATATATCTTTCTTGTGGTATTGTTTGATGGAATGCTGTATCTACTACAACTACCATTGGTTTTCCTGGCATTACTCTTTTGCAAGCTTCTATTCCTGAAATTCCTCCTGGATTATGTAGAGGAGCTAAATCAATAACATCATTTAGCATTTGTAGTACGTTGTCGTCTATAAGCATTGGCTTTATTATTTTTTCTCCACCATTTACTATTCTATGCCCTATTGCACTTATTTCATCTAAGCTATCAATTACTTTATATTCTGGGTTTACTAATTGTTTTAATGTAAAATCTATAGCTTCTTCATGATTCATAGCTGGATGATCTATTTGATGTTTTGCTCCATTTACTTTATGTGTTATAAATGCTTCTTGCTCTCCTATTCTTTCATATTTTCCTGAAGCTATAACTTCTTCATTTTCCATATTTATTAATTGATATTTAAGTGATGAACTTCCACAATTTAAAACTAATATTTTCATTTTTTAAAATCCTTTCTTATTTATTATATTCTGATTTGCATATTAATAATTTACATTATTGAAATTTGCAATATTTCAATATGTATCATAGTTGCTATTATTTTAGTTATTAGTAATTGCCTTGAGCCTGAACTGCTGTAATTGCCACAACTCCTGCAATATCTTCTTTTGAGCATCCTCTTGATAAATCATTTACAGGTTTTGCAATACCTTGGCAAAGTGGTCCATAAGCCTCTGCTTTGGCTAATCTTTGTACTAATTTATAACCTATATTTCCAGCTCCTAAATCTGGGAATACTAATATGTTTGCATTTCCTTTTAATGGGCTATTCTTCGCTTTTAATTCAGCGACCTCTGGTATTATGGCTGCATCTAATTGTAATTCTCCATCTACTAATAAACTTGGCATTTTCTCTTTTACTAGATTTGTTGCATCTATTACTTTTTGAGTCGCATCTGATTTGGCACTTCCATAAGTAGAGTAAGATAGCATTGCAATTCTAGGGTCATTTCCTACTAATTGTTTAAAACTCTTACTTGAAGATATAGCAATTTCTGATAATGCCTCACTATCAGGTTGTTCGTTTAAACCAGAATCAGCAAATATAAAGGTCCCATTTTCTCCATACTTGCAATCTGGTACTACCATTACAAAGAATGCTGATACTAGCTTTGTTTCTGGTGCAGTTTTAAGTATTTGAAGTGCTGGCCTTAATGTATCTGCTGTTGAATGTGCAGCTCCTGATACTAAACCATCTGCTTCATCTTGTTTTACCATCATCATTCCAAAGTAAACAGGATTTTTAATTAACTCTTGTGCTTGCTCTAAAGTCATTCCTTTATTTTTTCTAAGCTCATATAAAGAATTTGCATATGCTTCACTTTTTTCAGATGTTAATGGACTTACTATTTTTGCCCCTTCAATGTTTAAATTATTTTCTTTTGCTTTGGCTAAAATTTCTGCTTCTTCTCCAATTAATATAATTTTTGCATATCCTTCTGCTAATACTGTTTCTGTTGCTTGCAATACTCTAATATCTGTTGCTTCTGGAAGGACTATTGTTTTTAAATCTTTTTTTGCTCTAGTTTTGATTTGTTCAATAAAAGACATTTTATTTCCTCCTTATCAGTTTCATATTATATATAATATTACAATCTAAATCAAGTGTTTTAACCATTTTCTAATTCATCATCTTCTAGTTCTTTATTCAATGTTTGTTTATATTGTACTTCTCGTTTTACCACAGGTTTTTCTCCTTGCTCTAACTCATTTAATGGTGGTTTTACTCCCTTCTGTAAATCTTCTAAGAAGCTTTGCCTGTTCGCCATAGATTTTTTTTGCTTTCCTTTTATTTGTGCATCTTGCACATCATAACTCAATATACTCGAAAAATTTTTTACATTTTGGGTCAAAGCTTCAAATTGAAAAGAAAAATCTATTAACCCTTTTGCCGCTTTTGTCTTTAAAAAGCGTGGCTTTAGATTCATTGAAGCTTTACTACTTAATCTTGCTCTATCTAAAGCATCTGCATCTCTTAAGATGGATGTAAGCATTAAAGTAGAATCAATATCTTGAGGCTCAACTCCATATTTGTTAAGCATTTTTATTGCTTTTTCTTCGTTTCCCTCATGTGCATTAATAACCGCTTTTAATATATTCATATCTTCTTTACTGTAAGCTTCTCCATTTGAGTGAACTAACTTCTTTTTATCTACTAATTTTACACTTCTTTTGGCATGTGGTCCTTGATTTAAAATTCTACCTATATCATGGTAGTATCCAGCTGATGCCAATATATCAAGCATTCTATTATCTAAATTTATTCCTTCTCTTTGAGCAATTATAAATGCTAACATAGTTACTCTATCACTATGACTATGCCCATGTATACCTTTTCTTTTTATTGGAGCATTACTATTTAAATCTGACATCTTTTGTTCTAAAAACTTTGCTTCTTTGCTTTGCCTAAATTCTTGTAAAACTTTAGACATCATTTGCTGGTGTATTCCTTGTCTATTAAGCTCTATAATGCTACTTACATATTTCTTATCTCTTACAGGTTTTTTGGTATCTGCTTGTCCTTGCTCTATTTCCTTTGTTATTCTAAAAATTTTTGCATTTGGGTTTTCATCTAATTTTTTCTGAGAATTAAACACTCCTCTCATAAAATTTTTTATAAAATCTAAACTATTATTTAATGCATACTTTCCCTCTAATTCTGTAACATGTAATATTGTATTAGTTGTATTTCTAATGTTCAAAAAATCTTTTTGAGCATAGCCATTATTTTTTTTATATCCTTCAATAGCTTCTAAAAATTCTGATGATGGTTTATACTCATCTCCATCTCTTTGTATTTCTGCCTCTGTTCTTTCTCTGAATGCAATTTGTTTTTGCCCTTTGTTATCTAAAATTACTGTACCATTTTCGTCTCTTACTAAATCTAATACTAATTGAGTTAGTTTTGTTCTTTCTTCTGGAATTATGCAATCTCCCTCATGTAAAATTACATTATCAGCTAATCTAGTTTTATAATTTGATAACTCTTCTAACTTTGGTTCCATCTTTATAGCATATACTATTTGTTCTGGTGCCATTAATATATTTTTGCGAGGATCTGATATTAAATTTTTTAAATAATTTTCTAAATTCGGTATTCCTAAAAACATAAAAGCTGCTGACTTTCCATAAGCATTAAGGATACCTTTGCTTGCTCTTATCTTACCACTATCTAAAATTTTATTCCCTACTTCTTTGTTTGGAACACAATGATAAAAGCCTTTCTCTACTGCTATGTTATTTACTTTTTCTGTTAAGTTTAGTCTGACTGTCTTTGCGAGAACTGCTAAAACTGTATTTGGTGCAAGCAGAATTAAATTCCCTAGCTTCATTTTCTCCTCCGTGTAATTATTTTTTCATAAATTATATTATCATAATAAAGTTTATAATTCAACGATATAGTATAATCTTTTTTAAAGCTGATTGCGTAATTGCAATCAGCTTTGTTTTCTTTAAATTTGAAAATTTTTATCTTGCCTAATGTATGGATTTTGAGAAATTACTACAAATTTTATTGCATATATATCACAATAAAGTAAATTTCCGCTTTCAATTGATCTAAGTAATACATAACTTGCTCCAACTTCTTCTAGTATACCAACCCTATCCACGATTTCATTTGTTCCGATTAAAAATTCTATTCTTACTAATTTTCCAAGATTTTCTCTTAAAAATGCTGGTGTGTATATATCATTAGTCATTATCTCTGGTGAATTTGAATCTAATACAATATTTCTTCTATTATTTTCTTCCATTTTCCTTCCTCCTATTAAATTAAGTTTGAGCATATTTGCTTGTTGGTCTATAAAAGCAATGCTCTCCTATTCTAGTATGAAGTGTTCCTGAACCATTATATGGAAAAGTAGGACCACAGTTAGATGCAAAAGGATTTAAAAACCATAAGCAATCTCCTACCTCGTTTAATTTATTTCCTGCTAATGCCCAATCAGCTATTTCGTAATGTACATTTGTAGGATTCATATTATATATGTTTTGCCTATTGTATCTTCCTCCTATTGTTTCACTAGCGCAGTCAAACTGTCCTCGTTGAAATATAATGTTTCTTATATTTCCGCCTTGAGATATTCTTGAATATTCTCCAGTTGATGCATTTACTCTATTTATGATTACTGTTGCAACTGCCTTCATACCATTGTCTCCTTCTCCTCCTGCTTCGCACTGCACAATTCTAGCTAGTAGCTCTCTATCAGAATAAGCCATAATAAAAACACCTCACAATATTATATTCTAATAATAATATAAGGTGTTTATTGTAAACTATTTTAATTTCGCAATTAGAGCTTTTTAAATTCTTTGATTTAAAGACAAGGGTTATTAGAACTTATTTTAATTTCGCAATTAGGGCTTTTATTTTAATTCCTTGATTTGAAAACATCGTCTCATGTTCAGTTTCTATGTTTTCTAAACAATTTTCACTGTGTAAATCATAAGTTTTCTTAATAATTTCAAAGCCACTTTCTTCAAAATATGTCAGGCTAGCTTCAAATAGAGCATCATCATCTGTTTTAAAATAAACCTCACCATTTGGTTTTAAAAATTGTTTATACTTTTCTAATTGTCTTGTATGTGTTAAACGTTTTTTTCTATGTTTTCCTTTGGGCCAAGGGTTGCAAAAATTAATATAAATTCTATCTATTGCATCTTTTTTATCTAATATTAATAATATTCTATCTATGTCGAATCTTGTAATTAAAACATTATTTATTTCTTTACCATTATATGCTTCTTCGATTTTTCTTTTTGCTAGACCAAGCATTGCATCAACTAAATCTATAGCTATGTAATTAATTTCTGGGTGCTTTACAGCAATTTGTGATATAAATCCTCCCTTGCCACATCCTAATTCTAAATGTAATGGTTTGCTAGAATCTGCAAATTGCTCTCTCCACTTTCCTTTTAATTTTTCAGGCTCTAATACATAAAAGCTACTTGCTTCTAATTCTGCTCTTGCCCATGGTTTAAATCTTATTCTCATTTTTAAATCTAACTTGTTCCCCTTTCTTTATTAATGCGTATTTACTTAATGTCTCCACAATGTTTTTTGTATAGAGCTTTTATATTCTTTTTATTTAAAACTGGTTCTATTCCTTCTATAGCAATCTGCTCAAATAGTTCTGTTAGCATTTCTTCTAGATGCTTATTTATTCTAATTCTTTCTCTTTCGTGTCTCCAATACTCTATTTCAGAAGTTTTAGTCCAATTTTTTCCTTGGTAAACTTTACTTGCTGATAATTTATCACATATCATTTCTACTACATATTTATACGGAATTATTGGTGTTGGATTTGGTGCTAAATCATCTACCCAATATTCTGCGTGGTGTTTATTTCTTCCTTTGTGATGTAACCAAGCTTTAGAATATCCATTCGTCTGCTTTGCAAATGTTATAGGGCTTCTTTTTCCATTATAAAATTTAACACTTTCCCAAAATTCAGTTGGTGAAAATTTTGACATATCATGCATTAATCCCCTCAAAGGCATTCCTAATTTTGTACAATATACAAATACATACCATTTATGCTTTAATATTAAAATTGTATGTTTTATTACATTTTTTATCATTTTCTTTTCTCCCTTTTTGTTTTTATATTTTACATTATATTTTCCTTTTTTTCAATATTATTGTTCTAAAATTGAATTTTCTAATGTTTTATGTTAATATATGTACTAAAAGGAAAATAAATTATGAATATCGAATATAAAGTAAAAGATACAATTAGTATAAATCAAGTCTTAAGTGAAAAACTAGAAATATCAACAAGATTGAAAAATAAATTAATAAAAAATAAATCCATTTTATTAAATGGTTCTTTTGTCGACACTAGAACTATTGCTAATGCTGAGGACATAATTACCATTGTTTTAGATTCAGATGAGGATAATTCTAATATAATTCCTACAAAAATGAATTTAGATATAGTTTATGAAGATGAACATTTATTGGCTATTAATAAACCTGCTGGAATTGCTATACATCCATCTATTTTGCATTTTACTGATTCTTTGTCAAATGGTATAAAATATTACTTTGACGAAATTGGTTTAAAGAAAAAAATTAGACCTATAAATAGAATTGATTTAAACACTTCTGGTTTAGTTTTATTTGCTAAAAATGAATATGTACAAGAGAGTTTAATAAAACAAATGAATAATAAAATTTTTAAAAAAACTTATCTTGCAATTGTTTTTGGAAATTTAAAAAGTAAAAGCGGAACTATTGATGCTCCTATTGCAAGAAAACAAGGTAGCATTATCGAAAGATGCATTGACTTATCTGGTCAAAAAGCTGTAACACATTATGAGGTAATTAAAGAATATAATAATTATTCACTTATTAAGTGCATATTAGAAACTGGTAGAACGCATCAAATAAGAGTTCATTTTGCTTATATTGGAAACCCATTACTTGGTGACACTTTATATAATACTTCTTCAAATAGTAATTCTTTAATAGATAGGCAGGCTTTACATAGCTATAAAATGGAATTTATTCATCCAATTAATAAAAATAAAATTTGTTTAGAAGCGGAAATTCCTGAAGATATGAAAAAATTAATATAAATAAGTTCAAGGAAAATCTGTAAGCCGGGTTCTGTCATTTAAAATAGTCATTTATCTAGGACATATATTGCTATATATCTCAAGCCACGCAATTTAGAATCACCGAGCAGGTGTTATATTCTATTTAGGTGTTGCTCCAGATGGGGTTTACACTGACCCAGTATGTCACCATACCAGCGGTGAGCTCTTACCTCGCCTTTTCATCCTTACCGCATTGCTGAAATCAACTTACGGCGGTTATTTTCTGTTGCACTTTCCTTAAGGTTACCCTCACTAGACGTTATCTAGCATCTTTGCTCTATGGAGCCCGGACTTTCCTCTTGTAATTTCTTTCGAAATTTACCAGCGACTATTCAATTTTCCTTGAACCTCTTTATTATAACATATTTTAAAGGTTTAATCAATAATAATAGACATACTTCTAAAAATAAAGAAGAGAGCAAATTTATGCTCTCTTTTAAAATGGCTTATAACTATTCGCAATGCTTATGTAGCATATGGCGTATAGTCCACATAACCAAAGTAGTTGTCTTCGTCATAGCAGATATAAAGTATCGATTCCTTAACCAAGAATTTAGCAATAGCTAAAACATATGGTGGTAGATTACGTCCACCTGCTAGACACCAACGAGCAGCTTCGATAGAAGTTTCACTCGGTGCTTTTTTTGGATCTTCCAACCATCCGTCTACTACAACGGCCCACTGATTTTTCTGATGAAGCACATCATAAAAATTATCTGGAAATTCAAACGGACACTGAATACGGTTCATAAAAACAGTGCCCACCGCTTTTTGATATTCCAAAGGTTTATCTCCTCCTTCGAGATAAATTAATCTTGCAAATATCATTACTAGTTCCTCATCAAGTTCAACATTTGGATTAGCCTCTATGTAATAATCATCTGGCATTTCTTCATGATAATACTGATTCTCTGGAACCTTTGGAATCCATATAGATTTGTCTTTAGAAAGTTGTGGTAATTGATCATATAAATGTATGGTCCTTGTTCCCAACTCATAATCTACTTTAGATTCTGGTTTTGATTGAGTTTCCGTTTCGGGCTCTGCTTCAGGTTCCTTAACAGATTCTGTTTCTTGATTTGCTTCTGCTTCGAGTTCCTTAACATGTTCTGGTTCTGGGCTTGTTTCTATTTCAGGCTCTATGCTAGGCACTATTTCAGGTTTAAAAGTAAAATAACTTTTTAATTCTACTTCCCGATCTGAAAGTGGTAGAATAATACCCATAGAACTTTGCTCAGGACTTTGTTCAGAACTTTCGTCTGTTTTTAATCCAACGTCCGTATGTTCGAAGAATAATATCATTATAGTTATTAAAATGATCATTATTGCTATAATAATAGCGTTTGCTATAGTAGATGTTCTTTCATCAAACGTATTATCTTTATTATCTTGCAACCGTTTTTCTTCGTCTTGCGTCGTTGGTAAATCTTTGTCCTTTTTCTGTCTGTGTACCATTTTCTTCAAGTCCTTTCATTTTATTTAGTCATATTCTATTTTACCATATTAATGTATTTATGTCAATTTTTAATATTGCTACAATATGCCATTATATCTAATAAATTTAATATTTTTATAAAAAATAGTTATACTATTAAAAGGTGATTTTATGCAAACAAGCATTAATATTTTCAGTGATAAAAAAGGTGAAATTGATAGATTTTTAAGCAGTTATTATAATACAAATTTAGATATAAAAAATAACCTTAAATGGCAAAAAGATTATGAAAACCCTGTTGAAATGACAGATTTGATAGGTGTATTTGTAGACAATCATGAAGATTTTAACATTAGTTTGTGGGTTTGCTTAGATAATGATGTATATATTAGAGTATCCCAGCAAAATGCAGATCAGCTTATTAGATATATTTTTGAAAGATACCCTTATAGCTAACAGTAACTAATATTACTTTGTTTTATAAATTTTTGCAATTTACTACTTTCATAACAAATTACTACTATTTAATAAAGGAAAAAGCAAAAGCCCACTTTCATAATTTGAATAGTTGGCTTTTGGTTATTATTTATTATTCATTTTCGTCTTGTTTTTCTGTATTTTCCGGTTCCTCGTTAGATTGGCTTTCATTAGCTTCATTACTTGAATTTTCCTCATTCACTTCAATATATGAATCAGATACAAATTTTTCATGTTCATTTGATGAATCATCATTTACGAATTCTACTTCGCGAGCTTCTGCATCTTCTTGCTTTGCTCCACAATAATTGCAGAATTTAGCAGATAAATCTATTTCTTTAAAACAATTAGGGCATTGTTTCTTATCTTTTAATTCTCTTAATTGATTTAGACATGATTCAATTTCTGATGAAAGAACATCTATTTTTGTACACTCTTCTTCTAGTTCTGTTTTTATATCAATTGTTTCAGAATTTACATGTTTCTCATAAACTTTTTTTCCAATCTCTTGATATAATGAATTAATTGTTGACTTGTTTTCATTCATTTTCATTCTTATTTTAGCTTCTTTAGCTAATTCACCTGTCTTTTTGCTTGCTCCTTCATATGTTTCTTTTGCTTTTTGAGTTAATTTATTAAAAAAATCCATTTTCTTTTTCTCCTCGTCTTTTTACTATATTAATAATATTATAAATCGAATGCAAAAAATTATTCTGATTTTTTGTCTCTTGTCATCAAATTATTTACAGCATCGGTAGGTTTTAAGCCTTTATATAATATGTTATATACTGTTTCTACAATTGGCATTTCTACACCATAAATATTTTTTAATTTATATGCTACTTCAATATTATCTATGCTTTCAATTGTCATGCCTACTTGCTCTTTTGCTTCTTCTAATGATAAACCTTGGCCTATAAGTTTTCCTGCTTTTCTATTTCTACTATGTTCACTTAAGCAAGTAACTATTAAGTCTCCAAGACCACTTAGCCCATAAAGAGTATCTTTTTCTGCACCTAGTTTTTGTCCTAACCTAGATAATTCTGATAAACCTCTTGTAATTAGTGCTGCAAAAGCATTATCCCCTAAACCTGTTCCTGCTGCTACACCTGCGCAAAAAGCTATTATATTTTTTAAAGCTCCTCCAACTTCAACACCTTTTACATCACTAGAAGTATAAATTCTCATTGTTTCACACATAAAAGTATCTTGCACTAAACTTAATATTTCTGGATATTTAGATGCTACTACCAAAACAGTTGGCATTAATATTGAAACCTCTTCTGCATGGCTTGGGCCAGATAATACTCCTAGTTTTATATTTGGTGCTTCTTCTACAAAAACCTCATCTAATGTTAACAAGGTTCCACTTTCAAAACCTTTAGAGCAAATTATTACAGGTCTATTTTTTACTAGATGTTTATACTGTTTTAATATATCACGTGTGAATTTTGATGGTGTTACATGTAATATAAAATCGGCACCTTCTAAAGCTTCTTCAAATGATGTAGTACATTTAATATTAGATGGAATTTCTGCTTTAGGTAAAAACTTGCACTTTCTTTCATTATTAATTAAATCTACTTCTTCTTGTGCAAATGACCATATTTTAATATTGTTTTCCAAAGTAGCTAAATGAATTCCAAGTGCAACTCCCCAACTGCCACTTCCTATTATGCATATATTTTTCATATTATGTTATTTTCCTCCTTTGTTATTTTTTAAAGCTTATTTTATTTTCTTTGCCTTCTAAAATTCTTTTAATATTTTGCTTATGATTAAATGCTACAAGTAAAGCAAGTAGAACACTAAAAATAAAATAGCCTGTTCCTTCTGTTACTGTATAATTTGTATGAATAAATAATACTAGTACAGGGTAAAGTATTGCTGCTCCAACTGATCCTAAAGATACCATTCTTGTTAGTGCAATAATTGCTACAGCAAATACAAGACATATTAGACCTATTTGCCAATTTATCATTAATAACACTCCTAATGAAGTTGCAACTCCTTTTCCTCCTTTAAATTGAAAGAAAATTGGAAAAGTATGTCCTATAACTACTGCCAATGCTGCTATTTGAACTAATAATGATTTATTTACATTTTTAATAATTACTCCTGCTAAAATTGCTACTAAAATTGCTACTACACCTTTTAAAATATCACAAACTAGCGTAATAACTGCTGCCTTTTTTCCAACTGAACGAAGCATATTAGTCGTTCCAGCATTTCCACTTCCTTTTTCTCTTACATCAAATCCTGCCATTTTTTTGCTTATTATAACTGAAAAATTAACACTTCCAATTAAATAAGCTATTATTGCTACGATAATGTATGTTGTCATAAAAATTCCTCCTTATTTTTTATATTTCTGTAACGTCTTTATTTCCCTTTTCGCGGGCAATTATTCTAATTGGTGTTCCTTCTAGTCCAAATTCTTTTCTGATTTGATTTACTAGATACCTTTCATAAGAAAAGTGAAATAATTCTTTGTTGTTTACAAATATTACGAATGTAGGTGGTTTCGTTGAAACCTGTGTACCATACAAAATTTTAAGTCTTTTACCTTTATCTGTTGGTGGTTGAACTATTGCTATAGCTTCATTAATTACTTGATTTAGAATTGATGTCGAAACTCTTAATGAATTTTGCTCTGCAACATGATTTATTAAATCAAATAATTTATCTACTCTTTGTCCTGTTTTAGCTGATATAAATAGAATTGGTGCATATGATAAATATGCAAGCTTATTATAAATATCTTTTTTATAGTTTTCTAGTGTTCCTGTGTCTTTTTCATATTCATCCCATTTATTAACTACTATTATTATACCTTTACCTGCTTCATGTGCTTCTCCTGCGATTTTCGCATCTTGGTCTGTTACACCTTCTGTTGCATCTATTAACATTAAACATACATCTGCTCTTTCTATTGCAAGTAAAGTTCTCATAATACTAAACTTTTCAATAGATTGCGTTACTTTGCTTTTTCTTCTAAGACCTGCTGTATCTATAAAAGTATATTTTCCTTTTTCGTTTTCAAAATCTGAATCTATAGCATCTCTAGTAGTACCTGCAATATCACTTACTATGTTTCTGTTTTCACCTAAAATTTTATTTATTAATGAAGATTTTCCTACATTAGGCTTTCCTATAACCGCAACTTTTACTCTTTCATTATTGTTTTCTGTATCACTTTCTTCTGGAAAATATTCGTAGATTGCGTCTAGCACATCTCCTATTCCTAATGCATTTGACGCAGATACTAAATATGGCTCTCCAAGTCCTAAGTTATAAAATTCATATGAGTCTTCTTTGTATTTTGAGTAATTATCTGCTTTGTTACATACTAAAACTACTGGTTTAGAAGATTTTTTTAGCATTAATGCAATTTCATTATCTGCCGATGTAATTCCTTGTTTTATATCTGTTAAAAATATAACAACATCTGCCATATCAATTGCCATTTTAGCTTGCTCTCTCATCTGTGATATTATTACATCTTGCGACTTTGGCTCAATTCCAGCGGTATCTATTAATGTAAATGTTCTTCCTCTCCAATTTGTTTTCGCATAGATTCTATCTCTCGTAACACCTGGCGTATCTTCTACTATTGAAATTCTGTTACCTGCTATATAATTAAAAAACGTTGATTTACCAACATTTGGTCTTCCTATTATTGCTACTATTGGCTCTGCCATTTTTTCACCTCTAACTCACATATATTTTACTACACTGGTTTTAAAATATCAACCGAATTTAGTATTTTAGTTCAAAATATTGCTAAATTTGTCCATTTATAGTATAATTAAAGTATGTTTAAAGAAAGGAATAAATTTTATGAAAAGAATTAAAAGATTTGCACTATATGCTTTATTACTTATAATATTTTTTGTATTTTCTCGTGTAATTATTTTTATAGGATTAAATAATACATATAATAATATTGATTTAAAAGAATCTGTTCCTCAAGGAGTTACTATTACATCTGCTAAAGCTACTTCTGTAAATGGTGAAATAAAAGGAAAAATATCAGATGAACTTAAAAATAAATTTATAAAATTTAATTTTTATACAGACAATAATGCTTTAGGAGGAAGCTATTATTTGACTCCTTCTGAACTTCAAAATGGCAACTTCGAATTTTATTTTAAAATGAATTATATAGATTCTTACAGCATAGAATTAACTGATGAAAAACCTGATATAGTAGATTTAGAAAGTTTTTCTATAAAACCATATGAAGGTTATATAATTTGGTCTGCTCTTTTTGCTTTAATGCTTATATAATTAAATTTATTAATATGATCTTAAATATAAACACTTAAAAAAGTAGACATTTTTAATATGCATCATTCAAAAAATGTTAGGCAGTATTAACATTTTAAGATGCATCTTATTTTTATTGTCTACTTTTATTTATGCTTGTTTGATTTATTGATTATATATTAATTTATTATTGTAAAATATTGATTTTTTTTGAAGTTCTTCTCTTACAAGATTTTCTCCATATTTTTCTGCCAAGGTTTGTTTCTCTGAAAATAAATTAGTTCCTAAGCCTAGTCTTTCTCCTTCAATTTTTGCTCCTATTGATGCCAAAGTAGTTGGGTACATGTCCATTGTAAAGAATCTTCTGTTTTTAGTAGTTTCTGTATTTTGTATTGCTGAATTTATTATTGCATTATATACTGTTCTTTCATTATAATTATTTTTTGAAGCTAATTCTTCAATGTCTGATTGCATTGTTATATGGTCTCCTGAGATTATAATAGTCGTATTTTCATAAAAAGGTTGTATTTTTAGCCAATCTACAAATTCGGCCACTTTTTTACTAGAACACCTTATTACATTACTATATTGATCTTCAAATTCATTTTCACAATCATTGCAAACATATCCATCTGTAAAATGTGTATCTACAGTAAGTATTGTATAGTTAAAAGGCTCATTTTTTTGAGAAATTTCACTTAATTGTTCTTTGGCATATTTAAATAAATCATTATCAGAATAGCCCCACCATACCCTGTCTGATTCTTTCATTCTATTTTCTTCAATAGCAGAGGTGTAATCCCAAATATTATAATTGCCATGTGATTCAAAATAAAGTTTTCTTCCTCCAAATTCGCTATCAGATCCTAAAAGTAGGTAATTAGTATAACCGTTTTTTTCTAATATTTCGCCTAAACTGTATGCTCCTGGCAAAAATGTTTTATGTCTACCATAATCATTTTCTCCTATACTAATTTTTAATGGCACACCACTAGTTTGAGATACCATTGCAGCAATTGTCCAATGAGTACCTTTAAGTTCTAACGCTCCACCTACTTTATCTGTATTCGAAAAGTTTATATTTTCTTTTGCTAATTGGGTTAATTCTGGTATTCTACTTTTTTCGTACATACCACCATCTTCTACAGATGCAAATGAATTTTCCATAGACTCTAAATATATGTATATTAAATTTCTTTTTTGCTCTGGAAATTCTACATTTACTTCTGCAGGATTAATGTAGTTTTCCTCAATAAATGAAGATGCTTTAATTTGATTTATAATAAAATTGTATATGTTCATTTGGATAAATACCACTACTACACTTATTATTAATATAATTTTTGATAGTGTATATAAAATTCTTTTTTTGTAAATTGATGATAACTTAATTTTGTTCTCAAAAAAGTATAGTACAATAGATACTACTAATAGTATTAATATTATTCTTAAAAATGTCCATTTTATATAATCAAATATCATTCCTATATTTGTTCCTTTTATTGGAACTTTTAGATGGAATAATAATTGATCTAATGTAACATTCCCTGTACTTGTATAAATCCAATATATCGACAGAGATATAAAAGCAGATAAAAATATCAAAAATAATATAAATGCATTTTGTTTTTTAGTTAATGTCTCTATTCGTTGGGTGTCTTGATTATTTAACTCTATTAATAATTGTTCGTCTTTTATTACAGTTTCTTGTTTCATTTGTTTCTCCTTATGCATACATTTTAACATAACAATTATTTATTTTCAACATAAAAAAAATAGTCTTTCGACTATTTTTTTATGCGTTTTCTGTAGTAGGATAAACACTAACTTTCTTTTTATCTCTACCCTTTCTTTCAAATTTAACATTTCCATCTACTAATGCAAATAGTGTATCATCTTTACCTTTACCTACATTAGTTCCAGGATGTATTTTGGTTCCTCTTTGTCTTACTAATATATTACCAGCAAGAACAAATTGTCCATCACCTCTTTTGACACCAAGTCTTTTTGACTCACTGTCTCTACCGTTATCGGTACTACCCTGACCTTTATGATGTGCCATGTATGTTCAACTCCTTTCGGTTTTACATTTTATTTCTCATTATTATTTTTTAATTAATTAAGCTTCTACTTTTTCTGGTTGTTTAGCTTTTTCTGGTTGCTCAACTTTTTCTACTTTTTCTGCTTTCTTAGCAGCTGTAGATGTTGTTTTAATTGATGTAATTTCTACTTTTGTATATGGTTGTCTATGTCCTTGTTTTCTTCTATAGTTCTTTTTAGCTTTCATTTTGAAAACAATGATTTTTTTAGCTTTACCATGTGAAACTACTTTTCCTTCAACTTTTACATTTTTAACATAAGGATTTCCTACTTGTACTTTTCCATCATTAGATACTAATACAACATTGTCAAAAGTAACTTTTTTACCTTCTTCTGCATCTAATTTTTCAAAAAATACTACATCACCTTCTGCTACTTTGTATTGTTTGCCACAGCTTTCGATTATTGCGTACATTTAAAATGCACCTCCTTATTTGTATACTCGCTAATCCTAAAATGTAGGTAGCTAAACTTGAGTTAGCATTTATGAACCTTAATTAAGCGGATTACAATTACTTATTCTAACATAATTTGTTTTATTTGTCAATCAAAATTTGCCATTTTTTACATCTTCTACAAATTTATCTCTTATTTCTGAAGGAAGTAAATTTATTTTTTCGATATTTTCCTTTTTTATTATCTCAGGAATATACTTTCCTCTATCTGCATATTTAGGATCATTGTTAAATTCTGGCCCATCTCCTGTTCCTAATTTTCCAGATACATATTCACAAAGGAAAAAATATTCTTTTTGATTTATTTCTCCACCATCTAGCTCATATATTTTTTCTTTTACTTTTACATTGATTCCGAACTCTTCTTTTATTTCACGTACAATTCCCTCTTCTAAAGTTTCTCCCTCTTCTAGTCCTCCTCCTGGGAATACATGATAATCAAGTATTCCATTTACTTTATTGCCTATTCTATGCATTAGTGCAAAACCATCTTCCATTGGAATAATTCCAGCTACTCTAATTCTCATATTTTTCCTTCTTTCTACTTATTCTGTAGCCTTTGCTTTTTCAACACCATTTTGAGCTAAAAGGCTCATTAATTCACTAGTTGTTGTTCCACTTGTTATATAATAAACACCTTTGCCTTCGGCAATAGTCATATAAACTTTATCTAAAATAAAATTACTAAATAAATTTTTTCCTTCTTGTGTTACTAAGTTGTATTTTCCTCCTAGAGCAACTACTATTAAATTATAATCAGGTATTTGCAATACGCCATATGCTTTAACATTAGTTACAGAAGGGTTAGGGCATCCTATAGAGTCATAAGTCATATCTGTTATTTTGCTGCCATCTATGTTAAATAGTCCCCATTTATTATTTTGTTGTACAGGAATTATCTTGTTAAACAATATAATTCCATCTGTTACACCATTTTGGTTATATTGTGCTACATTATTGATACCTATTTGCTGATATTCTGGATACATTAAAACATCTCCATCTCCATTTAATAGTCCATATAAACCTGATTTATTAACTATGTAAAATATTTCATTTTTGTTTACGATTGTTTTAATGTCATCATAAATTAATTCTATTTTTGTTTCTTTGTTTGCTTTTATAATTCCTTTTTTAGCTCCACTAGTTACTAAAAAATCAGAAGTATTTTTTTGATATTCAATACTATCGTATTTAGTTTCTAGTATAATTTGGTTATTTTGAATAGATATTACTCCATATGCATTATTTGATGATTTTACTATTAGCATACCATCTAATATTGCAGTTTTGTTTAAAAATGTTTCTTGCTCAATTGGTAAATATCCTGCGTTTTGATAAGCTACTGAATATGCATTATATAAATATGTTAAAGTTTGAATAGTTATATCATTTTTTTCTGCATTATAGTAAAATATCAAATTAAAAGCCTCTTGCGCTCCATCTGAAGATATACATAATTCGCCATTTATTTCTTGTATAGGCTCAGTTATTTTTATTTGAGTAGTTTGCTCTTCTATTACTTTTGTTAATGTATTAGAATTTAAAGTAAAAGAAACAAGCTCATCAGCATTTTCAATATAGCATTTTGTTTTATCTTCAGATTTACTTATATAATCTCCATTATAAGAATCATATTGTAAATATGTAGCTATCCTTTTTATTGGGAAATATACTTTATCATTTTCTTGAATTATTAAAATATTTTTTAGTTCTTCTGCATTATTACCATCTACTCTTATAGTCAAGATTGTGCCTCTAAAATATACTATTGCTGCAATTACTCCTATACATAATAATACTAATATTATAATTGCTACTAATATTAATGTAGAGGCTTTAATTTTTATTTTTTTCTTTTTAGGTTTCAAAATATCTTCATTTATTAAATCTTCTAACATTTTTTCCTCCATTATTTGGTATAACCATATCTTTTGTAGAACTCTTGTATAAAAGTTCCTAAGTTATCATTTTCAATTTCTTCACGAACTCTTTCCATTAACTTGGTTAAAAATCTTAAATTATGTATAGAAAGTAGTCTTATTCCTAATATTTCATTTGCTTTTACAAGATGTCTTATATATGCTCGCGTATGGTTTTTACAAGTATAGCAATCACATTCTGGGTCTAAAGGTCCAAAATCTCTTTCGTATGTAGCATTTCTTACAACGACTTTTCCACTCCATGTCATTGCTGTTCCATTCCTTGCTATTCTTGTAGGCAGAACACAATCGCACATATCAATTCCTCTTATAACTGCCTCTAGCAAGTAATCTGGTGTCCCTACTCCCATCAAATATCTTGGTTTATTTCCCGGTAAGAATTGAGTTGTATATTCTAGTATTTCGCACATTAATTCTTTTGGTTCTCCAACGCTTAGACCTCCTACAGCATATCCTGGGAAATCAAGCGCTACTAAATCTTTTGCTGACTTTTCTCTTAAATCTTTATACATTCCACCTTGTACTATTCCAAATAAACCTTGCTTGTCTTGTTTTTTGTGTGCCGCAATACATCTTTTTGCCCATCTTGTTGTCCTTTCCATTGAGTCTTTGGTATATTCATAAGTTGAAGGATATGGGCAACATTCATCAAATGACATTATTATATCTGCACCAAGTGAATTTTCTATTTCCATGACTTTTTCAGGTGTAAACATATGCTTACTTCCATCAAGATGTGATTTAAATTCAACTCCATCTTCTGAAATCGTTCTTAAGTCTGCTAGGCTAAATACTTGGAAGCCTCCACAGTCAGTAAGTATAGGTCTGTCCCATCTCATAAATTCATGAAGTCCACCTGCTTCTTCTACTAATTTATGCCCAGGTCTTAAATATAGATGGTAAGTATTTGATAATATAATCTGTGCCTTTACTTCTTGTTTTAATTCCTCAGGTGTCATCGATTTTACTGTTGCTTGTGTTCCAACTGGCATAAATATTGGTGTTTGTATGTCTCCATGAGGCGTATGAATTATTCCTCGTCTTGCACCAGTTTGTTTACAGATATGTAAAAGCTCATAAGTTATTGGTTGTTTCATGTTCTGCTAGGTTATTATACCCTTTCTCCTTTCACAATTCTCTTTACTTACTTTTTAATTGTATCAAATAGTATTATAAAAATCAATTATTAAATAGGTTTTTATCATTTAAAATAGAAAATTTAATTATAACATTTATAATAATGCTCTACTGCATTTTTTCTTTTATTTTGACTAAAGTATTTAGAGCATCTATCGGAGTTAGCTCGTTTAGATTTATTTTATCTATTTCATGGGCTATTTCAGCCAATTTATAGTTAAACATATCAAACTGCCCTTCAACTACCTTTTTATTTTCTTCCTTTTTCTTGTTTAGAATTAGATCTTTTCTTTCCAATGATTTTAAAATTTCATTTGCTTTATTTGTTACTACTTTTGGCACTCCTGCTAATTTTGCAACATGTATTCCATAGCTTTCATCTGTTCCACCACGCAATATTTTTCTTAAGAAAATTACATCTTCTCCTTTTTCTTTTACTGCTATATGGTAATTTTTTACACATTCGATGCTTTGTTCAAGATTTATAAGCTCATGATAATGTGTTGCAAATAGCGTTTTAGCTCCACATTTTTCTTTGTCTGCTATATATTCTGCAACTGCCCATGCAATAGAAAGTCCATCATAAGTTGATGTTCCTCTTCCAATTTCGTCAAGTATTACTAAGCTATCAGGTGTGGCTTCTTTTAGTATTTGAGCCACTTCCATCATTTCTACCATAAAGGTACTTTGCCCCATACTTAAATCATCTGATGCTCCTACTCTTGTAAAGATTTTATCTACAATTCCAATTTTTGCATCATCTGCTGGTACAAAGCTTCCTACTTGTGCCATTAATGTAATTAAAGCTACTTGTCTCATATAAGTTGATTTTCCTGCCATGTTAGGTCCAGTTATTATAGATACTAAATCATTTGCTTTATCTAAATATGTATCGTTTCCAACAAAGCTTCCAGATGGTAGCATTTTTTCTATAACTGGATGTCTTCCATTTTTTATATCAATAGCACCACTATTATCTACTTTTGGCATACAATAATTCATGTCTTCTGCTACTTGTGCAAATGATGCTAATACGTCTAATGTTGCAACCGCTTCTGCAGTTCTTTGCAATCTCTTGATATTATGAGCGATTTTTTCTCTTATCTCTACAAATGCATTATATTCTAAATTTACTACTCTTTCTTCTGCTCCAAGAATTTGGTCTTCTAATTTTTTTAATTCATCTGTTATATATCTTTCTCCATTTGTCAAAGTTTGCTTTCTTATATATCTGTCTGGAACTTGAGATAAAAATGATTTTGTTACTTCTATATAATATCCAAATACTTTGTTAAACCCTACTTTTAAAGTTTTAATTCCTGTTTTTTCTTTTTCTTCTTGCTCCAAGCTTAATATCCAGCTTTTTCCATCCGTTGTAGCTGTTTTTAGCTTGTCTATCTCTGGATCATAACCCAGTTTTATTATTCCACCATCTTTTATAGTCATTGGCGGATCATCTACAATAGATTTTTCTATTAGCTCATATATATCTTGCAATTCATCTATATTTTCGTAAATTTCTTTTAAATATACTGATTTACAGTTAGAAAGTACTCTTTTTACTTCTGGCATTTTTGAAAGAGAAGCTTTAAGTGATAACATATCTCTTGCATTACTATTTCCATAAGCCATTTTTCCTGCTAATCTTTCAATGTCATATACTTTTTTTAAATTTTCGAAGATGTCCCCTCTTAATATCATGTCATCTTTTAATTCTTTTACCGCATCTAGCCTTTTATTTATCTGTGATAAATCTTTTAATGGGTCATTTAACCATCTTCTTAACATTCTTCCACCCATAGAAGTTGATGTTTTATCTAATACCCATAAAAGAGTTCCTTTTTTTGATTTGTCTCTTAGTTTTTCCGTAATTTCTAGATTTCTTCTAGTATTTATGTCTAATGACATATATTTTGAAATACTATAAACTTTTATAGTGTTAATATGTTCCAAAGAAGTCATCTGCGTTTGTGCTAAATATTCTACTAAAGCATTTATTGAAGCTAAGGCTAATTTTTGTTCTTCTATATTTTCTACACTTTGTCCATTTGTATTTATAAAATTATATTTTTCATTTAAATTTTCTACATTTTCTTTAAAATATTCATCTGAAAATCTAGTAATATATATATCAAGTCTTTCTTTTATTTTATTTAGTTCTTCAGTTGAGTCATACATAAAACCATTTGATATTATTTCAGATGGAGAAAATCTTGCTATCTCGTCTAATAATGTTTCAAAATTATTTTGCTCCTTAATTTCAGAACTATAGAATTCCCCTGTTGAAATATCACATACACTAATTCCAAAAAATATTCCGCTTTTGTATATAGACATTATGTAGTTGTTTTTTCTTTCTTCTAGCATATTTGATTCTACAAGTGTTCCTGGAGTTAATACTCTTATTACTCCTCTTTCAACCATTCCCTTTGTTGTTTTTGGATCTGTTAATTGTTCACAAATTGCAACTTTATAGCCTTTCGCAATTAATTTTGATGCATAATTTTCTGCGGCATGGAATGGCACTCCCGCCATCGGTGCTCTTTCTTCTTGTCCACAGTCTTTACCTGTTAATGTTATTTCAAGTTCTCTGGATGCTGTTATAGCATCATCAAAGAACATTTCATAGAAATCTCCTAACCTGTAAAACAATATGCAATCTTTATATTTTTCTTTTGTTTCTAAGTATTTTTGCATCATTGGAGAATATTCTGCCATTAGTTCTCACCTCTTCTAATTATTGTTCCTTTTAAATACCACATATGTTCAGAAACTATTTTTACTTTTATTAATTTGCCTGTTATGTCTTCTGTTTCATCTAGTATTACTACTTTATTGCTATCTGTTCTTCCTGTATATGTATTTTCATTGTTTTTACTTTTTCCTTCTACTAAAATTTCTTGCACTGTTCCTATATATTTTTTATTGTCTTCTTCTATTTGTGATTCTACTAATTCTTTAAGTCTGTCAAATCTCTTATGCTTTATATTATCTGGAATTTGATTTTCCATTTTTGCCCCTGGAGTTCCTTCTCTTATAGAATAAATAAACATATATACTTGTTCAAAACCAACTTTTCTTACTACATCTAAAGTGTCTTCAAAATCTTCTTCTGTTTCTCCTGCAAATCCTACAATTATATCTGTTGATAAAGTTAAATTTGGTATTTTTGCTCTCATTTTTTCTACTAAATCTAAATATTGCTTTTTAGTATATTTACGATTCATTGATTTTAATACTTTACTTGAGCCTGATTGAAGTGGCAAATGTACTAATTTACAAACTTTTTCGCAATCTGCAATTGCTTCTATTACATCATCTGTAAAATCTTTTGGGTGTGGAGAAACAAATCTTATTCTTTCTATTCCTTGAATTTTGTTAACTTCTCTAAGTAGTGTTGCAAATGAGTTAACTCCTCTATAAGATTTTCCTAAATTCTGCCAATTTTCTGCTACTAAGTATGAATTTACATTTTGCCCAAGTAATGTAATTTCTTTGTAACCCTCTTTTGCTAAACCTTCTATTTCTTCTAATATGTCTTTTGGGTGTCTGCTTCTTTCACGTCCCCTTACATATGGAACTATACAATATGTACAAAAATTATTGCATCCATACATAATCGTAACAGATGCTTTTAAGTTACTTTCTCTTTTTATTGGTAGCCCTTCATAAACTTTTCCATCTATATCTATAACATCTTGTAATTTTTTATGATTTACTAAAATTTTTAAAATATCTTCTGGAAGTTTGTGCAAAGTATGTGTTCCAAAAATAATATCTACAAAGGGATAAGACTCATGTATTTTTTCTATAATATGTTTTTCTTGCATCATGCATCCACCAATTGCAATTATCATATTGTTTTCTTCTTTTATTCTTTTTAGTTCTCCTAATTTGCCAAATAATCTATCTTCGGCATTTTCTCTTACACAACATGTATTAAAAATTGCTAGGTTTGCTTCTTTAAAATTGTCAGTATATTTATAGCCCATTTCTTCTACCATTCCGCATATTTTTTCTGAATCATTTTCGTTTAATTGGCATCCAAAAGTTAAAATTGTATATTTAAGGCTTTTATTCTCATTTATTTTTTTTATTTGATTAATATATTCTTTTTGTTTTTCTATTTCTTGTAATGTGTCCATTTGTTTTTACCTTCCTTGTTATTTTGCTTAATTTTATTATATTTTTCAATATTTTTCAAGTAATTATCTCTGTTTTTTATAGAATTACAAAAAAGTTTAAAATTTTTATATTTAATATATTCCTTTTCAAGATTTGATGCTTTTTTACTCATGAAATCGTAAGCTTTACATAAAATTATCTATTTTATAACGAGAAAAGCATTAAATCACAGAGGAAAATATATTTTCCGTCAAAAATAGGGCTTTTCTACAAGCTAGCATTTTATTTTTATGTAAAATTACAATGCTAGCTTGTAGAAAAGGGGTGTTTTTAGAAAAGAAATATATAAGCACGACATTAAAATTTGAAAATTGATTTAGATTTCAATAGAAAAAAGCCATGTTCAAACATAGCTTTTTCTATAATTACTAAAATTACAAATGCAATACTCTTGCTTTTATTTCTTTAGTTTTTCCTACATTCCAAAAATTTTCTCCTAAATAGCCACAAGTTCTTCTTGTTACATTCATTTTGCTGTGGTCCTTATTTCCACATTGTGGACATTCCCACTCATTATTATCATTAATAATAATTTCTCCATCATATCCACATACATGACAATAATCTGATTTAGTATTAAACTCTGCATATAAAATATTATCATAAATAAATTTTACTACTTCTTCTAATGCTGTCAAATTTTTAGACATATTAGGAATTTCAACATAAGAGATTGCTCCTCCTGAAGAAATCTTTTGGAAGTCACTTTCAAATGATAGTTTACTAAATGCATCGATTTTTTCTCTTACATCTACATGGTATGAATTCGTATAATATCCTTTGTCTGTAACATCTTCTATGCTTCCAAATTTTTCTTTATCTATACGTGCAAATTTATAACACAAGCTCTCTGCTGGTGTGCCATATAGAGCAAATCCTAAACCTGATTCTTTCTTCCATCTATCTGTTGCTTCTCTTAAATGCTTCATTAGTTTTATTGCAAATTCACGTCCTTCTTTCGTAGTATGAGAAACACCTTTTACTAATTTTGTTGTTTCATAAACTCCAATATAGCCTAAAGATAGTGTTGAATAACCATCTTTTAACAATTTGTCTATTTTTTCACCTGGCTGTAATCTTGCAATTGCTCCATATCTCCAATGTATAGGGCTAACATCTGAAGTTGTTCCAAGTAGAGAATAATGTCTACACATCAAGGCTTCTCTACAAAGCTCTAATCTTTCATCTAGTATTTGCCAGAACTTTTCTTCATCCCCATCTGCCACGATTCCTACTTGTGGTAAGTTTATGCTTACTACACCTTGATTAAATCTTCCTTCAAATTTATAGTTACCATTTTCATCTTTCCAAGGAGATAAAAAGCTTCTGCATCCCATTGGGCTAAATACATTTCCCTCATAATATTCACGCATCTTTTTAGCTGAAATATAATCTGGATACATTCTTTTTGATGAACATTTAATAGCAAGTTTTGTTAAATAATCATATTTTCCGCCTTTTAAGCAATTATTCTCATCTAAGACATACACTAATTTAGGAAACGCTGGTGTTACAAAAACACCCTTTTCATTTTTAATGCCTTCATATCTTTGCTTTAATATTTCTTCAATTATCATTGCATTTTCTTTTATGTATTCATCATTTTTTTCTAGGTTTAAGAATAATGTTACAAAAGGTGATTGTCCATTGGTTGTCATTAAAGTATTTATCTGATATTGAATAGTCTGAACTCCTTGTCTTAGTTCTGTTCTAAGTCTTGTTTGTGTAACTTTTTCTATCATCTCTTCTGAAAGTTCGTCTTTATATTCTTCTTCTGTTTCTTTCTTGAATTTCTCATAAGTCTTTCTTAAGTATTTTCCTAAGTGTTTTATATCTACTGATTGTCCTCCATATTGACCACTTGCAACAGATGCAATAATTTGAGTCATTACTGTACATGCTACTTGGAAAGTTTTTGGGCTCTCAATTAGTTTTCCATTCATTACAGTTCCATTTTCTAGCATATCCTTTATATTTACCAAGCAACAATTAAATATTGGTTGTAAAAAGTAATCTGCATCATGGAAATGTAAAATTCCTTCTTCATGAGCTTTGGAGATTTTTTCTGGTAATAACATTCTTTTAGTTAAATCTTTTGAAACTTCGCCAGCAATTAAATCTCTTTGAGTTGATGCTATAACAGCATTTTTATTAGAATTTTCTTCCATTACTGCTGTATTTGTTTTTCTAATTAGTCCTAGTATTGATTCATCTGTTGTATTTTGCTTTCTAACTAAGGCTCTTGTATATCTATAAACAATATATTTTTTTGCAAGCTCGAATTTTTGAAATTCCATTAATTTTTGTTCTATTATATCTTGTATGTCTTCTACAAGAATTCTTTTTTTACCTAATTCTTCTATGTAATCGATTATTTTATTGATGTCTTCTTTTGTTGCTCTCTCAACTTTTCTAACTTCTTTATTTGCTTTTTCAATTGCTATAACTATTTTTTGTCTGTCATAATCTACAGCTCTTCCATCTCTTTTTATTACCTTCATTTTCTTGTTTGCTAGACTCTTAAAGTCAGCTTCCCCCTTCCCATTTAATCTTAAAATAAAATTTATGTATACCTTTTCTTTATTCCGTCGACATTATATTACTTATTTTTTTAAGAAAGTTGTTGCAAAAACCACAAAAATGAAATATAATATTTTCGTAATATTTGTAATATTATTGTAATTTTTATAAGGATGTTTGATATGGAAAAAAGCTTTAAAATGGAGCAATTTGTAGAAGATTTTAGCACAAATTGTTCTAAGGTTCAAATAAAAGAATTTTTGAAAGGTGAAACAATAACTACATACATAGAAAAAAGAAATCAATTTTGTATTTTAATAAGCGGAGAGGCTGATCTTATTCGTTATGATTTTTATGGACATAAAACAATAATTGGTCATTTTAATGAATTTGATACATTTGGAGAAGTTTTTTACCCTGCTAATACAAATAATGAACTTTTTGTTGAGGCTAAGAAAAAATGTAAAGTGCTTTTTTACATATATGATAATTTGGAGCAAAAATGTCGAAAGAATTGCACCTTTCATAGTAGTTTATCTACTTATTTATCAGAAATACTTTTAGACGAAATTGTTAATTTAAATATGAGAGTTGAACTTTTATCAAAAAGAAATATAAGAGACAAACTAATTTCATATTTTAATTTGCTTTCTACTAAGACTCTAAGTAAAACCATTATTATTCCTTTTTCTTATACAGATTTAGCAGATTACTTAAGCATTGATAGAAGTGCTATGATGAGAGATTTAAAAGCTTTGATAGACCAGCGGCATTATTGAAAAAAACGGAAATAGAATAAAACTTTTAACATAATAGATTACCTAATTAAATCTGATATAATAATATTATTTGTATTAAATAAAAATATAAAATAATAGCGAATCTAAATTTTTTATATATTAATTAATTTTATATATTAATTAAGAAATTTTAGATTCGCTAAAATTATGGCATTTATAATTTTTTACTATTGTTATTGTTTTGTCCGCATTTACTGTTAAAGACTTGATTTTATCTGTCTTCTTGCTTTTTAGAATCTATAGATTTTTGTATTAACTCATCTATTTTTGTAATATCTTCTATAGCATATCTTGGATTTTGTGCATTTACCTCAAATCGCTCTTTTAAAGAATTTTCCCATGCACTTGTTCCTGCATGTGGTAGCCAATGTTTTGGATCTCTTGACACCCACCACCTTTGAGTCAATTGTGTTCTGTCTATTTTTCCTTGTTTAATTAATTCAGGTTTTAATTTTATGAATTCTTCTTCAGATAATACATAAGTAGCAGATTCATTATCAGCCCTTATTTCAGTAGTACCAGTTAATTTATCTTTTGATATTTTATGTAATTTTTCAATTAATACTGCTCCTGCATCAATATTAGGATAATGGAAAATTATATGTCCATCAATTATTCCATCCTCAATTTTTAGATTTTTATCTAACGAAGATAATAAATTATATTTTGCTCCAGGATCTCTCATTTTAATGCGCTCTTTTGGAATTTCAGGAGCTTGATCTTTGGTTTTTCTTTTAGTACCTTTTCCACCATTTTTTTGATAATTATCCAAAGCATTTTCGATATTATAATATTGTGCAAGTTCTTCTTTCGCTTCTTGCTCTTCTTTACTTGTTCCATCAAAAATTGTATATACTAAAGCAACTTGATATGCATAACTCATTTGTTTAGACTTTTCAAATAATCTTATTAAAACATCTTTGTCAATCAAGCCTTCATCTCTTAAGTATTTAGCATCTAAAGGTTTTAAGCTTTCACTTTCTAGAAGTTTCTCTATTATATCTTCACCACCCCAGTCAACTGCGACTTTTAAAGGAATTATATCAAGGTCATATAATGGAATTAAATCTTCTGAAGCTATTTCTCCTCCAAATTCATTAACAAATTCTTCTCCCTTAGATACTATTTCTTGGTCTGTTTTGCCTAAAAGCTCAGTGTTTCTATATGCTAAACAATATCTTTCTAAAGAAACTCTTGCATCTTCTTTTTGTTTGTCTTCTGTGGCCTCCTTGTAGTTCTGATATTTTTCAAATAAATTTTCATTTGTAATTATTGAAGCCATTTTTTCTGTAGCACTTTGAAGTTCTGCTACTGTAATTATTTCTTTATCAAACAAATCACGTATTTCTTCTGGAGTTATATCGGTTTCATCTAATAACAATTGGAATAACTCTGGTGAACATTTATTAGCATTTTTTATATCTTTTAACATGGCTGATTTAGGAAATTTCATATTTATTTCTTTACATAAGAAAATATAATCTTCTGGGTTTCTCTTTACAATTTTAGATATTGTAATTGGTCGTAAATTCATTGCATCAAATAGAGCAGGAGTCCATTCTTTTAAAGATATTTGCCCTGATAAAAGAGCTTCTTCAATTTCTTTGCAATCACTTCGTTTTAAATAGGACATATCTTTTTCAAACATTATAAATCTCTTTAAATCTCTTGATAAATCTTTAAGTTTATATTCCCCTCCATGTGAATCAGTTATTCTTGTTTTTTCATTTCTTATATGTTTTTGCATTGTTTGTATAGCAAAAAACACTGCTGGTATGCCTTCAGGAGTTATTCTTTCTTCTTCTAGACTTTGAATATATCTATATGACGAACACAATAAAAGCTTATCAAAATCCACTTCTTCAACATTATCTCTTAATACTGAATTTATATCTTCAACAAAAAGAGATGGTTTTTTTCCTTTTGCCAATTCATGATAATTAGTCTTACTTAATTTTTGTCTTTCTTCTACATTTTTTAATACTCTTGCAAATGGATTATACTCAACTTTTTCAAGCAATGCTTTTGCTACATTTTTATTTGGTATTATTGTTTCAAAATCTTGCCTAAAAATAGATTGTGTTACATTTGAAAAGTGCAATTGTTTATTTAACTCTTGTAATCGTTTTACATTATCATTTTTATCTTTTCTAGATATACCTTTTGATAAATCTTCTGTGTTTACTATTAATATAGATGATATTAAATTCTCTTCATCTATTATAATAAATAAATAATCTTCATCTATATCTTTTAATAATTCTCTTGCAGTTTTAATACCTTCTTTTGCTACTTTTATATCTTCATTTGTTATATTCCATTGTTTTAATTGTTCTTCATAACTTAGCAATATTCCTATTACCAATTGAGTATTATCTATGAAGTTTCCAAATTTCATTATAAATTCATCTAATTCTTCAGCAGTTGTCATTTCTTCAATTTTTATTCTTCCTAAATTTGCAATTTTATCAGGAGTATCTGCTTTCCAAATTATACTGATTTTATCAGTTGTTAAAAACATGTTAGTTTTTCTAAGAATATCACTTAATGAGATTTTATCTAATTTATTCATATATTCCCTCCTATACTATTGCTTAAATATTTCTTTGTTTATCACGGTTACTGTTTTTTCAAAAGGATTTTTATTTATATATAGTTTTTTATTTTTTATTTTATCCCTAAAATATTGCTTGGTGTAATCATTATTGGTTAATATTATTACACTTTTACCTAAACCATTTTTCATCATACTGGCTGCATCTTCTAAATTCAATTCTGAATATGATTCAATAGGAATCTGGTTTTCGTCTGCATGTTTATATATTAATTCTGTTAGTTCATTAAATTCATCACTATCTCTGTAAAAATCTATATAATTAAAGCTATAAAATTTTGCTTTATTATTTACTTTTGCTAAATATGTATTGTATCGATTTATATCATCAATACATATTATTTTATCTATATTTTTATCAGTAGTATCATATAAATAAGCTATATTTTCAGTTTGAAACTCTTTTAAAACATTATTCGTTAATTTTACTATAAATTTATTTATACCTAAATAACTATTGCCAAACTCTAGCAAAATCTTTGTTTTTGTAAGAATTGCTAGTAATATTAAATTTAATGTTATATATGGATTTCCATTGTAATGTATCAGAATTGTCTCTTGTTTATCTAATTCTAATTTTTCGTTTTTTAAATTATCTACAATTTCTATTAAGTTTTGCAAATCTATTTTCATTTTTATATATTTAGAGTCTATGTTATATAACTCTTGTAGTAATTCATTATTCTCTTGAAGTTTTGACTTTATTGTATAAAAAACTGTAGATAAATTTTGATTATTTATGTTGTATTTCAAATTAATACTCCTTCTTCTATAATAAAAAACACATACATACTTTATTATACCATAATTTACATAATCTTGCAATAGCTGGCATATGCTCATATTATGTATACTAACAGTTTTAAAATTTTATAAAGTTTGCTTGTTTCCAAATACCTTATTAAAAATAAAAATTGTAACCATCATTTGTATTTATGCATATATGTAACTAACGGAGGTATTGTTATGAAAGAAGAGAAGAAAATCATTAAATTTACTATTTTTAGTATAGTATTTGTAGCTATTTTAGGAACTTTGCTACATTTTACTTTTGAATGGTCTAATTATAACCCATTTGTAGCTGCTTTTAGTGCTGTAAATGAAAGTACTTGGGAGCATTTAAAAATATTATTCGTCCCTATGCTAATTACAAGTATTATAGGTTACTTTTACTTAGGCAAAAATGTTTCTAGCTACTTATGTGCTAGAGTTTTTGCAATAATTACTGCTCTTTTATTTACAACTGTTTTCTTTTATACTTACACAGGAATAATAGGGTCTAATATTACAATTTTGAATTTATTAAGTTTTTATTTTGCAATAATTTTAGGTGAATATATTTCTTATAGGTTTATGCTTTCTAACTTAACTTGTAACAAATCAAAAGCTATTATATTTCTTGTAATATTAACACTATGTTTTGTAATTTTTACATATTTAACTCCACAAATTGTTTTGTTTAAAGATCCTTTAACTAATGGGTATGGAATTGTAAGGAAAAGTTGAAATTTTTCTAATATTATATTAAAATATATTCTATAATTTTGTAATAAGGAATTTTAAGATGGATAACTATTTAGATTTTAAAAACATTGTAGAATATGAAAAATTAAAAGAGCCTGCTAAAATAATAAGAAGCGGTGGAATTGTCGTATTTCCAACAGAAACAGTGTATGGAATTGGCACAAATGGTTTAGATGAAAATGCAGTTAAACGATTATATGATATAAAAAATAGACCCCTTACTAAACCTATTAGCTTATTAGTGTCAGATATGACAATGATAAATGAGGTAGCTCAGGATATATCTGAGCTAGAATATAGATTAATGGAAAGCTTTTTCCCTGGTCCTTTAACTCTTATATTACAAAAGAAAAATATAGTGCCAGATATACTAACTGCTAATCAAGATACTGTTGGTATTCGTATGCCTAGTTGCGAAATTACAAGAAAACTTGTCCAATTTGCAAATGTACCTATAGCCGCTCCTAGTGCTAATATTAGCAATAAACCAAGTGGAACAAATTTAAATGATATTATGCCAGATTTTAAAAATAAAGTAGATTATTTTATTGATGCAGGAGAAAGTAAATTAGGAATTGCCTCAACTATTGTAAAGGTTATAAATGATATACCTCATATATTAAGGCAAGGCTCTATAACAAAAGAGCAAATTGAAAAAGTAATAGGCAAAGAAGTTATTGATATAAAAAAGCAATCCTAATATTTTCTACATAAAAAGGAGTACATTTTAAAGTACTCCTTTTTTATATAGAAATTATCTTCCGCATCCACAATTATTATTGTTGTTATTATCCATACAATTCATATTGTTCATATAAAATTTCTTCTCAGCTAATTTGTCTTGTACTCCACGAAGTGCTTCTCCGAATCTTTGGAAGTGTACAACTTCTCTTTCTCTTAAGAATTTTAATGGTTCAATTACATCTGGATTATCTTTACATATATCTATTAATTTTTCATAAGTTGCTCTAGCTTTTTGCTCTGCTGCTAAGTCTTCTTGTAGATCTGCTATTGGGTCTCCTTTTACAGCTAATACTGCTGCTGTAAATGGGTAACCTGCTGCTGCTTGTGGATATACTCCTAGACCATGGTCTGTATAATATGGGTCTAATCCAGCTTCTTTTATTTCTTCTATGCTAGCACCTTTTGTTAATTGGTGTACTATTGTTCCAACCATTTCTAAGTGTGCTAATTCGTTAGTTCCAAAATGTGGTCGTTTGAAGGCTAAAAAAATTTTTATTATTATTAAATTACTTTTTTAGCATTTACATTCCATTTTTATTTTCAATTTCTATATCATTTAAAATATCACTATCCTGCTTTATTAATTTTAGGATATAAGTTTATAATAAAATTTGTTGGATCAGAGTCTTTTCTTATTGATTTTTCTGTTTTTAAATAAGTTACTTGTGTCAAAACTGTTTTTAATAAGTCATTCTTTTCTTCAGGTGTTTTTAATAAATAATATACATCAAGAACATTTTGTTGGTTAGGAACTAAAATGTGTTTTTCTTTATATACAATTTTTTCTTGTGATAGTTTAGTTTTATATTCTTCAATGGAGTTATTTACTCGTGCTACATTTTGTGATACTACCTCTACTCTTTCCTTAAACATTTGCTTTGTATAAGTTCCATCTTCTAGAAAATTATATATGCTTATTAACTTATCATTTTCTTTTTTAACTTCCGCTTCTAATGATTTTATTGTTTCTTCAATTGATTTAATTTTTTTATCATTTATTTTTTCTATATGCTCTTGATAATCAAATTTATATTGTTGTAACCATTTTTTTAATCCATCTAAAACTTTTTCTTCTATAAGATGCAATTTTGATCCTACATTATCACATTTAGTATTAGCACAATATAAAGTAGGTTCTTTGCTATATTTAGTATAAGCCCTTCTTTGCATTTTCTTACCACATTTTGCACAATATACTAAGCCACATAATGGATTTTGTACTTCATGACATCGTACTACTGGTGATATATTTCGACTTCTTTTAGCTTCTACAATTTTCCATGTTTTTTCATCTATTATAGCTTTATGCAGTCCATCTACAAGTATATAATCTTTATTTCTAGGTCTTGTATTTTTAAGTTTTTCATCTTCATACACTTTTACAACTTTTCTTGCATTCCACTTTATTTTGCCTATATATATAGGATTAGCCAATATATCTTTTACACTAGATTCAGACCATTTATCGTTTTTTCTGGGTTTTAAACCCATTTCATTTAGTTTTCGTGTTACTTCGTGCAATGATAAGTTATCATAAGCATATAAATCATATATTATTTTAACAGTACTTGCTTCTGAGTTTTTTATTAATGTAAATCCTTTATCTCCTTTAATTTTAACTCTATCATATCCAAATGGTGCGATACTACCTACATACTTTCCTTCATTTACGGATGAAATTCTTCCCCTTTGAAGTCTTCTATTAATTGTTTTATATTCTCGTCTTGACATAAACAAACCGAATTCAAAATATTCTTCATCAAATTCATCATTTGGATTGTAAGTTTTCATTGGTGTAATTATTTTTGTATCTGAAATTTTAAATGCCTTTGCTACAATTCCTTGATCCATTGTCTCTCCACGGGCTAATCTTTCAACTTCTACTACTAATACACCTTTCCATTTGCCTTGCCTTACATCTGATAGTAATTTTTGCACTTCTGGTCTTGCCTCAATTGTTTCACCACTTACTATTTCTCTATATATTTTTCCTATTTTAAGGCTTTTTTTATGTGCTAAATCTAGTAATATTTTTTCATGCCTAGCAAGAGTTTCACCTTCTCCTTTTGCCTCTGCCTCCACATCTGCTCTTGATTTTCTTAAATATACTGCATATTCATCAAGAATATGTACCTCATAATTATTTGAATAGCCATAATATAAATTGTCCAAAATACCTCCTTTCTTTGTTAATTTTATCAATCGTTGTGAGTTTAACATATGACAGACAAAATTACAAATGTTTTAAGAATATTCTGAAATTTTCTTTATAGTTAGACTTAATAATATATCGACTATTTCTTGATCTTTACCTTTTGCTATAATGTCTCTATCATCAACCCTAATTATTGTTTTATCAATTTTATATTCTTCTATAATCATATACACACCTCTAATCAATGTGTATGCAAAAAATTCAAAAACTTGTATTATTTTTAATAGCCTTTCAAATTTATTTTTTAGGTACATCAATACCTGTTAATATATCTTTTTTTTAATGATAAGAATGAGTTTTACTATTATATTTATATAGAACTGTTCCAGTTTCTATTTGCCATAATAATTGGAAAGAGCAATAAGAATATCCCACATACAATAAATATTATAGATAACTTTTTTCTAGTTTTTTTATATGGGCAAAATAGGAGAAATGAATTCTTTAATTGCTCTTAGGGATGAGAATATATTTGATTCGTTAAAATATATTCATGTCCCAACGGCTATTTTTCATGGAAAAGAAGATAAAATATGTCCTTTTCCTATGGCAGAAATTATGCATAATAATATTCATGCTTCAATTTTATTTCCATTTGAAAATGCTGGGCATGGTACATTTTATGATGTTAAAGATGAATTTAATAGGACTTTAATAAAATTTTTAAATTATTAATTTAATTGTGAAAATCTGTATATTTTATATT
Organism: uncultured Clostridia bacterium; assembly: GCA_947589645.1. Classification (GTDB taxonomy): domain Bacteria; phylum Bacillota; class Clostridia; order TANB77; family CAG-508; genus CAG-269. The sequence continues at coordinate 44,139 of CANQCG010000002.1, forward strand.
CAACACTTTTTTCTTCTAATAATTTGAAATTACAACTTAAATCTTTATAAAATTTAGACATTTTACTTTTATGTGATTTTGTAACTATATTGTAAAGTTTTTTTGATTTATCTAGAATTTTTTTTCTATTCTCGGGTTTATTGATATACGAATATTGTTCTGAAAGTAATCTTTTATATCCATAGCTTTTGCTTTTAATGTCTAATAGATAGACACATTCTTGAGGTACAGGTATCATATCTGAAAATCTAATAATACCTAAATCATTTTTTGTTTTGGTATTTATTATTTTAAAAAAAGTTAAATTATCTTTATAAGTTTTATGTCTTTGTTTCGGAGAAAATAGAGGTGCAAAATAATAATGTTCTCTAACAACTATTACAACTCCTATGTAAGGTCTTTTTTGATTTTTATTATATGCAATATGTTTATCAAATTGGCTTAAATAATTAATGTAATTATCATCTATAATATAAAAATTTAATTTTCCTAATTTTATTTTCTTATTATTTTTCATAAATTCCTCCATTTACAAATATAGGGGATACTTTTATAAGTACCCCCTAATTTTTCAGGAAACTCGTTTATAGTTAAACTAAAGGCTCGTTTCTAACCTAATGTTCAATAGGATATTCGTTTATAGAATTTTCATTCTAAAGGCTCATATCTAACCTAATGTTTAAAATGCACTTGTTTATGAAGTTAATCAAAGGTTTGTGCTAACCTAGTTTATTTGATAAATTGCTTTATCAATATTAGTATATTCATTATACTATATTTTATTTAAAAAATCAAGATTTTTACACAAATTCAAAAACTTGTATATCTAAACATATATCAATATATGAAAAAATGGAAATAAAAGGAAATTGATTTTATAAATTGTCGAACATATTAAGTCATCTGTAACAAATAAATTTGAACAGCTGACTTAATTGTAATTTGTCCGAATTTCATATATAATTTATAATTGAAAAGCTAAATTTTAACTTTTTTTGTTGTATAATAAAGAAAAATGTAATAAAATAAGTGATATATAATTAAAAGGAGCAAAAAATGAATCAAAATTTATATGAAGAATTACTTAAACAAAAGAATGAAGGAAAAAAATTAGATTGGAACTCTATAACTAAAGAAGAATTAGAAAATTTATTTGAGAAACATAGTGATAGTATAATTGCTGAGCTATATGATATAACTAAAGCACAAGTGACAAATAAAAGAAGAAAATGGGATATAAAACTATATAATTGTGCAATTAAAAATTTTTTAAATGATGATACTAATAAGATTTTGTTTAAAAACTTAAACCAAAGTTCTAAAGATAGACTACTAAATGAAAAAAATATAGATACTATCTCTATAGCTTTGACTCATTATTTATTTAGAAATGGACCTGTAGAAGATATGCATAGTGATGGTAAATTATCACAAAATGATATGAAAAAACTTAACAAATTTATGGTAAATAGAATCGCTGGTTTACTACAAACTATAAATAAAGGTGAATGGCTAAAATTAGAATTATTATTAAATATCTATAGTCTATACGGAAAAGATTGGGATAAACCTATTCCAGATACAGATGAGTTAAACGCAATATTTCTAAATAAATATTAAACTACTACTGTCAATAGCAAAGACTGTAATTTTGTTAGTTGTTGAGTCTATGCCCATTACAAATAACTTATATCTTTAGCTATTGACAACATTTTGGTGCTCATTCTTCGGTGCCAATATCATTTAATACTGCTTTAGATTTTTGATCTGGCATACCAAATCTTTGTGATAAATATCTTAAAGAAGCGGCAAGTTCGCCATCTGGTCCTCCATATTGAGAAATTATATTTTTTGCTAATCTTAAATCTCTACATTTTATATTTATTGGATGTTCTAACATCTTATTATAAGTCCACATGTCTAATAATTCCCCCTTTCCCAAGGCCATGGTTCTTCTAGCCATCTCCATTTATTGCAAGGATAGTTAATGCTTAAAGGTCCATATACTTTTTGATATTTATCTTTTAGTTCTTTTAATTCTTTGCAATATTTTCTGTGCAAACATAATGCTTTTTCGTCTTCTGGATGAGTATCTAAATATAAAGCTAATTCTATAACAGCAAATTGATAGCTCTTTATTTTCATCATCATTTCTTCTCTTGTCATTTTGTCGTTGTCACAATTATTAGAATTATCCATATACATATTACTTATATCCATAATAGACATATTATTGTTTGAATAATCTGTATCATTATTACAAGAGCAACCTAAATTTCTGTTTTCTACTTGTTCATTATTCATTTGTTACATCCCTCCCCAATTTTATTAGTCTTTTCAATATATGCTATTTCTTCCATTGATTGTCCTGGATAGTATGGACTAACAAGTTCTGGGAAAATTGTGCCTTTGCTTAGTCCAACACTTGGTATGAAGGTTTTATCCATATATTGAAATGGCACATAACTTTGTGCTAGCATTGGGTTTGTTGGAAATACATCATAATCTTCATCAAAGCCACAGCCACATTCATCTTTTTCATAATCTTTACATGAACATGGGCAAGTATTTGAACATTTGTCTTCAATTACATCTTGATTATAATTTGACATATTATTCATACATTGACATCTTCTTCTATTCATATTTATTTTTCCTCCCTTTAATGATATAATATGTCGAATGTTGTAATGTGTTAACAATATAATTGTTTTTTGCAGTCACAAAAACAGAGCTAAGATTTTCTAAAAGTTAACTTATAGAAAATCTTAGCTCTGCAAATTATGCTACTTAAATGCACTTTTTAAATTTTTACCATAATTCTATTATAGCATGTAATTCTTCTTTATTTTCTGTTGTAATTGTTACAATTTCTTTATCTTGCTCATGGCTATAAGATATATTTACAGTCTCACCTGGTTTAGTTTGATGTCTATAGGTAATGCGTATATTTTTAAAATCTTTATTGTAAACATCTAATGGCAAAACTTCATAAGCTAAATCTAAATAATTTAAATTATTTACATGTTCATTAATGTCTATATCTGTTCTTCTAACTTTTAATTTTAATGAAGCTTGCTCGTTTTCCGGCACGTGCATTTTTTCTAATTCTTCGTCAAATACATGTTTCTCACTTTCTGTTTCATATTTTCCGCCTATTTCATCTGTAACTTTTTGAATTCGTCTAGTATCTGCTTCTAATAATACCCACTTTGAAGTTGCAATAGCCAGTAATTTTCCGTTTTCATCATATGCTTCAAAATCACGATATGCATGGCATTTTTCTAATTTTCTAGACCATGTTCTTACCTTTAAGGTTTGTCCATAAGTTGGCCTTTCTAATAATTTAAATTTCCAATCTAATAAAATCCAAACTACATTAGAAGTTTTTATATTATTTATTCCAAAGCCAACTTGGTCAGAATGTTGGCAAGCAACACTTTCAAAATATTTTAAAATTGCCTTGTTAGTTGCTTTATTTTCTTTTCCTATATCGCGTATTCCTACTTTATATTCACTTTCAAAAATCATTTTTCTCACCTTTGCTTTTTATAATTTACTCTAAAATAGAGCATTTGCATGCTCCATTTTATTGTAAGCTCCGAATTAAAACCTTTAACACAGCCATTTATTAATATCCAGGTTTTTCTAATAATTTAAACATATTTTTTTTGTATTCTTCAACTCCTGGTTGATTAAATGGATTAACACCTAAAATTATTCCTGAAACTGCACATGCTTTTTCAAAGAAATAAATTAAATGTCCTACAGCTTCTTCGTTTAGTCTATCTACATTTATTATTATGTTTGGTACTCCACCTGATACATGTGCTTTAACAGTACCTTCCATTGCCTTTTTGTTAACATAGTCTACATCTTTGTTTGCCAAATAATTTAAACCATCTAAATTATCATCATCTGCATTTATATTTATATTTGTTTCAGGGTTTTCTATTCTAATGACTGTTTCAAACAAAGTTCTTTTTCCATCTTGAATATATTGTCCCATTGAATGTAAATCAGTTGTAAAGTCTACTCCTGATGGATAAATTCCTTTTCCATCTTTTCCTTCACTTTCTCCATATAATTGCTTCCACCATTCTGTAAAGTAATGCATTTTTGGCTCATAATTAACTAAAATTTCTATTTCTTTTCCTTTTTTGTTAAGTATATTTCTAGCTACTGCGTATTTATAACATTCATTATATTTTAGTTCTGAATCATTATACCTTTCTTCTGCAAGCCTTGCACCATCCATCAATTTTTGTATGTCGACTCCTGCTACTGCAATTGGAAGTAGGCCTACAGCTGTTAATACTGAGTATCTTCCTCCAATATTATCTGGTATAATAAATTGTTCATAGCCTTCTCTGTCAGATAAAGTTTTTAGTGCTCCTCTTTGCTTATCTGTTGTAACATATATTCTACTTCTTGCTTCTTCTACTCCATATTTACTTTCTAGCATTTCTCTAAATATTCTAAATGCAATTGCTGGCTCTGTAGTTGTTCCTGATTTTGAAATTACATTTATAGAAAAATCTTTGTCTCCAATAGCTTCTATAAGCTCATTAATATAATTTGAACTTAAATTATTTCCTGCAAACAAAACGCGAGGATGTTTTCTTTGTTCATCATTAAGTATGCTATCAAAAGAACTAGTAAGAGCTTCTATTACTGCTCTTGCTCCTAGATATGAACCACCAATTCCGGATTACTAAAAGTATATCAGAATCTTCGTTTATTCTTTTGGCTGCTTCTTTAATCTTTTTAAATTCTACTTTGTCATAATGTGTAGGCAAATCTAACCATCCCACAAAATCACTCTCATCATTTACTCTTTCATGTAAATTTTTATGTATATTTTCTACCTCTTGTCTATATGATAATATTTCTTGCATATCTATACCGCTATTTTCTAAATTCAGTTTAACTTCTAACATTTATATACCTCCCTATTTTTTTAACTCATCTATAATTACTTTATAATCTGTTGCTTGTAAAATTGCTGTACCTGCTACCAAAATATTTGCTCCTGCCATCTTTACTTTATCGTGTGTTGCTAAATTTATTCCTCCGTCAGCTTCAATATCTATTTCTAAATTTTGAGTCGTAATATATTCTTTTAAAGTTTTTATTTTGCTTAGCATATCCTCTAATAATACTTGACCACCTTTTCCTGGCTCTACAGTCATAATTAGCGCCATGTGAATATATGGTAAATATTTATAAATTTCTTCTACTTTTGTGTCTGGTTTTATTGATATTCCAACTTTTGCATTACACTCTTTTATTAAATTTATATTTTTATGTACTTCTTCTTCATTTTTACATGCTTCTAAATGAAATGTAATTATATTAGGTTCTACTGCTGAGAAATCTTGTATTGCCTTTTCTACATCTTGCACCATTAAATGAACGTCTAGTGGCAAATTTGAAATTCTTTTAATATATTCAGCATATTTACGCATTCTATTATATGTATCTTTTTGAACAAAGTTACCATCCATTACATCAATATGAAAATAATCAGTCTTAGCTTTTTCTAATGAAAATATAGTTTCTGCTTCTGAGCCTTGTTCCATGGATAAAATTGATGTTGATACTTCTACCATTTCCTTGCCTCTCTTTCTTTGAGTTCATTATATATTTTGCAAAATCTTTCATATCTTTGCTTTTCAATCTTGCCCTCTTTTATTGCTTCTTTTATACCACACTCATCTTCTTTTATATGGTTACATCCTACATATTTACAATTTTGTATCTCTGGTGCAAATTCTTTAAAATAGTTGGCTAAATCTTTTGATTCTATTTCTGTAATTTCAAAAGTTGAAAAGCCTGGTGTATCAACTATATATGAATTTTTATCAAGTTCATATAATTTTACATCTGTTGTTGTATTTTTACCTCTTTTATTTTTTTCACTTATTGTGCCTTCTTCTGTCATGTTGTTTTCAAAAATAGCATTTATTGTTGCAGATTTGCCAACACCAGAATTACCTGCTAACACACTTATATTATTTTTTAAACATTCTTTTAAGCTTTTTATTGAAGAAATGTCTTTTGCACTAACAGAATATACTTTATACCCAATTTTAGTATATAACTCTTCTATTTGTTTATAATCTTCACCTAAATCAATTTTATTAATTACAATTACTGGCTTTATTTTTAATAATTCTGCATATGCTAACTGCTTGTCTAACATTAATAAATCGGGTTTTGGGTCTTTTATAGATACTATTAAAATTATTTGTGAAACATTTGCTACTTTAGGCCTTTTTATATAAGTTTTTCTTGAGCTTATTTTTTCTATTACTGCTTCTAGCTTTTGCTCATCTACAATTTGTAAGTCCACTAAATCGCCAACAACAGGCGTGGTTTCATCTTTTTTGAATCTTCCACGCGCTGTTGCAGTGTAAATTTTATTATTATATTTAATTTTATATAGATTGGCAATATTGCCTATTATTAATCCTTGCATTTATTCTCCTGCTTTGGCTTATTTTTTATTCAAATATTGCTTTTAAGTCTTGAGTATTTAAGTCTAATTCTTGTGAACTATAATTTTCATCAATGTATAATTCTATTGTTATTCTTCCTTTTCCTGAAGCATTAACAGTTAAACTTTCTTTGTTTGCTAATAGCTCAGTTCCCTTTTCTCCACCATATACAGTATTTTTATTTCCTTCTGAAGTTACTACAACCTTTACTTTGACTTTGCTAACTTGTTCTACTACTTTTCCGTCTTCGTCTTTTTCTTCTTTAACTATATAGCCTAGTCTTTCGGCAATTTTTTTCAATTTTATTTCTATAGTTCCAGACTTTAACTCTGCAACTTTATTTACTGTTAATACTACTGTGCTTCCTTCATCTAATACTGTACCAGAAGTAACATTTTGTGATAAAACTACTCCATTAGATTTTGATGTATCTTCGCCGTATTCAATCTCTACCTTTAATTTTTGTGCTTCTAGCATTTTTTGTGCTTCTTCTATAGATCTACCTAAAACAGATGGAACTATTACTTGCTCTAGGCCTGTTCCAATACTTACATAAATTTTTACTGTCTCACCAGCATCAATTGTTGTGTCTGGCTCTATATCTTGTTTTATTATATAACCTTCTTCAACTTCTTGGCTTATTTCTTCTATTACTTCTGCCTTTAAGTTGTAAGCTTTAAGCTCTGCAATAGCTTCATCTTTTGTCATACCAATTACTTTTGGCATTGTTGTTAGTTCTGCACCTTTGCTTACTACTACAGTTATTGTACTCCCCTCTTTAATGTTGAAATTTTGCTTATATGGTGGTTGTTGTGAAATTATTTTACCAGCTTCAATGTCTTTATTATATTCTTCATCTGCATATTCAATTGATATTTTATTTTGTGATAGTATAGCTTCTGCTTCTTCAGCAGTTTTACCCCTTAAGTCTGGTATTTGCACTTCTTTTGGCGTTGTTAAATTGAAATATAATAGTGTACCACCAAGACTTATTGCAAATAGCAATATTAATGCTATAACCCATACTAATATTTTATGGTTTTGTATAAACTCTTTAAATTTATTTGTTTTTTTCTCTCTTGTTTCTTTTTTTATTGATTCATTATTTAATGTGTCTATTCTTTGTGTTGCTCCGAAATCATTATAATTATTATTCACGAAATTTCCTCCTGGATCCTTTAAAGCTCTTCTTAAATCTTCTAACATTTCTGTAGCTGTTTGATATCTTTCATTAGGATCTTTTCTTAATGCTTTTAGTATTATATTATTTACTGCAATTGGTATATTTTTATTTATTTCTATTGGTGGAATTGGGTCTTCTTGCATATGTTTTAATGCTACTGATACAGGTGTGTCTGCGTCAAATGGAACTTTTCCTGTTAGCATTTCATACATTACTACTCCTAAAGAATATAAATCTGATTTGCTGTCTGTATAGCCTCCTCTTGCATGCTCTGGAGAAAAATAATGTACTGAACCAATTGTTGTTCCAAATGCTGTAATTGTTGAATTGGATACTGCTTTGGCAATACCAAAATCTGTAACTTTTGCAACCCCATCTTCTGTTATTATTATGTTATGTGGTTTTATGTCTCTATGCACAATGTTATTTTTGTGGGCAATTTCCAATGCCGATGCTATTTGTATTGCTATATTTACTGACCACTTCCAAGGAAGTGCTCCTCTTTCTTCTACAATTATTTCTTTTAAAGTTTTTCCTTGAATTAACTCCATTACTATATAGTATAAGCTTCCTTCATTTCCTACATCATATACTGATACTATATTTGGATGTGTTATGCTGGCTGCCGATTGTGCTTCTATTTCAAACCTTTTAATAAATTCTTCATCTGTTGTAAATTCATCTCTTAAAATTTTAACTGCTACATATCTATTAAGTACATGACATTTCGCTTTATATACTGTTGCCATACCACCATTGCCAATTTTTTCTAAAATTTCATACCTATTTCCTAATAATCTACCCTCTAAATTCATTTTTTCTCTCCTCGTAAATTATATATTTCTAATAATTATAATCGTAATATTATCATATCCACCATTCTTATTTGCTCTTTCTATTAATTCAGCTGGTGCATATTCATATTTACTTCTGGTGACATTATATATTTCATCTTGAGTTAACATATTTGTTAGTCCATCTGAACAAATTATTAATATGTCTCCCTTTAAGAAGCCTTTTATTGTTACATCTGGTTCAACAAATGCATTACATCCTAAAGCTTTCATTAACATGTTCTTTTTAGGATGCACAGCAGCTTCTTCTTTTGTTATTGTTCCATCCTCCACTAGCTTTTGCACATAGCTATGGTCTTTGGTTATTTTTCTCATAAATTCTTTTCTAATACGATATATTCTGCTATCGCCGATGTGTGCTATATATGCTTTATTATTGTATACTAAACATATTTCTATAGTTGTACCCATACCTTCAAGCTCTGGGTCTTCTTTAGATTTTTCGTATACTATCATATTTGCATATTCTACACTGCTTGCTATTAACTGTATTAAACTATCTTTGTCTTTAGGTGTGTCCCCAAAATTGTTTTCTATGTAGTTTTTGGCAGATGTAACAGCAAGCTTACTTGCTATTTCTCCACCTTTGTAACCACCCATTCCATCAGCTAATATGTATAGTTTTATTTCACTTTGATCATCTGAGATATAGTAATAGTCTTGATTCATTTCTCTTGTCATTCCTACGTCAGATTTTCCATATGCTTTGATCATTTTTTCACCTCTATTTTGTGAGCCTTTTTCTCTTGCATATGTTATATCACAACTTGTTTTATTTTTCAAGAAAAATAATAAGTTTCTTTTGTTTTTACAAAAAAATATACTAAAATTTTTTGTTTTTCTAAATTTATAATATAAATGCCTTGATTTTTAGAAGTTATGGCTATGAAAAAAAAATAAAACTACATTTAAATTTTAAAATGTAGTCTTATTTTTATCATTTTTGTTATTTAAATCTTCTTAAGAAAGTATCTATTTTATCTAAAAATTCCTCATTGTTTTGTGTTTGAGTCATTTGACTAATTATTTGCTCTGTAACATCTGCTACTGGTAATGAATTTAATGCTTTTCTCAATGCAAATACAGTTTCATATTCTTTTGGGTTTAATAGTAAGTCTTCTTTTCTTGTTCCTGATTTGTTTATATCAATTGCTGGGAAAATACGTTTTTCTGAAAGTTTTCTATCTAAGTGTACTTCCATATTTCCTGTTCCTTTGAATTCCTCGAATATTACATCATCCATTCTACTTCCTGTGTCTATTAAAGCTGTAGCTAAAATTGTTAAGCTTCCTCCATTTTCTATGTTTCTTGCTGCTCCAAAGAATTTTTTAGGTTTATGTAATGCTGCTGGGTCTATACCTCCAGATAGAGTTCTTCCAGATGATGGTATAGTTAAGTTGTAGGCTCTTGCTAAACGTGTGATACTATCTAATAAGATAACCACGTCTTTATTTTGTTCTATTATTCTTTTTGCTCTTTCTAAAACCATCTCTGCAACTTTTACATGATGCTCTGGTAACTCATCAAATGTTGAATAAATTACTTGTCCATTTATTGAACGCTTCATATCTGTTACTTCTTCTGGTCTTTCATCTATTAATAATACTATTAATTCTACTTCTGGATTGTTTGTTGTGATACTATTTGCAATTTTCTTTAATAGCGTGGTCTTTCCTACTTTTGGTGGTGCTACTATCATTCCTCTTTGTCCTTTTCCTATTGGTGATATAAGGTCAATTATTCTCATTGCATATTCATTTGAAGTAGTTTCTAGTTTTAATCTTTCCTCTGGATAAATTGGTATTAATTCATCAAATCTTTTTCTTTTTGCAGCTTTTTCAGGATGTTCACCATTAACTTCACCAACAAATATTAAAGATGGAAATTTTTCGCCTTCCTTACATCTAGAGATTCCTTTTACCATGTCTCCAGTGTCTAATCTAAATCTTCTTATTTGTACTGGAGAAATATAAACATCTCTTGGGCTTGATAAATAATTGTCTCCACGTAAAAAACCATAACCATCTGGTAGAACCTCTAAAATTCCTTCTACTATTTCGTCTTCTTCGTTAGTTACTTTATAGTCTACTGTAGAATCTCCAATTAGGGAGTCTTCAAGCTCTAGTTCTTCATCTTCATTATCATATTTAATTTCTTCTTGCTTTTTTTCTAGAGTTTGCATTTTCTTTTTTTCTAATTCTTGCGCTTTGTTTCTAGATCTTTGCACATCTATTAATACTTCTATTAATTCTTCTTTTTTTAATTTTGATACATTTTTAATATTTTGCTCCTTAGCAATTTCACGTAATTCTGTTAATGTCATTTTTTCTAATTCAGACATAAACTCCTCCTTTAATTATATTATTTTTATTTGGAAAATTTAGATTAAAAATAATAGAATAAATAATTTTGATTTATAACCACATATTTTATTATAACATATATTTCTTAATTTGTGAAGCATTATTTACAAATATTGGCAAAAAATAAGCAAATAACACCTTTTATTTTCAAAATTAGTGTTATTTGCTACTATCTACATATATACTTTCATTAGGGTAATACATATTTAACCTTTCTCTTGCAACCTTTTCTATGTATTCTAATGAATTAGCATTTTCTCTACTAACTATTAACTCTTCTTGATATTCTTTTGCTTCTTCTATTTGAGTTTGTACCTCTGCCTCTTGCTTTTTGTATGAATTTAATACTTTTTCTTGATTTATAAAAGTAGTTACTGCATATATTATAAAAACAATACCTACTATAATTTTTAACTTTTTCATATGTGCCTCTCACTTATTTTTTGAACTTAAACAAATAAAGCTCTTAATTTATTATTCTACTTTTATTGTGCTTTTCCCCTATTTTTTTCACTTTTTTCATCGTATTTTTATTTATTTTTGCAATTATTTGTCTAAAAAACTTTTTTACATTGATAATACAAAATAATATTGGCTTTTTTAGTATGTTTTTTATAAATTTGTAAATTTGTTGTATTGGAAAGATTAAAATTTTGAAAATAAAACCTACTATCTTTTTTATAATATTAATTATTGTAACACTTGCTTTAATTATAAGATTACTTAATATAAGCATGTATAACATTACTCCTAAAAGTACTCCTAAAAACATAAAAAATCTTATTTCGCCGTTATTAAATACAAATATTGAATATAATACTATAAAGCCTGCGATGAGCCAAAAGATTATGTCTTCAATTACTGTTATAAAATCTGCTGTTTTAAAACTTTTTCTTAATATTCTAAAAATATCAAAAATTAAACCAATTATTGCTCCATCTAAAACAAAAATTAAAAATAATTCTGCTTGATTTAAAACCATATAATCACCTTATTTAAAGATTTTGCTTAATAAACTTCCTGATGGCTTATTTTGACCCACTTCACTATATGCTAGATAAGATATTTCGCCTTCTACAATTACTTCTGAGGTATCTATACTTAATTTATTTATTCTTAAATTTTGTCCTTTAACTGTTAAAAGCCCTAGCTCTGTTTCTACCATTACAACTTGATCATCAAAACTTAATACATCTAGAACTCCTGATATACTTAGTTTTTCTCTATTTTCTAATACCAAATTTTGAATTACACCCGTATTTGTACTTTTTCTTTCTTCTATACTTGGCATTATAAATCTCCCCTTTCTATATAAAAATATTTACATATATTGTCATAATTTTTATACCTTGCTTTGTATATTGCACTATTTATATATATTCCGGGGTTGTACTTTTTAGAACTCTTATATTACATGTTTTTTCGTTATTTATAAACTTTTAAAGAGTCAACTTATTTTAAGTTGACTCTTTAACTATTTTTCTTAAATAAATTTTTATAAAAAACCGCACATTTCTTGATGTAAAAAGCTAGCATTTTAGTATTATTCTTCTTTTGTTGTATTTATTTTTAGTAATTTAAATATTTCTACTATAACTATTGGTAGTAGCACTAAACCTATAATTTCTAGAATATTCTGCGTTGGTAATATTGGTATGCTAAATATATGCCTTAATGCAGGTACAAATAATATTACAAGTACTAATATTGCAGATACTAATATTGCTAAAAATAATTTGCTATTATTAAATATATTTGTTTTAAATAAAGATTTTTTATTGTCTCTTACATTAAATACATGTACTAATTCTAAGAAAGATAATGTTACAAATGCCATAGTTTGACCTACTTCTATCTTGCTTTCGTCCAGTGATAATCCATCTATTGGAGCTTTGGTTGTTGCTAAACCTATCATAAATGCTGATAATGTAATTAGTCCTACCATTATTCCTTGATATATAATTCTAAATGTCATGCCTTTTGTAAATACTCCGTGTAGATGGTTTTAAAGGCTTTCTCGTCATAATATCACTATTTGCTGGATCAAATGCTAATGCTAAAGCTGGAAGCGAATCTGTTACTAAGTTTATCCATAATATGTGTATTGGAAGTAATACTTCTATTGCTGCTACATTTATTATTCCAAACCATTTTGCAAATAATGGTGTTAGTAAAGTTGCTAAAAATAATACTATTACTTCTCCTATATTACATGATATTAAAAATTGAATTACTTTTAATATATTGTCATATATACGTCTGCCTTCTTCTACTGCTGATACAACTGTTGCAAAGTTATCATCTGTCAAAATTACATCTGCAGCTTCTTTTGCTACTTCTGTTCCTACAATTCCCATTGCACATCCTATATTGGCTGTTTTTAGTGCTGGACTATCATTTACTCCATCACCTGTCATGGCAACTATTTCTCCATTTGCTTGCCATGCTTTTACAATTCTAACTTTATGCTCAGGTGATACTCTTGCATAAACTGAGTATTTTCTTACATTTTTTGTTAACTCTTCATCTGAAATTTGCTCTAACTCACTACCAGTTATAGCTTCATCTTCGTTTTCTAATATTCCTAATTGTTTTGCTATTGCTATGGCAGTAATTTTATGGTCTCCGGTAATCATTACAGTTTTTATTCCTGCAGTTTTACATTTTTCTACTGCTCGTTTTGCCTCTTGTCTTGGTGGGTCTATCATTCCAACCATTCCTAAGAATATTAAGTCTTTTTCTATTGTTTCTAACTCTTCTTTTTCTGGTCTATGGTCTAATTCTTTATAACCAAATGCTAATACTCTTAAAGCATTTCTTGCCATTTCTTCATTTTTTTCGTAAATTTCTTTTTTGTATCTTTCTAAGTCATTTCTATAGTTTCCATTTAAACTGTAGCCTTTACATCTTTTTAGAAGCTCATCAACCCCACCTTTAGTATATACTCTATATAAGTTATCTGATATTTTGTGTACTGTTGTCATAAGCTTTCTTTCTGAATCGAATGGCACTTCTGCTATTCTAGGCATATCTCCATAAATGCTAGAATCCAACTTAAAGTTAAATGCCATTTGTGTTAAAGCCGTTTCTGTTGGGTCTCCTGCTAAAGAGCCATCTTCTAATACTTTTGTATCATTACATAGAATTGCATTATATATTAATTGTTGCAATTCATTGTCCATTTCTGCACTTTCTATATCTTCTAGTCTACCATTCCAAAAAGCTTTTTTTACTGTCATCTTATTTTGAGTCAAAGTTCCTGTCTTATCTGAGCATATAACTGTTGCACTTCCTAATGTTTCAACTGCTGGTAATTTTTTTACGATGGCATTTCTCTTTACCATTTTTTGAACTCCTATTGCTAAAACTATTGTTGATACTGCAACTAAACCTTCTGGTATTGCTGCAACTGCTAAACTAACAGCTGTCATGAACATATGAATAGGTTCTTTTCCTTGAAATAATCCCAAAATAAATATGAATATACAAATTGCTATTGCTGCTATTCCTAATGTTTTTCCTAACTTGTTTAGTTTCTTTTGCAAAGGTGTTTCTTGTTCTTCTGTATTGCTTAGCATTTCTGCTATTCTTCCAACCTCTGTTTCCATTCCAGTTTCTGTTACAATGGCAGTTCCTCTTCCATAAGTTATTAGACTTGAAGAAAATAGCATATTTGTTCTATCTCCAATACCTATTTCTTTTTTATCAATTACACCACTCATTTTTTCTACTGGAACAGATTCTCCTGTTAATGAAGATTCTTGTGATTTTAAGTTTATGGCTTCTACAATTCTTAAATCTGCTGAAATGTAGTCTCCTGTTTCTATTATTGCTATATCTCCTGGTACTAATTCTCTTGCTGGTATTACTTCTGTTTTTCCGTTTCTAATTACTTTAGCTGCATGGCTACTTAATTTTTGAAGTGCCTCTAATGATTTTTCTGCTTTACTTTCTTGGGCTACTCCAATAATTGCATTTACTATTACTACTATCATAATAACAATAGTATCTGTTATTCCTTCTCCTTCTGCTATTCCTACAATTCCTGATATTATGGCTGCAATTATAAGTATTATAATAGAAAAATCTTTAAATTGAGCTAGAAATTTTTGAAATATGTTTTTCTTTTTTTGTTGTTTTAATTCGTTTAAGCCATATTTTTCACGTTTTTGCTCAACTTGCTCTGTTGTTAATCCTGTTTTTAAGTTGGTCTCTAAATTTTTTTCAACTTCTGAAATTTCTTGATTAAACCAATTTTCCTTTTCCATATGACCCTCCATAATTAAAGTATTTTTATTTTTTTAAATTATAAACATTTAAATTTAAAAATAAGACTTCTAAAAGAATTTAAGCTACCAATGTTGCTTAAGTTCTTTTAAAAGTCTCGCTTGCTCTATATTTTAAGCTTACTAACCAGATGCTTTTAACATCGCGACTGTTGATTAGTAAAATATAGCTACTCCCTTTTAAATATGTTATTTCTTGTGGTGACCCCTACGGGAATCGAACCCATGATTCCACCTTGAGAGGGTGGCGTCTTAACCGCTTGACCAAGGGGCCATTTATTGCACTTATTATTTATATCATTTTTCTTCTTTCTAGTCAAGTGATTTTAATGAATTTGAATTACTACTTTTTAGAAAATTTATATATCTTACTCATTAATTTTTTTAAATTTATATATATCTTTTTTAAAAACGGGCCTTTTCTACAAGCTAGCATTTTATTTTTTTTGTAAATTATAATGCTAGCTTGTAGAAAGACCCTATTTTTGGTAGAAAATATATTTTAATTGTGTGATTTAATGCTTTTTTCATTATAAAATAGATAATTTTATGTAAAGCTTATGATTTTTAGAGTAAAAAAGCATTAAATCATACATGGAAATATATTAAACTTTACAAATTTACATTTATTAATTTATCTAAATATGTTGAATAAATATAAACTTCATCAACTTTTCTTCTTAAGCTTTCCTCTAATGCTGTTTTATACAGTTTTAATTGCACTTCATATTTCTTTACCAAAGTCTCCTCCTTGCCAATTTCAACATAATCAGTTTTATAATCTAGCAAAACTAATTTATTATTTTCGTCAATAAAGTATAAATCAATTATACCTTGTACTAAAATATCTCCTTGCAAGTCATCACTAACATCTTGTTTATAAACATCTTTTATCGGAATATTTATATAAAATGCTTTTTCCTTGCATAAAGTTTTTGAATTTTGCATCCTTTTCCAAAGGTTATTTTGAGTAAATTTATAAATTTTGCTTGGATCAATAGCTTCAGCCTGCTTTTCTGTAATTTGATTTTTTGATTTTAAATCTTCGATTAATTCTTTTACATCAGCCAATGTGTAATTTTTAGAATTGTTTAATTTTTGCATGCATAAATGAATTAATGTTCCTTTTTCGCTATTTGTTATTTTATTCTCTTGATTACTCATAAATTTAGGCTTTGCAAAGTTTATTTCTTCTTTGACTTTTTGGGTATTAGACATACTAAATATTTTGTCCACATCTATTGATTCTAAAGATTCTTCTATAGCTTTTTCTTTTAGCTTGCTTACTGATGCTTTTGTTGGAATTGTAGATAAAGCTATGTCTGGATATTTATATTCTAGTAATTTTTTTATTTTTTCATATCGAGAATCATCTATTTGAGCATTGTTTAGTTTTTCATAAATATCATCTATGTTATTTTCATCTTGCTCTTTTTTAATGTTTATGTCATTCTTATTTATCAAATTAAATGTACAAATATCTTTTATGTCTTCGTTATATTTATAAACTAATATAAGCCAATCTAAATATTTGGTATATTTTTTTATTAATATTGGGTTTATCTTTTCTGTAGTTTTTGCATATCTAGAAATTAGCTCGTCCATCTTTTCAAAAACTTGTTTTGCATTAGAATATGTTCCTGTTATAATTAATTTTTCTTTTGCTCTAGTAAGAGCAACATATAAAATTCTCATTTCTTCAGCAATTGTCTCTAAATGCATTTTATTTGCAATAGCAGATTTGGTTAATGTATCATACTCTATTTGCATATTATAATCTATAAATTTTGTTCCAATTCCTATTTCATTATGTAATAATAAATTTTCTTTTAAGTCCATTAAATTTATTGTTTTTCCTGTGTTTGATAAAAATACAATTGGAAATTCTAGTCCTTTGCTTTTATGAATACTCATAATTCGCACTACATCTTCGTTTTCTCCAATAATTTTAGCTGAGCCTAAATCACCGCTTCCTGAATGGACTTTTTCTATAAAGTTAATAAAATTAAACAATCCTTTAAAGCTTGCAGATTCATACTGTTTTGCTCGTTCAAATAACATTTTTAAATTTGCTTGCCTTAAAGCTCCATTTGGCATTAAGCCAACGTAATTATAGTAACCTGTTTCTGTATATATTTTCCAAACTAGTTCATCTAAGCTTAAATATTCTTTGGCTTTTCTCCAATTTTCTACATTGTCTAAAAAAGAATTTATTTTTTCTTTTAATGTTTCGTCTGCGGTTAGCTTTGTCTTTAACATAGCATTATAAAAATAATCATACCCATCATTTAATCGTATTTGTACTAAATCATTATCTGTAAAATTTGCAATGCTAGACCTTAAAACTGTTACTAATGGAATATCTTGTAATGGGTTATCTATGATTTTAAGTAAGCTCATTATAGTTTGAATTTCAATTGAGCCTAAATATTCAGTTGATGAATCGCTAAATACAGGTATATTTTGTTTCGCTAATTCTTTTTCAAATATTGGCGCTGATACTTTTGTTGACCTAAGTAAAATTGCTATGTCTTTATACTTGATGTTTCTAAATTGTTTAGCTTTTATATCATAAATTTGATACTTGCTTTGCACTAATTTATTTATTTGCTGTGCAACATATTTTGCCTCTAGCTCAATGTCCATAATATGCTCATCTTCATCAGCTTGGTTATATTCTAAATCAGCATCTTGCATATTTTTTTTAGGGTTATCATCTTGCTCATCTATTTCTGATTTATCATTTTCATCATCGGTTTCAGCTAAATCAATAGCATTTATTTCTATTTTTAAATCTTGCCCTACATCTTTATAATCTGCTCCCAAATTTAAAAATTCTTGCTCATTATATTCGATTTCCCAAGGCTTTTCTGTCATTAGATTTTCAAATACTAAATTAGTAAAATCTAATATGTTTTTTCTACTTCTAAAGTTTTTATATAACAGTATTTTTAAGTCATAATCTTGTGCTTTTTCTTCTTTTAATTTATATGTGTTGTATTTAGTGTAAAATAAATCTGGTCTTGCCTGTCTAAACTTATATATGCTTTGCTTTACATCTCCTACCATAAACATATTATTTTTTCTTGAAATAGCAGTTAAAATATATTCTTGAATCAAATTACTATCTTGATATTCATCAATTGCAATTTCTACAAATTTGTCTTGATATTTTTTTGCAACTTCAGTTTGCTTAATTTCTCCATTTGACTCTTGCATTAATATATTTAAAGCAAAATGTTCAATGTCATTAAAATCCAGAATATTTTTTTCTTTTTTTGCCTTGCTTAGCCTAATTCCATATTCTAAAATTATGTTTTTTAATGCTTTTAATTTTGCATACATATCAAAAATATCTTGATTTGCTTCTCTTGAATTAAAAATTAAATATTTATCTGTTTTCTTCTTTAATTTCTTTTTTACATTATCTCTAGCAGTTTTGGCAATTTCTTTTGCTTCTAGATCTAATTTTGAACTTCTTGGCCATGTTATAAATTCTAAATTTTGATTGATTTTATAAGCCTTGTCCCATGAATCTAAATTCACCTTTAATAGTTCCAACTGTTCTATATCATTTCTTAATGTTTGACTATATTTTTCAAGTTCTGGAAATCTATCAAGTTTTAATGTTTCTTCTTGTAATATACTTTGGCAATCTATTATTTCTTCTTCAATATCTTTTAGTAAAATTCTTCCCCAGTCTGTTTTACTAAAATCTTGGTCTAAATTACTTATGTTGAATTTTTCCACTTGCTCTTCAAGCCATTTTTCTGGGAATGGGTTACTTTGAATTTGATTATATATTTTTAAAATTATATCTTTTAAAGGAGTATCATCTCTATATGTTGTATAAGTATGAATTAGGCCAATAAATTCTTCGTTTTCTTCCTCATATTTTTCTTCAAACAACTCTTCTAAGATTTCTTGCTTTAACAGTTCTATTTCGGCAGTGTCTGCAATTCTAAAATTAGGCGAAATATCTAATTCATAAAAATTATTTTTTATAACATCTAAACAAAATGAATCTATTGTACATATACTTGCTTTATTTAATAAAGTTACCTGCCTCTGTAACTTTTTATTTTTTTCATCATCATTATTTTCTTCTATTTTTTTATATATTGCACTTAAGACTCTTTCACGCATTTCAGAAGCAGCAGCATTTGTAAATGTTACTACTAAAAGCCTATCTATATCAACATTTTCATTTATTATTTTATTAATTATTCTTTCTACTAGTACAGCTGTTTTTCCACTTCCTGCAGCTGCAGAAACTAATATGTTAGAACCATTTTCGTATATTGCTTGTTTTTGTTCTTCAGTCCATTCCATGAATTTACTCCTTATATTTTAAATAGAAGCTCTCTTACAGATAAATTTATTTTCTAGTACTAAATGCTTCTTCTTTGGTTATCTCATATTTCTTATTGCAAAATTCACAAACTGTTTCTATAGTATTTTTAGTGCTAAATATTTCTTCTAAATCTTTAAGTTTTAAAGTTGCTAAGCCTCTTAAAAATCTATCTTTGCTACAATTACATTCATATTTAGGCTTTATTTCTTTCAATAATACCATTAAATTTTCATCACCTGTAACGGTTTCAGCTATTTCTTGTAGTGACATATTTTTTTCTAACATTGTACTTATTGGCTCTGCCTCAGAAACTGCTTTTTCTATTTTAGATATATCTTCTTCTGTTGCATCAGGCATAAGTGTTATAAAATAGCCCCCTGCCTTTTTTACTCCATTACTATCAACTAATACACCCAGTGCTATAACACTTGGCTTTTGCTCTGATTCAGCAAAATATTTCGTAAAGTCTTCTGCAATTTCTCCAGTAACTAATGGAGTTACACCTACATAAGGTTCTTTTAGCCCAATGTCTTTCATAACATATAAAAAGCCTTCATTTCCTACAGCTGCTCCTACATCTAATTTACCATTAGGTTTTAATGGTAAATCTACTAGTGGGTTTTCTACATAACCTTTTACATTTGATGTTCCATATGTTACACAAGTTAATTTTCCAAGGCTTCCATTAGCTTTTATTTGAAGTGTTATACTTTCATCTTTATCTTTTAAGTTGCTTCCCATTATACTTCCGATTGTAAGCAATCTTCCTAATGCAGCAGTTGCAACTGGGCTTAATTCATGCAATTTTCTTGCTTCTTCTACTAAATTTGTTGTTTCAGCACATATTATATTTACTCTGCCTTCACATGCTAAATATTTTTTTATTTCGTCCATGTTTGTTTTATGTTAGTTTTTTTAAGCTAACATATACTCCTTCCTACATATCTCTTTTATTATAATGTTCTAATTTTCTTTTATTATAATTTTCGTAGTTTTATTTATAATTTTCATAATTCCAGTCTGTTGATTTATATAATACCTTTTTTTCATTTGGTGCAAATACTATATTTTGCCTATCATACACTTTTGTAAGTTCTGGTATAAAACCATGTACACATGTATGAGGGTAAATCCATGTGAACTTTCCTATAAAAGTTCCTGGAGATGTAGTACAGTTTGCCCCTATTCTACAATTATCACCTAATATTACACCTATTGCTTCCCTTTTTAAATCTACAGGCTCTTTATTTTCGTCTTTTATTATTACATTTGATTGTGTAAAACCTCTGTTAGCTACTATAACTCCTGATCCAATTCTTGAATTTTTACCAATTATTGAATCTCCCACAAATGCTAAATCTGATACTTTTGAGCCATCTCTCATTATGGTATGTTTAATCTCTGTTGAAAAACCTATAACACAATTATCTCCTAATACTGTTCCTGGTCTAATATATGAATTATACATTATTTTACAATTTTTACCTATATAAACAGGTCCTTGTATTATACAGCCTGACTCAATTTCTGTACCTTCTCCAATATATACATTTCCTTTTATTTTAACATTTTCTTGTATACTGCTTGTATGTATTTCTTGTTTTCCACTTGCCTCTATTTTGTCTATTAACTCTAAGCTTGCATCAAATATTTCTAAAGCATCTTCTTTATCTTGTACTAATGTGTAAAATATCTCTTGCTTTTCAATTTTTTCAAAATAATAATTAATATTAAATTTCATTTATTTTCTCCTTTATGATATTTCATAAATTTTTATTTTCGTTGTGTCATCGATATTTTCTATTATTTTTTTCATCACATCTTTACTTACTGCTACACATCCTGAAGTTTCCATATTATTCGTGCAATGCAAAAATATGGCACTTCCTTTTTTAGAAATGTTTCTAGGATTAGTTTTAATTTCTATTAAATATTCATATTGTATTTTATAGTCTATTAAGTGTTCAGCTGAATTCCAATCTTTTTGTATTTTTAAAGATGTATCTACTAATTGATTATAATATTTAGATTTTGGGTCATCCACCCAATACATATGTTTTGTTATTTGCAAGTGCTTTACTTTTACTTTATTTTCATCTAAAGGTTTTCTTGATAAAACAATTCCTAATTCAAATTCTCCTATTGGAGTTTTTCCGTCTCCTTCTGCTTTTTTAGTGGTTAAACCATTTTTGCCTATGTGTGCTGTAGTTTCTATGTTACATTTTGGAAATGTTAATATTGCTTTACTCGTTTTCTTTAAAGCCATTACATGTATCTTGTTTTCTATTTGTATCACCATCCTGTATTAAAATTATATGTTCTTAAGTCATGCTTTGGCATATTTTACTAATTTTTATTACATTATTTTATACATATATTTCCAAGCTAATATTCTCTTTACAGCTTCATTTATTTGCTCTATAGGAATTTTGCCTTGTTCTATAGCATTTAAAACTTCTTGTCTTTGTTTAATAAAATCAGATGAAATAATTATATCATTACCAGCCAATACTGCTTGTATAGCAGCTTCTTCATTTTCAGCATATGACTTTACTGCATCCATAGCCAAATCATCAGTCATTATAATTCCTGAAAAATTTAAGTTATTTCTTAATATATCATGTACATTTTCTGACAATGAAGCTGGTTTACTTTCATCCATACAATTTATTATATTGTGACTTACTAATATGCATGGCCCTTTTGCTTCAATTCCACTTATAAATGGCAAAAAATCTGATGTTTCAAATGAAGAATATGGTCTATTATCAATAGCAATTCCAGTATGTGTATCTACATTGTCTCCATAACCTGGAAAATGTTTCATTACAGAAATCATTCCGTCATTGTTCATAGTTTTAATTAATTCTGATACATACTCAGCTGTTTCTTCTGCTCCTCTACCATAAGATCTTTTATAGATAAAAGAAGATGGGTTCGTAGGGAGATCTGCTACAGGCGTAAGATTCATATTTAGACCTATACTTTTTAACAAATTAGATTTTTCGGTTGAATCTTCTAAAATAGCTGGTAGCTGACCTTTTTGCCAGATTTGCTGTGGTGATAAGAATTTGCTAGAGCGAAATTGTGTATATTGACTTACCCTAACTACTGTTCCGCCTTCTTCATCAACTCCTAACACTAATTTTATTTTGCTTGTATTTTGTAATTCTTCTAATTTTTGAAGAATAGAGTTCTTTGTTTCATTTTTAAAATCCTTTGCAAATAATATGTATCCCCCTGGATTATAGTTTTTGTTTTGCTCTATTACTCCTGTTTCTGGAAATCTAACTAAAAACATTTGCCCAACTTTTTCTTCCAAGGTCATATCTTGTAATAAATTTTCTGCTTGTGCATAATATTCAGCAAATAAATCATTATTTACCTTGTTTTCAATGGGAGGATTGTCATAATTTTGTGAGTTAGAATTAGAATTAGATACATTAGATTTCTTTAAATACATTTTATAAAATATTACACTTATAATTATTAATAAGATGAAAATAAAGCATATTATTATATAATTTCTTTTTCTATGCATATTTAATCTCCTAATCGGTTTTAATTTTCGTTATTTTTGGGTGCTAAAATATATTGCAATTATATCATATAAACAATTTTTTTTCTACCGATTTAAATAAAAAAGAGAGAGAGCTATTACTCTCCCTCACAATATGAATTTTTTATTTCTACAAATATCATACTACAAATGTACAATAATAATTTGAGAAATTGTATAGATATTTAATACAAGTAAAGAAATACCAACAAACTTAGTTATTTTTTCATCATTATATAAAGATTTTATTTTTATTTTTGAGCCAATAGCTAACATTAATATTGGTAATATTGGTAAGAAGTATCTTCCTTGTACACCTAAAATTGAGGTACTGCCAATGTTAGTCCATTGAATATATAAGCTTGTAAATATAAGTCCAATAATTGCAAGGCACACAAGGCTAATCCAAACAAGTTGATATGTCTTAAATTTATTTTTTATTTCTTCGGTAGTAATTCCTACAAAACAATAAAGTGCAGCTAGAGTATATGGAATAATTGAATATAGTTTTATAAGCTCACCCCAACCAAGTTGCGAACCAAATAAAGTTAATAAATATTTATCTCCTTCTAAATTTATTGTATATAATAGCATAGAAATATATTTCATTGGATTTTTTAATAATAAAAATAGTTGTATTATTGGATTACCTGCTCTAAAGTGTGCAAGATATTTACTTGACATAGCAAGCCATATTAAATTTACAATTAATGCTATTCCTGCTATTATTATAAAAGTTACTATCTTATTTATATTTGATTTATTTTTAAATTTCTCCTTTGGTATAATTAATATAAGTCCGACAAGAGGAATATATACAATTTTACAAAGAGCAATTATAACAGACATTATTAATAATATAATTTTTTGAGCTATGCCAATAGTCTCTTTTTTACCAAATGCCAAATATAGAATATAAGCTATATATAAAAATGATATTGATATAGTTAAAGCATCAGGAGATAGAGATGAAAAGCCTTCTATAGCAATCGGAATCATAGCCGGTATTAATAATAATTTTTTTCCAAATGGTATTATTTTTATTGCCAAATATATCAATAAAATAGAACAAAGCATATTAACTAATCTTCCAGCATAGGCTACCAAAACAGCAATTGAAGTTATGTGTCTTGCTATAAATATACCAATGGCCTGTGGCAAATATTGAACAAATGAATAAACTGCTGCTGTTTCTGGGCTTAATACAGATTGTTTATTTTCATCTAATTTTACTGACAAGTTATCGCTTAAATCTTTATAAGTCATAGTTGTCCAATCTTCTGTATTTATTATTGCAACTGCATCTGGCATATATGAACCTTGCACTCCATCTTTAATTGGAGTAGAAAGATTACCAATAGATACTTCATAAGCTTTTAGCCAATGAAAATATTCATCATGTCCTTTAAAAGTTGGCATTGTTATTAAGAAAAATATACATATAATTGGTGCTATCATTAAAAATATATTTTCTGTTTTTATATTTTTTTTGCTATAAATAATAACTGAAATAATTATAACAATTAAATTTAATGTTATCATAATTCCATGATATATATAGGCTCTTTCTGGGCTTTTATAAAAATCTTGGAAAATTATAGAACTTGATTCTAGTTCTTTACCATTTAAGAAAAGTTTATTTTGTGTAAATTTATTTTCTTCTGTAATTCTTACACTATAAAAACTATCATAATTTTGTAAATTATCAAAATTAATATTAATTGTATATACTTTACCTTTTGAATCAATTTGTTTGTCAAAATATACTGCATATTCAGTATTATCTGCTATATAATTACGTGTTATTGTATTTTGTACTAATACTTCATTTTTATCATTTTCAACACTAATGGTTACTTGTCCACCGCAATTTTCATTACCTTTATATGGTTCAAAATCTATTAAAAGCATTTCAAGGTTATTATCAACAGCAGTAAAAGTTTGCGTTACTTGTGTTCCTACATTTATATCTTCCAATGCAGAAGTATCTTTTTGTTTTTCACCCTTTATATACAATTTTCTACTTATATCTAAGTTATATATTGATAATATATTTATAAATAAAAGAGAAATTATAAGAAAGCAATAAAATTTCCAATGTTTTTTTAAATAATTTTTCATAAATTAATGGCTCCTTTATTTGATATTTAATAATGTAATTCCTATTATAATAGATAAAATTCCAAATATTCCATAAATGTTAATATGTTCCTTCAAAATAAATATTCCAACAAGAATTACTAGTACTTGAGTTATACCAGTAATAATTGGAAATATGTAACTTAAATCAAATTTTTTTATGATATAGAAAGTATATATAAGAAAACTTCCTATATATGCGATAAATCCTAGCATAGCCTTTAAGCCCATTTGAAAAGTAAATGTTCCATTATTCAATGCAATATTAATATTAGTAGAGCCAAGTTTTACTAAAGTTAAGCCACCAACACTTAAGAATAAATATAATATAATACTAATTATCTTCATTTGTATCAATCTCCTTTTCTTTCTGCTTTTCTAACCTTTCTATCCTTGATTGCAAAATAGCATTTTCTTGTATTAAAATTGTTATTTTTTCTTGATTTTTAGAAAATCCTAAACTTATATAAAATATAATGACAATAATAAAGAATATATATATTAAAAATAGTGCATTTGTAGGTTCGAAAATATGAATACTCTTAGCTATACTAGTTATTATATTAGGAAATAAGGCAAATAATAAAGTTAAACATCCAAAAGCTAGCCATAGCAAAGTATATTTATATGATAATTTCTTTTTGTGCGTTACATAAAGAATAAATATGCAAAATAAAACACTTGAAATAATTAAAATCATTTGTAATACTGCGTTCATTATTGTACCTCCTTATTTTTTAAAATACAAGCTAGCATAACAGCTAGTCCAACTTTTATAGCATAATATATAGATTTAATAGGTGTTATAGAAGAAATACCAGTATCACGCTTTTTCATTTGCATTGGTATTTCAGTTATTTTTAAATTATTTTTTGCTACAAAAGCATTCGTTTCTGGTTCTGGATAATCAACAGGATAATTTTCAGCAAAAATTTTAATTACTTTTTTATTTGCAGCTCTATAACCAGATGTAGTATCTTTTATTACTTTGCCTGTGAAAATTTTTATAATTTTAGAATATAGATTAATTCCCATTCGTCTAAAAAAAGTTGATTGAAAACCTTGTTTTTCTATAAATCTTGAACCTATTACTAAATCGTAACCTTCTTCTATTTTTTTTATTAATTGATTTAAATAAGCAGGGTCATGCTGACCATCAGCATCCATTTGAATTGCAATATCATAATTATATTTTAAGGCGTATTTATAACCAGTTTGAACAGTGCCACCTATTCCTAAATTAACACAAAGACTAAGTACATTAAAATTATTTTGCTTGCATATTTCCAAAGTTCTATCTTTAGAACAATCATTTATAATGATGTAATCTGTATCAGGGCAAGTTTTTGTTAATGTATTTATTGTGTTTACAATAGCTTCTTCTTCATTGTACGCTGGTATTATAACTAATGACTTCATTTTATTTCTCCTTTTAAAGTTTATAATTTACTATTTATTATCAATATTGTATATTTTATATATAAAATATATAATTGTCAATCAGATAACTATACTACATGACTTAATTTACTTTTTTCTTATTGTGGCATAAATATCTTTCCTCCTCTGCAATAGCTGATTATGACCACATTTTTATTGTTTTTTCTCTGATTATTTCATGGTACTTTTATGAGATGTAAATTTATTTTAGTAAAATTTTTTCAACTACATTGTTCAATTCTTTTTCAATATCACTTACATTACATTCATTTCTAGCTAACAGATGTGCCTTTTTAGATAATTCAACAACTTTTTTATGATTTTTATCACTTGTATCATATGCAGGTATATTTATATTCTCTAATATATGAGTAGAAAAGAACCATGAAATGTATGCATTAACAAATTTAGTAACAATGTCTGAATTTAATATTCCTGCTATATAATATGCCTCTTCTTCATCTTGAACTGGTATCATAACAACATTGTGATCAGGTATTACTATTTTACCATTTTTGTCAGAAACTACTGTTGCAATCATTCCACTTGCTAGGGCTTTCCATACAACTTTATATTTAGAAAATGTATATTGACCTATATCATATAATACATATTCTGGGTTTTCTTTACTTGTTTGTGAACTAAAATGTTTCTTAACAATCCCTCTATTTTTAAGAATATCTTCAAATTCGTTAGCTTTATTATAAAAATAGTTGTATGTATTTTCAAAATTAATTTTCAAATCCTTCTTAGAAATAACTTTTCCATCCTCAGTATATGGAATAATTACTTGGTATGGAGTTTTATACTTCCATTTATATATATCCTTTCCTCTTATTAATGGATATACTAATTCATCTTCAACAACATCTGTTACTTGTTTTATATTTTTTTTACTTGTTTCTGGAGAATTTTCAAATACTATCTTACCATTAATTCTCTCCTTTTCCTTTATCCAATATATTGCATTTGCACTTGTATCTATACCTTTTCTTGCTCTATATTTTCCCCTCTTTGTTGCAATCATTTTCTCAAATATTTCTAATTCAATTCTATCCCCTACAATCCATGAGGAATTATATTCTTTAATTGGGTTTGCTAATAATTCCTTCTTCATAATTTTATTGATAAAAACATTTTCAAGAGATTCATTAGCATAAATTTTTCCACCTATTCTTTTATTCCAAATATTATATTTAACAGGATATTTTGTTTTTTCGTTTTTTATTGCTGTAAACATAGCTGTTTTATTATCTGCTCCTAAATCTTTAAATGGTTGAACATTAACAAAATCATTAACTTCCTCAATTTTTATAGGAATTTTATCTTTAATTAAAAATTTTCTAAACCCTTGTCCTCCTCCACTAGACTGGAAAATATTCTGATTAACAATAAATCCCAATTTTCCTTTATCCTTCAAAAAATTATCCATAATAACATATGTCATTAATACTGATAAATCATCATGTGAACTTCCCAGTCTAGCTGTAAGTCCTTTATGCTCAAATATTTTATATTGATGCCAATATTTTTGAATTGAATTTCTATAGTTTTCAGGTAAACTTTGCCAAACAATCCATGGTGGATTTCCTATTATATAATCGACTTTTTCCTGAAATAACGGTGCAAATGAGTTCTTTATAACATTTGCCCAAATTCCATCTAATCCCTTTCTCTCTAGTTTATACATTGTATTATATAAATTTTTCAAGATACATTGTTCATTATTTGTAATTTTTATATTACTTTTCAAAACTTTTTCTATAAATTCAGATATAGAGCAATTCAATTTAATACATTTATTTAATATATCGAGTAATTTATTGGCATCTCCTTTTTTTACTATATCAACTGGAATTGGAAAATTTCCAGCTTTTGTAGATAATACATAACATTCTTCATTTTCTCTTTTTTCCTCTAAAATTGTAAGCATAGAGTCACATAAATATATTGGTATTTCTATATCTTCTATTCTTTCATTAAGTAATTCTCCCAAAGATATTATATAATTTGCTCTTGCAGATATTACAGCTAGTGGATTTAAGTCATATCCTTTAATACTATTTAAAATTCCATTCAATAATTCTTTTTTCTCTAAATTTTTATTAGCATTAATGTACCTTTTTATTAATAATACTATAAATGTACCTGACCCACATGTTGGATCTAAAACAAGTTTTTTACTGCAAAAATCTATCTTCATTTTCTCTATTAAAAATTCTGCCAACCAATCAGGTGTATAGTACTCTCCAAGGTTATGTCTTAATTCTTTTGGAAATAAATTATGATAAACATTTTTTAATAAATCCCTTGCCAATTCAGGTTCAAGGTTAATACTACTGTAATCATAATCTTCAAAGCTCTCTATCATTTGTTTAATTAATTCATATAAATCTTCATCCCAAAAATAAAGGTATCCTCCAAAAAAATCACCTTCCAAAAAATTACTAATTCCTAATTTTTTATATAATCCCCCTTGTTCCATATCTTCTAATTGTTCCTTTAGTTTTTCTGAATTTTCGATTTTAAAATTTTTCAATCCAACTTCTCTTTTTACTGATATATGTCTTAACACTTCTATTGATAAAAATTTAATAATTAATGCAAAATATGTTTGTATAGAAAATATTAAATATTCTATTTTTACATTATTCTTTATTTCATATATATTTTTTAATTTTCTTATTTTCATATCTAAAGTTTCAAAATCATATCCACATATTTCTCTAAATAATTGTTTCCATTGCTCAAATAATAAATCAACTTTTTTATGTTCATTGTTATTGATATAGCAATAGTATAATTTTTTTATAAAACTTTTTGTCAATTTACTTTCAGAATCAAAGTCTTTTAGTAAATTTTCTATAATTAAAGCTTTCTTTTCTATACTTAAGGACAAAACTCTTTTTAAAAATAGAGATAATGAATCTAATGTTACTTTCTGTACATTTGATATCTCCCAATCATTATTTTTATACTTTACATAAATAATATTTTTCCCATCAAAAATTGAAGCTAATATTTTTTCTTTACTAGAGCAATTTCTTAAAGCTAAGCCAGTAAT
This sequence comes from uncultured Clostridia bacterium, assembly GCA_947589645.1. Lineage (GTDB taxonomy): Bacteria > Bacillota > Clostridia > TANB77 > CAG-508 > CAG-269. The sequence continues at coordinate 73,881 of CANQCG010000002.1, forward strand.
CTGCCTTTTAACCTGCTCAATAAATTCTATATTAGAAGAGTTATTTATATTATCATTAATTTTACCTGGTGCTTTATATTCTATAATTATATTTCCATATAATGAATCAATTCTTCCATTGCATACACTATATTCTTGTTGTGAATTGATTTGTTCTTTTATATCTAAATCTAAAAAAATTTTGTTTAAAATAATTGCTATATCTGTCCTAAAGTTTTCTTCTCTTCCTATGTTTTTTTCAGCAGATTTTATAACATTTTCATATATTATATTTATATTTTCTTTTATATATATATTTATCGCATCTCCATTTAAATTTTTCATAACTCCTCCTCTTTTATAAATATATCACAAAAAATTTTATTTTTTCATCATTATATAATGTGTTTTATTTTCGTTTATTTTTTCAAATCCAATTTTTTCATATAACTTAATTGCTCTTTCATTTATTTTAAATGTTTGTAACTTTATATTTTTTTCTTTGTTTTCAAATATAATTTCTTTTAATATTGCTGTTCCAATTCCTTTATTTTGATATTCTGGTTTTACACAAATATTGCCTATTACAAAAGTATTATTCTCTATTTCTTTTCCATTGTAAAATCCGTACTAATTCATCTTTTAAGTATATAAGTTCTATATTCTTTGAATTGTCTTTCACAAATTTATCAAATAACTTTTTTTGAATTTCTTCATCCCACTCTCCATAGATATTTTCTACATATTTTTGATAAACTTCCTTTTTTAAATCATAGATAAACTTAATTTGTTCTTTATTCCCATTTTT
>CANQCG010000003.1 GCA_947589645.1 uncultured Clostridia bacterium
TGCAGTTAATTTTATTATTAAATCCATATTGTCATCTTTTGCAGCTTTATTTTTCCTAATAACTCCACATTTCTTACATTTAAATATTATCATGTAACCTTTTTTGCTGTTTATTTCAGCTCCAATTGGTTCTAATATTCCATGACATTCTTCTGCCCTGTCTCCTGGATTTTTATCCAAATGTTTTGAGTGCAAACAATAAGGGCAGTGATTTCTACATGAATAACCTAATTTAGAAACTTTTTTACCGCAATTTTCACATATGAATTCTTCATCTATTTCTGTAAATTTGCTTTGTTCCATTTTGTTCTCCTTTATTTTTGTATTTAATCACAAAGTTTATTGTTCAAAAGCTCCTCCTCCTAGAAATTCCTTTATTAAAGAATTAGTTGGAATTAAGTCTGCTGGTATTGGTTCAAAAAATCTTAATAAATCCTTTATTCTTTTAGCTTCTGCATATTCTTTGTCTTTTGGTGTAATTTCTGATAACAGCTTCATAGCAATATTTTTTAAAGCTCCTAATTCATATATTAAAGAAGTATTGAAAATGCTATCTGCTGATTCTTGGAATGGAAATATATTTTTTACCTCTCCCTCATTTACATTTGGCCAAGCATCTATAGTTTCTTTTGCTGAATAACCTCTAAATTGATAATCTCTTACCATTCTTCTTACTAGTCTTGTATCTGTTGTAGATATTCTGTTATATCTATCCATGTTTAAAACTGTAAGAGCACTTATATATATCTTATATTTTTGCTCTGCAGGAATTTTGCTGGTTAACTTATCATTTAAGCAATGTATTCCTTCCATTATAATAATTTCATCTTCAGCTAATTTCATTTTTTTACCATTATATCTTTTGGTTCCAACTTTAAAATCAAATTCTGGTATCTCTACTTCTTCACCATTTAACAATTTGCATAAATGATTATTCAATAAATTAACATCAATAGCTTCAATACATTCAAAATCATATCCTCCATCTTCTGTTTTAGGATTCTGTTCTCTTTCTACAAAATAGTTATCTACTGATAGAGTAACTGGTTTTAAGCCATTTAGCAATAATTGAATTTCTAGCCTTTGTGCAAAGGTAGTTTTTCCAGATGATGATGGTCCAGCAATTAGTATAACTTTAATTTCCTTTCTTTTTGCAATTTCATCCGCAATATTTGCAATTTTCTTCTCGTGTAAAGCCTCATCAATCATAATTATGTCCTTTATTCTATTTTCTCTAATAGCATTATTTAATCTATAAATATTGTCTATATTTAATATTTTGTGAATATTATCATATTCTTCTAGCGCCCATGATAATTTCTTAGTTGGCTTATATGGTGGTAATACATAAGGATTTGCTGTTGAAGGATATCTAACTAAAAAGCCGTTACTATATTTTTTTAGATCAAATACTTTTGTTACTCCAGTATATGTTGCAAGTTCTCCATAAAAATAATTGCAATACTCCCCACATTTGTACATATAAATTTTTTCGTTTCCTTGTAAATCAAATTGCAATCTTCCTTTTGAAGTATGATTTTTCTCATAAAATTTTTCTGCTTCCTGCCTTGAAAGTTCAATTTTATCTATTTTTAAATTTGCATCAATAAATTCAATCATTTTTGATTTGACATTGTTTAAAAATTCTTCTGTAATTTCTATATCTTCTATACAACAGTACATAGCATTATCTAATTGATAGTTTACTTCTAATTTATAGTTTGGGTATAATTCTTCTACTACTTTACCTAATGTATATACAAGTGTTCTTCTGTATATTTTCATTCCTGCTTTTTGTGAAATATCTATTAGTTCTACTGTTCCATCTTCTTCAATTTCAAAATCTAAATTTTGATATTCATTATTGAATTTAGCTCCTACTACTGCAAATTCATTTTTTTCAATTTCTTTTTCTAGCAAATCAGATATTTTAATTTTTTGATTTACCTCATATTCTTTTCCATTGTAAGTAATTTTCATAAATTTCTTCCTTTCATTTTTGTGCTTTGTCTATAAAATATTATCATACTTTTATGTTTTTGTACAGTCTGTATTAACATTAGCTAAAGTTACAAATTTCGATATTGCATGTGCGTTTTTTTACTTGTGTTTTTGAAGTTTTTCAAAAGATTGAAAAATGTGCAATTTTATGGTAATATTATAGTGTTAATTTTTAGAATAAGCTTTTTATTGCAAAGCAAGGTTTTTTGAAGTTCTAAATATATTATGTAAAAGAAGTTAGAAAGGAATGAATTTTCTATGAAAATTTTAAGTATTGATACATCTAGTAATCTTTGTGCTGTTGCTGTACTTGAAGATACCAATTTAATAAAAGAAAATATTTTGAATGATACTAAAAATCATTCTGAAAAAATTCTTCCAGTCATTGCAAAAACTTTAGATGAAGCTAACACAACATTACAAGACATAGATTTAATTGTTTGTGACAAAGGACCTGGATCTTTTACAGGAATTAGAATTGGTGTTGCAACTGTTATGTCTTTTTGTGATAGCCTAAAAATTTCTGCTATTGGCATAACTTCTTTAGAAACTTTAGCATATAATGTAATTTTAAATGATGAAAAGCCTTCATTTATATGTTCTTTAATTGATGCTAAAAATGACAATGTATATTTTGAACTTTATTCTACCTTATCTAACATCCCATCTAGCGAAACTACAGCTACTTGCATAAATATTAATGAATTAATTGAATTTTTAAAACAGTATGATAGTATTTGTTTTGTTGGTGATGGAGCTATTGCTCATCATGATATTTTATTACAAAATGTTAAAAATGCTACTTTTTCTGATTACAATGAAATTAGTAGTTTTTCTTTAGGAATTGCTGGACTAAATGCGTATAAGTCTGGAAGACAAGATGACTTGCTACCTGTTTATCTTCGTAAATCTCAAGCTGAGCGAGCAGAAGAAGAAAACTAAGATTTATAAAAATTGAAAGGATTATTTATTATGGCTCTTGATGTAAAAATCTCAAATATGAATTTACAAGATTTAAATTTAATAGCCGATAACCTAGAAACTGATTTTGATGATTTTTGGAATTATAATGTTCTTAAAGGCGAACTTGAAAATGGAAATTCAAAATATTTAGTTGCAAAATTAGATGGCAAAATCGTAGGCTTTGCTGGAATTATTCCAATTGCAGAAGAAGCTGATATTTCAAATATTGTTGTTCATAAAGATTTTAGAAATATGAAAATTGGCTTTATGCTTTTAAAAGGTTTAATTGATTTAGCTTGTTCTTTACGATTAAGTGCTATTAATCTTGAAGTGCGTAATACAAATGTTTATGCTATCAAATTGTACGAAAAATACGGTTTTGAAGTTTGTGGCGTTAGAAAAAAATATTATAATAATATAGATGATGCTATTTTAATGCGAAAAAATCTCTCTTTTTTGTAAGAGAGATTTTTATTTTGTTTTCGCTTAATTTAGTATTTGTACTTTTTAATGTGTTTTTTTGTTCTTGATCTAATTTTTGCTATTATTAATCTATTCTTTGTTTCTCATTTAGTGTTTCTGATATTACTCTAAATGTATTGCTATCTTCTTGCCCCTTTTGCCAAGCAGATACACCTGCTAAGTTATATTTGGTTACTAATGAAACTTTTTCTTTTAAAGATTCATTGTCTTCTATCCACATTGTCTTAATTTCTGAACGTGATTTATATTGTACAAAATATTGTTTTAAGTCTTCATCCCAAGTTTTAGTTACATTGCTTGGAATGTTGCTTTCTACATCTTTTATTGCAACTGCTCTGCTAGAAACCTTTCCATCAGGAGTTTCAGTCCATAATCTAGTGTAGAATGGTATTCCTAATATTAGTTTTTGAGGGTCTACATCACAGTTATTGATAAATTTTACTATGTTATTTTCTACCCAGTTGCATCCTGCAGTTGTTCCTGGAGTATCATTTGAGCCTCCAACTTGGTCATAGCCCATAAATACTATATAGTCTGCTGAATTTGCAATTACTGTTCTATCAAAACATAAAGACCAATTTGGTGAGCCATCTGGCGCAGTTACATCTACAGATAATACCTTGCCTATTCTTTGCATGTTTGGCTGTAATTCTATAATAAATCTAGAGAATAAATCTTTGTCTCTTTCATACATATATTCAAAATCTATATTTATTCCGTCTAAATCATATTGCTCACAAGCATTTACGATATTATTTATCAATTCTTTTCTTAATTTATAACTATTCATTATTTGTGATGTTACTTTTAAAATATTTGATGATCCGCCAATGCTTGAAGCTTCGGTATTTGATATCATAGCCCATACTTTATAGTTGTTTGTATGTGCCCACTTAATGTAATCTACACCTTCTTGTCCTACTTTATCTTGAAATTTTGCTTTTCCATCTATATAGAAAAATGTTGGTGAAACTACATTTACTCCTTCTATTTCTTCTCCCTCTCTATCTGGAGCAGTTCTATATTCTGAGTAATAGTCCCAGAACATATTTATTTTTCCTTCAACTTGCTTTTTTATAACTTCTTCCTCTCTAACTATTACTTCATTTTGTAATATATTTGTTTTTACAAATCCTATTTTTCCATTTTGAGTTCTTACTTTTGTCCAACCATCATCTCTTTTTGTTACTATAATTACGCTATCTCCACTTTCTATTTTATCAACTGTTCTAGATAATATCCTTGCATATCGTTTAACTGATATATCTTTAGAAACTTCTGCTTTTACTTGCTCTTTTTTTAAAGAATCCATTGTTACAATATCTGTCTCTTTAATATATTCTAATTCTATATTATAAACATTTGTCATTTCTGATATAGGTAAATAGATTACATCATTTCTTTCTATCGCTACAGCTTTTACTCTTTTAGTCGTGTCATTTATACTAATAGAGTTCCCTGTAAAGCCTACTTCTGCAATATTATCATCATAAGTTGTTATTATCATTTGTTCATCTTTTTCTTCGTAAATATATTTATCAAAGAAATTTTTAATGTCGCTCATAGACATAAATATTACATCATTTTCTATTATTAGATCTTTCTTTACTCTTGCAGTTACATTATTGTTGTTTATGATTAAATTTGTTCTGTCTGTTATGTCATCATTTTTATAATATTTTGAAGTATCTAAAACGAATACTGCTATTAATAGCAATATTGCTACTATAATAATTCTTATAACCCAGGTAAATGCTGAATTTTTTTTCTTCTTTGAGTCCTTTTTTTCCTCTTTTTCTAAACCTACTGTTGACCAAGAACTTTCTTTTTTCTCAGTTTGTTCTGTTTTTAATTCTTCTTGTAATTCTTGTTTTTCATTATCTTTTGCTTCCATATTTTTCCCCTATGCTAGTTATAAACTAACATATCTCCTTTCAATTTTAGTTTAAATTTTGCTCTATTGCTTATTATTTTTATTAGGGTCTACATACTCTAAAGTTCCAGGCACTATCTTATCTATAAATACTTCCCCATTTAAATGATCTATTTCGTGACTAATTGCTTGTGCTAGAAGTTCTTTTGCTTTTATTTTATGAGTTTTTCCTTCTCTATTTAGTGCTTCTATTGTTATTTCGGCTGGTCTTATTACCTTAGCAAACTTATTTGGAAAACTTAAGCAACCCTCTTCAACCTCTTGCTCTCCTTTTTGCTTTAATATTTTTGGGTTTATCAAAATATATGGCCCGCTTCCATCTTCTATATCTATTACAATTACTTGTTTTAACACACCAACTTGTACAGCTGCTAAGCCAACTCCATTTGCTTTATACATGGTATCTAGCATGTCGTCAATCAATTCTTGTATTTTATCATTTATTTCTTCAACCGGCCTTGATTTTTTCTTTAGAATTTCGTCTCCTTCTTCTCTTATTTTTCTAATTGCCATACTTTTTCTATGTTAGAAGATGTCTAACATGTCTCCTTTCTATATAAAATCTACTAAAATTTTATATTTTTAATGTTTTAAAATAAAATAATTACTTATGTAAGCTACCTATGATAGATTTTAAAATTATACCATATTGTTTGGGTTAACATCTGCCCATACTTTCGTATTTTTAATGCTTTTGCTATATACATTTGCTAAACATTCATTTATGTCTTCATAAGCCTTTGCTGTCATTTTTCCCTTTATTATCATTCTCCATCTAATTTTGTTTTGTATTTTATCAATTGGAGAAGGTACTGGTCTAAATATGCTAAATTTCTGCTTGTCCATTTTATTTTCAAGATATTTATATACATATTCGCTTGTCGAAATTAATTCTTTTTGATTTGTTCCTGTAAAACTAATTACAATTATATCGCAAAAAGGTGGATATTTCAACTGCTTTCTTAAGGCTATTTCAATATTATAGAAGTCTTCGTAATTCTGCTTTTGAGCTAAATCTATACTAAAATTGTCTGGATTATAAGTTTGAATTATTACTTTTCCTTTTATTCTTTCTCTTCCTGCTCTTCCTGCTACTTGTGTTAATATTTGAAACGTTCTTTCATTTGCTCTATAATCATCTATATTTAAACTGGTATCTGCTGCAATTACTCCTACTAATGTAACATTTGGAAAATGATGTCCTTTTACTATCATTTGAGTTCCAATTAAAATGTCTATGTTGTCATTTTTAAATTTTTCTAATATTTCTTCATGTGAATTCTTTTTAGTTACAGTATCAACATCCATCCTAATTGTTGTTGCATTTGGAAAAATTTTATTAACTTCCTCTTCAATTTTTTGAGTACCAGTTCCAAAATATCTTATTTTATTACTATTACAATTTGGGCAAGTGGTTACCACTTTTTGTTCGAAACCACAATAGTGACATTTTAATTTATTTTCAAATCTGTGGTACGTCATACTTATATTGCAGTTTTTACATTTTACAGTATACCCACATTCTCTACACATTATAAAGGTTGAAAAACCTCTTCTGTTTAAAAATAGAATTGTCTGCTTTTTATCTTGTAAGTTTTTTTGCATAGCTTCATATAAAGAAGTACTTAATACTCCTCTATTACCTTGTGCTAATTCTTGCTTTAGGTCTACTATTTCTACTTCTGGCAAACTAGCATTGTTTGCCCTTTTGGTTAGAGTAAGTAATGTTATGTTTTTATTTATTGCATTATTCTTATTATTTGAGTCTGATGATATTGTTTTTTCTGTTTGCTTGCCGGCTGTTGCTTTATAAAATGTTGATATATCTGGTGTTGCACTTCCTAAAACTACTGGAAAGTCTCCATGCTTTCCTAGTATGCTTGCTATTTCTTTTGCATTATATCTTGGGCTAGATTCTGATTTATATGAACTATCATGTTCTTCATCTATTATTATGATTCCTATATTTTCAGTTGGTGCAAATATTGCAGACCTTGCTCCTATTACAATATTTGCTTTTCCTTCTTTTATTTTATTCCATTCATCATATCTTTCGCCTATTGATAACTTGCTATGTAATACAGCTATTTTTTCTTTTCCGAACCTTGATATGAATCTATTTATTGTTTGTGGAGTTAGAGAAATCTCTGGCACTAGCATTATTGCAGTTTTCTCTTTTTCTAATACCTTTTCTATTAACTGTAAGTATACTTCTGTTTTTCCAGAACCAGTTACTCCATAAAGTAAAAATTCTTCATATCGATTTTCTTGTATTGAAGCATTTATTTTATCAAAGGCTATTTTTTGTTCTTCTGTTAATTCTAATTTTTGCGTTTTTTCAACTTCTTTATTTTCTAAAGGATTGCGCTCTATTTTTTTCTCTACAAATTCTATATAACCGTTTTTTTCAAGTGTTTTTAAAATCGCATTAGAACAATCTGTAAACATTTCTACTTCTCCTACAGTTGCTCCTTCATTTTCTTTTAAAAATTCTAATGCTCTTTTTTGTTTTTCAGATTTTATTTTTCCAGAATGTATTTCAAATTCTATTTCTTCAATGTCTTTTGCTAAATATATTGAATTTATCGTCTTTTCTTTTACTTCATTTTTTCTTTTACTTCCTGGAGCTGACATTAACTTAATACATTCAGAAACATTACAGAAGTATTTTTTTGACATCCATTTTGCTAACCTAATTTGTTTTTCTGTAAGATTATGCTTTACTTTTGCTATGTCTTTTACTTCAAAATTGGTGCTTTGCTTTATTCCTACAACATATGCTTCTTCTAGTGTTTTAGCATTTCCAAATGGCACTAATACTGTACTTCCAATAATAACTATGTCTTCTATTTCTTTTGGAATGTTGTAGTCAAAAGTTCTATTTAGTTTTTTTGATGATCTATCTATTATTACTTCTGCTATCATTTGGTTTCCTTTCTTGCATTTCTAAAAAGAAGCTTATAAAAAAATAAGCCTCCTATTTTATTATTCAGTTTCTAACCATTTGAAGTATTCTCTTTTTATTATTTCGGCGACTTCTTGTGGTGTAAGTTTTGTCGTATCTATTACTAAATCATAGTTTGACATATCTTCTTTATGAACATGATATAATTTCCAATATCTTTCATTTTCTAAGTTAAATCTTGTGATTAAGTCTTGTTTTTGTTCTTCAATACTTGAGAACTCTTCAGTTCCCTTTCTTTTTTCATCTTCAAAAGCTCTTTTTGCAGCCTCATCAATATCAACTCTTAAATATACCTTAAAAGATTCTGGTACCGCATACCATCCAAGCCTAGCATCTATTATAAAGTTGTCATGCTCTTTGGCATATTCAGTTGCGCTTTTTTCTATTTTCATATCAATTTCAGGGTGTTCCCCTAGATATGCATTAAAACTTGTTATATTAAGTCCCATATCTCTTGCTAATTTTCTAGCATATTCACCATTTCTATAAATTCCATAGTTTAAATCTTTTATTAATATATCCGAAACGGTTCCTTTTCCTGCTGCTAAATCTCCTGATAATGATATTATATTTTTTTTAGTCATTTTTGTTTTCCCCATTCATTTCTTCGTTTGCTTCTTCAGTTGTATTTGTGCTTTCTTCTTCACCTTCTCTTATTATTCTTACTTTTCCTTCTGCTATTTCATTAGCTGCTAATGTTACTGGTGATACTTCGTTAACATCTGTTAGTTTTGGGTCTCCATTTGCTATTTGTCTTGCTCTTTTTGACGTTGCTATTACTAGTTCATATCTATTTTGGGCTTTTGTTAATAATTCAATTACACTTGGTTTTACCATCATAATAAATCATCTCCTTCTTATTCTAATTCATCTGCTATATTTTTATCTATTCTTCCTGCTACTGTTTCTGGTTGCACCGCTGATAATATTATATTGCCAGAATCCATTATTAAAACTGCTCTTGTTCTTCTTCCACATGTAGCATCTACTGCTGTTTTATTGTCTTTTGCTTCTTGCACCATTCTTTTTATTGGTGCAGATTCAGGACTTACTATTGCAATTATTCTGTCTGCTGAAACTATGTTTCCAAATCCTATATTTACTAATTGCATAAAATTTCCTCCATTTCAATATTTTTACGCTTTTTAATATTTTACTACTTTTTTCTCTTTTTAGCAACCTTTTTTATAGGTTTTTCTTCTTTTACTATTTCTGAAATATCTGAAAGCTGTTTTAATTTTCTTCTTGTTTCTTTTGTTTGGATTATTACTGCTTTTAATACATAATATACTGGCCATATAATTGAAGTTATTAGAATATATGAATTATTGTTTACCTTAAATAAGGTTATTGTTCTTTCTAATAATAATGTGTGTATGGCTAAGCACAAAACCTCTATTCCTGATATTAAAATTTTTTTATTTTGTTTTTTATAAGATATTTCAAACATTACAACTGATATTAGTATTAATACCATATATGATATTTTTACATATATATCAAATGCTTTAGTTATATTTAAACCTACAAAATATGCTTCTATTATTATGGCATATATTAAACATATTAATAAGTCTATTTTGTATTTTTTTCTTATTTTTTGCTCTTCCTCCGGAACTATTTGTTTCTTTTCTTTTTCTGAATTTTTTAAATGTCTAGGAGATTTATTTCTCATTTGTTTTTCCTCCATCTACTCAAGTTCGTACATTATTATACTTAACACATTTAATGCTACTGTTTCTGTTCTTAAAATTCTGCTACCTAATGTTACTATCTTTATTCCTTTTTCTTTGGCTTTTTGTACTTCCTCCCCAGCAATTCCGCCTTCTGGCCCTATTATTACTGCTACTTTTATTTTTTCTTTTTGCTCTCTTAACCTTTTTAGGTTTTCTATCTCATTTCTTAATTTATTTTCTTGTTCATTTTCATAAGCTAATATTAATGCATCATACTCATTTGCTTTATTTAATATATCATTAAAATTACATACATTATTGATTTTAGGGATTATGTCCCTTCCAGATTGCTTTGCTGCAACCTCTGAAATTTTTTGCCATCTTTCAACCTTTTTTTGTGCATCTTTGTCACTTAACTTTACTATACATCTTGACATATTTGTTGGAGTAATCTCTGAGACTCCTAATTCTACTGACTTTTGTATTATAAGTTCCATTTTGTCTGCTTTTGGTAGTCCCTGATAAATGTGAACATAGGTATTTGTTTCAGTAGGTGTGTTTTTTAATTTTTCAATTATTTTACATACTATTTTGTCTTTTTCTATTTTTTGTATCTCACATAAAAAATTTAAACTATTTTGCGCGTCACATATTTCAATAGTGTCTTTTAATTTTTTTCTTAAGACATTTTTTATATGATTTACATCTTCTCCTACTATTATTATTTCTTCATTATTTATGTTTTTTGAATCTGCAAAAAATTTTGGCATATCTTATTCCTTTCTTTTATGATATGTTTATTTTACTATATATATTGTTTTTTTTCAAGGAAATGATTTTAAAGTTAACTTGTTTGTTTTTATAAAAATATTTTTTAGTAAGTTATTGATTTTCCAATTAAATAATTTTAGCTTAAATATTTTCTTGTTATTCTTTTTCCAATCGTACTTAGTATTTCATAATTTATTGTATCACATAAATTTGCTATTTCTTCAAGAGTTATGTTTTCGTTGTCCCAAATTATAACTTCATCTCCGACTTTTACATTTGGTATATCGGTTACATCTACCATAAAATCATCCATACATACTGTACCTACTATTGGAGCATATTTTCCATTTATATAAACTCTTCCTTTGTTTGATAAACATCTTCTTATTCCATCTGCATATCCTACTGGAATTGTTGCTATTACAGATTGTCTTTCTGTTACATATTTTCTTCCATAGCTTATTGATGTTCCTTTCTCTGCGGTTTTAATAAATGCTACTTTTGATTTTAATTTGGCCGTTGGTTTTACTCCTATTTTATTTTGTGCATTCTCACATGGCATGTATCCATAGGTTATTATTCCTGGTCTAACCAAATTTGCTTTGGCTTTATCCAAATAATTTAATATTCCACTACTAGCTGATAAATGAATATATTTGAATTTTATTCCTTGCTTTTCTAACTTTTCGACTGTTTCATTAAAAATTTCAATTTGTTTTTTTGTAAATTTCTCATCACAGTCTGCTGATGCAAAATGCGTAAATATTCCTTCTAAATTTAAATTTTCTAATTCTTTTATTTGCTTAACATATTCTTCGGTTTCGTTTGGCTTTAGCCCCGTTCTTCCCATCCCTGTATCAATTTCAATATGTATATCTACAATTTTATTTGCACTTTTTGCTAGGTCATTTAATTTTTCTGCTATTGCATAAACAGATATTCTCGGAGTTAAATTATATTTAATTATATCTTCTAAATCTGAATATAATGGCTCATTTAAAACTAAAATTTTTTGATTGAAACCTTTGTTTCTTAAAATAATTGCTTCATCTGTTAAAGCAATAGCAATTATTTTAATATTATTTTCCTCTAGTATTTCTTTAAAATGCTCTGCACCTTCTCCATACGCATCTGCTTTTATAACTGGTGCTATCTCTACGTTTTCTCCAACGAATTTTTTTATCTTTTGTAAGTTTTTTGAAACTTCTTTTAAATTGATTTCAAGGCATGAATCTCTCATTTTGCCCTCCTTAATATTGATGTTTATAATATTATACATTTATATTTTTATTTTGTATACTTTCATTTTTAGGATTTTTATATATCTTTTTCAAAATGAGGGCTTTTCTACAAGCTAGCATTATAATTTTACATAAAAATAAAATGCTAGCTTGTAGAAAAGGGGTGTTTTTAGAAAAGAATAATATTTTTCTTGTCATTTTAAATTAAATATAGTTCTTGCAATCGGTAAAAATGTTTTTTTCCAAAAAATAAACGAGCTTAAGATTCTCCTAATGCATAACTTATCTGTAATTCACTTTGTTCATACAGCTAAGCAATCTATCAAATGCAAATTTTAAGAAAATCTAAGGCTCGCCTTTTATAATTCTATTAATTTAATAATTAGTTTTTCATAGCTTCTTCTACAGCTACTGCAACTGCTACTGTTGCGCCAACCATTGGGTTGTTACCCATTCCTATTAATCCCATCATTTCAACATGGGCTGGTACAGATGAGCTTCCTGCAAATTGTGCGTCTGAATGCATTCTTCCCATTGTATCTGTCATACCATAAGAAGCTGGTCCAGCAGCCATATTGTCTGGATGAAGTGTTCTTCCTGTTCCACCACCTGAAGCTACTGAGAAATATTTCTTTCCTGCTTCTATTCTTTCTTTCTTGTATGTTCCTGCTACTGGGTGTTGGAATCTTGTTGGGTTTGTTGAATTTCCTGTAATAGAAACATCAACATCTTCTAACCACATGATTGCTACACCTTCTCTAACATCGTTTGCGCCATAGCATCTTACTTTGCTTCTTTCTCCATCAGAATAAGGTATTTCTTCAACAACTTTTACTTTTCCTGTGAAGAAATCAAAATCTGTCTTTACATATGTAAATCCATTTATTCTTGAAATTACTTGTGCTGCATCTTTTCCAAGTCCATTTAAAATTACTCTTAATGGTTCTTTTCTTACTTTGTTAGCTGATTTTGCAATACCAATTGCTCCTTCAGCTGCTGCAAAACTTTCATGTCCTGCTAAGAATGCAAAACATTTTGTTTCTTCTGATAATAACATTGAACCTAAGTTTCCATGTCCTAATCCTACTTTTCTATCATCTGCTACTGAGCCTGGTATACAGAAAGCTTGTAAACCTTCTCCTATTGCTTTTGCAGCATCTGCAGCTTTTGTACATCCTTTTTTGATTGCTATTGCTGCTCCTAAAGTATATGCCCAAGCTGCATTTTCAAAACAAATTGGTTGAACTCCTTTTACTATTTCATAAGGATTAAATCCTTTGTCTGTGCATATTTTTAATGCATCTTCAAAATCTTTTATTCCGTATTTTTCCATTACTGGTTTAATTTGATCTATTCTTCTTTCATAACTTTCAAATGTTACTGCCATTTTTATTCCTCCTTCATTTTTAAGCTTTATAATTCTTTCGAATTGCTTGTAATATATGGTTTTTATAACATAATTCTATTATTTACATATATTTTATTGTTTTCTTGGATCAATTTTCTTAACTGCTTCGTTAAATCTTCCATAAGTTCCTGAAGCTTTTTCAATTGCTTCTGTTGGTTCAATTCCTTTTTTGATGTTATCCATCATTTTTCCTAAATGAACATATTTGTAACCTATTATTTGGTCATCTTTGTCTAAACCTAATTCTACTATGTATCCTTCTGCTAGATTTAAATATCTAGGTCCTTTTAATGTGCTTGAATAAATTGTTCCAACTTGGCTTGTATGTCCTTTTCCTAAATCTTCAAGTCCTGCTCCTACTGGAAGTCCTCCTTCTGAGAAAGCAGTTTGGCTTCTACCATATACTATTTGTAAGAATAATTCTCTCATAGCAGTATTTATTGCATCACATACTAAGTCTGTATTTAATGCTTCTAATATTGTTTTTCCTGTAAGTATTTCGCCTGCCATAGCTGCTGAATGTGTCATTCCTGAACATCCAATTGTTTCAACTAATGCTTCTTGTATTATTCCTTCCTTAATATTTAATGTTAATTTACATGCTCCTTGTTGTGGTGCACACCATCCAATACCATGTGTTAAACCTGATATGTCTTTTATTTCTTTTGCTTTTACCCATTTTCCTTCTTCTGGAATTGGTGCTGGTCCATGGTCTACTCCTTTAGCAACATGACACATTTCTTCTAATTCTTTTGAATAAATCATTTTTATTACTCCTCCCATTGTTTTATTTATATCTAAAATTGATTGCATATATTAAACTTTCTTCACTACCACTTAATATGTAGCAAGCTTTTAACTAAATTTAAGATTATTACACACATTCAATTTGATATTTAACTACTTTTTATACAGAATTTGATTAGTTGCTGATTTTTCGTCTTTACTAGATACATATTCAGCATTTTGAATGCTCTCATACCCAGCGGTTTCATAATCAACAATGTTTTTTATATTTTTTATATAAACTCCTTCTTCATAAATTTCTTCATCATCTAATTGTTTAGGGCCATTTAAATATCTTTGCAAAATGTTTCTTTCTTCCTTGTTACAACATTCTATTCCCTGACCTAAATATTTATATCTCCAAATTATATGCTTTTCATAATTATTGTATATGCTATTTTGCAAATTATCATAATTATATATAATCTTAAATTTAGATTTTTTAATTATAATAGTGACATTACTCCAAACATGCTGATTTGATCTTTTAAATTCTTCCCTTAGCTCTTTAATATTTTTATATAATATTTCTACTAATTTTAAATATTCTTGCTCCTCAATATTAAATTTACTAGGAATTTCATAGACATTTATTGGTTTTCGTTTCAATAAACCTTTGGGTACATAATAGAAGAATAGTTCACCAGTTTCAAGTGAGCCTAGTCTTTCTATTATAGAAGCATATAAATATACTTCATCCCATTTTTCAGGAATCATATAAAATAACTTTCTCTGTATTTCTTCATACTTTTTTCTTATATTTTTAGTATTTTTTAGCATATGTTATTCCCTTATTTTCTAAATATTTTCCATATACTTATTCAAACTTTATTTTTGCGACCTTACTCTTTTATTAATAAGCTTTCTCCCGTCATTTCGGCAGGTTTTTCTATGCCCATTAATTCTAAAAGTGTTGGTGCTAAATCAGCTAATTTTCCTTCTTTAATTTTATAATTTTTATTGTTTGATATTAATACAAGAGGTACTGGGTTTGTTGTATGAGCTGTATGTGGATCTCCTGTTTTATAATCTATCATTTGTTCTGCATTTCCATGATCTGCAGTCATTAATATTGTTCCATCTTTTTTAAGAATTTCTTCTGATATTCTACCAACACATTTGTCTACTGCTTCTATTGCACTAATTGCTGCATTTAGATTTCCTGTATGGCCTACCATATCTGGATTTGCAAAATTTAAAATTATTGTATCATATTTGTCTGCTTGAATTGCCTCGATTACCTTGTCTGTTACTTCATAAGCGCTCATCTCTGGCTTCATATCATATGTTTCAACTTTTGGTGATGGTACTAATATTCTATCTTCGCCAGGGTATTGCTTTTCTTCTCCACCATTGAAAAAGAATGTAACATGTGCATATTTTTCGGTTTCTGCAATTCTTAATTGTGTTAAACCATTTTTTGAAACTACTTCTCCAAATGTGTTTACTATTGGCTCCTTTTTAAATGCGATTTTTACATTTGGCATTGTTTCATCATAACTTGTGAAACATACAAAATATAAATCTAAAGGTTTGGTTTCAAAACCATCAAAGTTTCTATCTACTAAACTTCTGGTTATTTCTCTTGCTCTATCAGGTCTAAAGTTAAAGAATATTACAGAATCATGATTTTCTATTGTAGCAATTGGTGTGTCTCCATTGCATATTACAGTTGGCTCTACAAATTCATCAAATACTTCTTTTTGATATGAATTTTCGATTGCCTTTAGTGCTGAGCCTGCTTTATTTCCTTCACCATTTACTAGTGCATTATAACATTTTTGCACTCTTTCCCATCTTTTGTCTCTGTCCATTGCGTAAAATCTTCCTGATAGACTTGCAATTTTTCCTACACCTTTTTCTCTCATTTTGTTTTCTAACTCTGCTACAAATTCGTCAGCAGATGAAGGTGGGGTATCTCTACCATCTAAGAAACAATGTACAAATACATTTTCAAAGTCTCTTCTTTTTGCCATTTCTAATAAACCGTATAAATGACGATTATGACTATGAACTCCTCCATTTGAAACTAATCCCATTATATGCAACTTAGAATTGTACTTTTTACAATTTTCAATTGCCTCTATAAATTCTGGTATTGAAAAGAAATCTCCATCTTCTATAGATTTTGTTATTCTAGTCAACTCTTGGTATACTATTCTTCCTGCTCCTATGTTTGTATGTCCTACTTCTGAGTTTCCCATTTGTCCTTCTGGTAACCCTACATCCAAACCACTAGTATGACCTATTGCAGTTGGATATTTTTTCATTAGTTTGTCTATATTAGGTTTCTTGGCAAGTGCTACTGCGTTAGCATCACTATTTTCGTTAATACCAAATCCATCTAATATCATTAGCATCACTGGTTTTTTGTCCATGTTTTTTTACCTTCTCCCTTTGCTTTTATTTGTTATAATTTACGATATTTGAGAATTCTTCTGCTTTTAGACTTGCACCTCCAACAAGGCCTCCATCTATATCAGACATTTCAAATAATTCTTTTGCATTTGCAGCTTTTACGCTACCGCCGTACTGTATTATAACTCTATCTGCTGTCTCTTGTCCATATTTTTCAGCAACTTTTTGTCTTATTTGTTTTACTGCTTCGTTTGCATCTTCTCTTGTTGCTGTTTTTCCTGTTCCTATTGCCCAAATTGGCTCATAAGCTATAATTACTTTTTCTACATCTGCTGGCTCTAGTCCATCTAAGGCTTTTTCAGTTTGAGTTGTGATGATTTTAGCTGTAACACCTTGCTCTCTTTGTTCTAAAGTTTCACCAACACATACAATTGGTTTTAGTCCAACTGATAATGCCTTTTTTAATTTTTTATTAACTGTTTCATCTGTTTCAGCAAAATACTGTCTTCTTTCAGAATGTCCTATTATTACATATTCTACTCCTACAGCTTTTAACATCTCTGCTGATACTTCGCCTGTATATGCTCCTTTTTCTTCCCAATGCATATTTTGTGCACCTATTTTTATGTTAGTACCTTGTGCATTTAATACACTATAAAATATGTCTGTGTATGGAACACATAAAACTACTTCATTTTCTGTGTCTTTAACTTTTTCAGATAATTCTTGAATGAAGCTTATTGCTTCGTTTGGAAGCATATTCATTTTCCAGTTTCCTGCTATTACTTTTCTACGCATTTTTTTCTCCCTTCTTTTAAAAGAAATTATACAAGAACTACATCATTTAGAGCTTTAATAATGTCTTCTACACTTTTATTTGGAGTTGACGCCCCTGCCATAATTCCTATTTTTTGAAATTTTGATATTTTTTCTATGTCAATATCATCTTTGTTTTCTGCAAAAATAACATTTTCACAATTTTCGCATGATATATCATACAATTTATTAGTATTTGAACTATTTTTTCCACCTACTATTATCATTAATTCTACTTCTTTTGAAATTTTTTCTGTTTCCTTTTGCCTTAGTTCTGTTGCTAGACAAATTGTATTTTTAACAATTATATCTATGTTCTTTGGCACTTTATTTTGTATTTCCTCTACAATTTCTTCAAAAGTCTTCATATTGTATGTAGTTTGAGCAATAATTAAAACGTGTTTTATTTTAGATTTTTTTACTGCTTTAATCGCTTCTTTTATTTCTTCTTTTTGAGATATTACCTTATGGTTTTTTCCACAAAAGCTTGCCGTTCCAATAATTTCAGGATGTTGCTTTTTCCCTATTAAAAATATGTAATAATCTTTTTGGCAATACTCTTTTGCTATATCATGAATCTTAAGAACATTTGGACATGTTAAATCTACCAATTCTATATTTCGTTTTTTAGCTTTTTCATAGATTTGCTTTGGCACGCCATGTGCTCGTATTATTAGCTTTCCACTTGCTTCATCTATGTTTTCTACAAAATTTAGTCCCTTATTTTTTAGTGCTTCTGTTACTTCTTTGTTGTGAACTAATTCCCCTAAGCAATAGACTTCTCCATTTGTTTTTAATAATTCTTCTTCAGATTTTTGTACTGCATTTTTTACTCCATAACAAAAGCCGCTTGTTTTTCCTATCTTAATTTCCATATTTTTTCACCTATAGCATCAAATTTTACATTCTTTTAGTAAAATTTATCTATTTATTTTATTATAAAGTTTATATTAAATTCTACTATTTATTGTTCAACCATTTTTAATATCTCTTCTTTTAAGCAATTTACTAAATCTTCTTCTTTTACCTTTTTAATTATATTTCCTTTTTTAAATAATAGTCCCTCTTTTATTCCACCTGCTATTCCTATATCAGCCTCTTTTGCTTCTCCTGGTCCATTAACAGCACAACCCATTACAGCTACTGTTATATCTGAATTTATATTTTGTAAAAATTCTTCCATTTCTTTAGCCATTGGTATTAAATCTATTTGTGTTCTTCCACAAGTAGGACATGATACCAAAGTTGGCACTCCAGAATATAGATTACAATTTTTTAATATTTCTTTTGCTACTTTTATTTCTTTTACAGGGTCATCTGATAAAGACACCCTAATTGTATCTCCTATTCCTTGCCTTAACAATATTCCTAGACCTATGCTAGATTTTATTGTTCCTCCAAACTCAGTACCCGCTTCTGTTATACCTAAATGTAATGGGTAGTTAAACTCCTCACTTGCTTTTTGATATGCTTCAATACATAAATCTAAATTAGATGCTTTTAGAGATATTGCTATATCATAAAAGTCTAACTTTTCTAGTATCTCAACATGTCTTCTTGCACTTTCTACCATAGCTTCTGCTGTTGGTTTACCATATTTTTCTAATAAATCTTTTTCTAATGAGCCCGCATTTACTCCTATTCTTATAGGTATGCCATTTTTCTTACAAGCCTCTACTACAGCTTTTACTTTTTCTTCGTCTCCTATATTTCCTGGATTTATGCGTATTTTATTTACTCCGCTATTTATTGCTTCTAATGCAATTTTATAGTCAAAGTGTATGTCTGCAACTATTGGTATGTGTATTTGCTTTTTTATTTCTTTTATAGCTTTTGCATCCTCTAGATCCAGACATGCCACTCTTATTATTTTGCAACCTGCATTTTCTAATAAATTTATTTGTTTAACGGTACTTTCTACATCTTTTGTTTTGGTATTTGTCATTGATTGGATGACAACTTTATTTTGCCCTCCTATTTTGACATTACCTACTGTTATTGTTCGTGTTTCAGTTCGTTTCATATTACTTTCCTTTTTATAATAAATTTATTGATTAAGTAGATTATTTATCTTGTAAACATTCAACACCTGGTAATTTTTTGCCCTCTAAGAATTCTAATGAAGCTCCTCCACCTGTTGATATGTGTGTCATCTTACCAGCTAAGCCTGCCTTTTCAACTGCTGCTGCTGAATCTCCACCACCAATTACTGTTGTTGCTCCTTCTAATTCTGATAAAGCTTTTGCTATTGAGTTTGTTCCAACTGCAAATTGTTCAAATTCGAATAAGCCTACAGGTCCATTCCAAATTACTGTTTTAGCTCCTTTTAGATTTTCTTTGAACAATTCTATTGTTTTTTCTCCAATATCAAATCCTTCCCAGCCATCTGGTATTTCTGTCCATGCAACTGTTTTACTTTCTGTGTCTGGTTTAAATTCTTTTCCAACTCTTGTATCTACTGGTAAAACGAATTTTACTCCTCTATCTTTAGCTTTTTGCATTGCTGCTAATGCTAAATCCACTTTGTCTGGCTCACATAGAGAATTTCCTACACTATAACCTTGAGCTTTGAAGAATGTATATGCCATTCCTCCACCAATCATTAATGTATCTACTTTTTCTAATAAGCTATCTATTACACCTATTTTGTCAGATACTTTTGCTCCTCCTAAAATTGCTACAAATGGTCTTACTGGGTTATCTAGTGTTGTTCCTAAGAAGTTTAATTCTTTTTCCATTAAGAAACCTGATACAGCTGGTAAATATTCTGCAATTCCTGCTGTTGAGCTATGTGCTCTATGAGCTGCTCCAAATGCATCGTTTACATATATTTCTGCCATTGAAGCTAACTCTTTTGCAAATTGTGGGTCGTTATCTGTTTCTTCTTTGTGGAATCTTACATTTTCAAGAAGCATTGCTTCTCCTTCTTTTAAGTTTTCAGCTTTTGCTTTTGCATCTGGTCCTATTACATCTTTTGCAAGAATAACTTCTTTTCCAAGTAAACGAGATAATTCTTTTGCAACAGGTGCTAGAGAAAATTCTGGCTTAAATTCTCCTTTTGGTCTTCCTAAGTGTGATGCAAGTATTACTTTACAATTATTTTCTAATAAGTATTTAATTGTTGGTAATGCTGCAACAATTCTTCTGTTATCTGTTATGTTTTTGTTTTCGTCCATTGGTACATTGAAATCACATCTTAAAAATACTTTCTTTCCCTTTAAATCTATATCTTTTACTGTCTTTTTATTCATTAAAATTTCCTTCTTTCTTTATTTTAAAGTTTTGTTTTATATTTTAGGAAAATCGTTGCTTAAAATTATAGACTTTCCATTTTCTTACAAATAGGAAAAACTTATAATAAGCTTTTCCTATTGTTAAGTCTTATTTTTATTAAATCTATATAAATTTTAACTTAGTATTTTTTATTTATGCATGATCAACTGTTGACATATAGCAAGCTAAATCTACTAGTTTGTTTGAATAACCCCATTCATTGTCATACCATGCAACTAATTTTACAAATGTGTCTGTAAGCATTATTCCTGCTGTGCTATCAAATATTGATGTGTGGTCATCTGTTAAGAAGTCTGATGATACAACTGGTTCGTCTGTGTATTCGATTATTCCTTTGAATTCGTTTTCTGAAGCTTGTTTCATAACTTTACAAATTTCTTCGTATGTTGTTGGTTTTTCTAGGTTGCATGTCAAGTCAACAACTGAAACATCTACTGTTGGTACTCTAAATGCCATTCCTGTTAATTTTCCATCTAATGAAGGTATTACTTTTCCTACTGCTTTTGCAGCTCCTGTTGAAGATGGAATTATGTTTGCAGCTGCTGCACGTCCGCCTCTCCAATCTTTCTTAGATGCACCATCTACTGTTTTTTGTGTAGCTGTTGTTGAGTGAACTGTTGTCATAAGTCCTTCTTTTATTCCAAAATTGTCATTTATTACTTTTGCAAGTGGTGCTAGACAGTTTGTTGTGCAAGATGCATTTGATACAACTGTCATATCTGATGTATAAGATTTATTATTTACTCCCATTACAAACATTGGAGCATCTTTTGATGGAGCACTAATTATTACTTTTTTAGCTCCTCCCTCTAAGTGTGCTGATGCTTTTTCAACTGTTGTAAATACTCCTGAACATTCTAATACATATTCTACTCCAAGTTCTCCCCATGGTATGTTCTTTGGTTCCATTTCATTAAATACTTTTATTACTCTTCCATTTACTACTAAATTTCCGTCTTTTTCTTCAACTGTTCCATTGAATCTTCCATGTACAGTATCATATTTTGTCATATATGCCATGTAATCTGCTGTTACAAATGGATCATTTACTGCTACTACTTCAACCTCCTCTTTTCCTAATGCTGCTTGGAATGATAATTTTCCAATTCTTCCAAAACCGTTAATTCCAATTTTAACTGACATATTTTTTCCTCCTTTTGATAGTTTTTTACTATCACAAAAAATATAATATATTTTTGCCATTTCTAGGCATTCCTATTCTATAACAAAAAAGAAGACTTTTCAAGTACTCTTAAGAAGATTTTTTAATACTTTTGCATAATTAAACCTCCTTTGTGCAAATGCACTTAGGAGGTTCGCTTTTTAAACTTGCCATAAGCTATATTAATTTTTATAAGTTTTTTATAAAATTTTCTGCTCTTATTCTTTTTCAGCCTTTTTCATTTTTTCTAATACTAAAATGAACATTGCATGTGACCATCCAAGTCCCATTACCCAGTTTGGCTTTAGAGTAGCATTATCGATTTGTTCACTTAAGAAGTAATGCTTTCCAACTGTTTTTAATACAAAGTCAAATGTTTCTTTTGCATTTTTCTTTTTGCCTTTTTCTAAATAGTATAGAGTCATCCACAAATTAGATATTACCCATGGATTACAATTCATATAATGGTCTTGCTCGAATCTTTGGTAACCACCTGTATATGTACGAATAGTTAAATTTATTCTCTCTACAGTATTTATTACTCTTTTCTCTTTTGGAGCAAATACTTTAAATGGTACAACTGCCCCTAAAATACTTATGTCCATTTTTTTGTCTTCTTCATTTCTTACATAAGAACTTTTTGTTTCATCATATAAATTTTCGTTTATGTATTTTTTAATTCTTATTTGTAAACTTTCTATCTCTTTTGAAGATTTTGCAACCTTCTCATTTTTTAATCTGTTTCCACCTTTAAAGTCTGAAACATTTTTGCCAAGCACTTTGTAAATATTTAATATTGCTTCAAAAGCTGCATATATGCTTGATAGAGAATATAAATGTATTCCTTCATGCATTTCCCATAAATCATAGCTTACATGATATTTACTTTCGTATTCTGGGTTTTCCTTTTTTTCAAATATTTCTTTTATATATCGTTTTAAGAAATCAACTGCTTTTTCGCACATTTGCAGATTATCTTTAAGGAACTTTTCACTTTTTGTGTACAAATAGTGCATATATACACCATAAACTACACTTGCTGTTTCATCTACCTGATAGCCCCAGCAAGGTGCTAATCTGCCATCTGTGTAAAATCTTTGCTCCCACATTCCATTTTTGCTTTGTGTTTTTTTGCAAAATACACTGTAAAATTTTTCTGCTTCTTTTTCCATTTTCAAAATATCTAATGCACGCGTAATAAACACTGCATCTCTTGGCCAGCAATATCCATACCTTCCACAATGGTTTAAATCTTCATCAACCTCTGGTGCAGATATTATTCCTCCTGTAGTTTGATTTGTTAATAGTGGGAATAATAAAATACTTCTTATATAGATTTCTAATATTTTTTGTTCATATTCTGTTTTTGGTTCTTCTAAATTTAGTCCATCATGCTCTTTTACATATTTTCTCCAAAATGATTTTGTATCATGATATTCTTTTTGTAAATCTATTTTTTTAATTCTTTCAATTTCGTTTTCTACTTCTGATATTGATTTTTTATTATCATTTAATAATATGCATATTTCGATTTCTTTTTTCTCGTTTGGCTTAAGTGTGCCTAAAGCATAACTTATGCTTGAATCTTTTGACATACCAATATAATCTTTATCTTTAATTATTCCTGTGCCAATGGTTTCTTTTGAATTATTTAATTGATGGCTATGTAACTTTTCATTTTTTGAAAATATTGAAACTGAAAAGTCATGTGCATATTGTAACATACCTCCATCAATAACTTTTGAACCCACAAAATTATTTTGGTCTGATAAAAGTTCTGAATGTATTAAAAAATTTATATCTAGCGGAATTGTGTTTTCGTTTATTAGTGTATATTTTTTTACAATTACATCATCTTTTAACATTGCAAAATCGGTTTGCAAAATTTTTATTTCAAAATATGTATTTGATATTTCAGTATTTAGTATATTTGTATCTGTATCATAATATTGTTTATATGAATTGTTTATATCATCATGCAAATAAATTATGTTAGAATCGTTTATTTTTAGCCCTACATGTAGAAAATTTAAGTATTGCCTATTATCTCTACTTGGGTACAAAAGCCTTAGCATTTCTCCTTTTGCTGAAAAAGTTGCTAATATATTTTTATTTCCTATTATTGCTTCATTTAGATATTTTTCCATTTTAACCTCTTCCATTTCTTTGGCACAAATAGTTTGGAAGGAATATATTCAAACTACCCTTCTACAATATTTAGAATTTTACTAACCTTCAACTACATTTAAAATATTTTTTTCTAATTCCTTCATTTTCTCGTTAATTCTAAACATGTCTGCTTCTTTTAAATTATGATTTTCTACATCCTGCTTTACAAAGTCTTCCATTTCTACTAGTTCTTGTTTTATTTGATTTAATCTATATAATATTTGCTGTCTTAAATCAGTTGGTTTTTCATAAGAAATTTGATTTACAAGCTCTGTTTCGCCATCTAAATCATATGTTTCTCCCCAATCTGGTATTGTAACAGCTATTCCAGTTTCCTCTACAATCTTTTCTTTTAATACTTCTTGAGCTTCTTCCTCGCCATGTACTAAAAATATGTGTTTTGGCTTTTCAATAAATGAATATATAAAGTTCATAAGCCATTCTTGGTCAGCATGGCCTGAATAACCTTCTATATATTCAATTCTAGCATTTACACTGATTTCTTCTCCAAATATTTTTACTGTTTTAGCTCCATTTACTATACTATAACCCAATGTGCCTGGTGCTTGGTACCCAACAAATAATATTGTACTTTTTGGATCCCACAAATGATGTTTTAAATGATGTTTTATTCTTCCTACTTCGCACATGCCACTTGCAGATATTATTATAGATGGCTCTTTACTTTGGTTTAATGCTTTTGACTCATCTGCTGTTTGTGCAAATTTTAGACCCGGAAATTCTAATGGATTATCTCCCATTGATATTCTTGCTTTTGTTTCATCATCAAATAATTCCATATTATCGTTGAATATTTGTGTTGCTGATATTGCAAGTGGACTATCTACATATACTGGTGCCTTCATTAATGTTTGATATTCTTTTCGAAATTTTTCGTCTGTTCTTTTTTCTTTTAAATTATTTATTTCATATAGTATTTCTTGAGTTCTGCCTACAGCAAATGATGGTATTACTACTGTTCCACCATTATCTAAAGTTTCTGATACAATATCTAGGAAGAGTTCTGCTTTTTCTAAGTTTTTGTTATGCAATCTACTTCCATAGGTTGACTCCATTACTAGAATATCTGCATTATCAATCATGGTTGGCTCTCCAAGTAATGGTATATCATTATTTCCTAGGTCTCCTGTAAATACCGCTTTTGTTTCTTTTCCATTTTCATTGGCCCAAATTTCTATAATGCTAGAGCCTAACATGTGTCCAGCATCATTAAATCTAACATGTATATCTTGATCTATTTCTATTAATTCGTCATATTGTACTGGATGAAATATTTCTAAACAATCTATAGCATCTTGTGCTGTATATAATGGTTCTAATGGTTCTTCACCTTTTCTTTGTCTTTTCTTGTTCTTCCATACAGATTCCATCTCTTGTATATGTCCACTATCTTGCAACATTATTGAGCATAAGTCACATGTTGCTTTATGAGCAAATATTGGTCCCTTGAAACCATCTTTATACAATTTTGGAATTCTTCCTGAGTGATCTATATGTGCATGTGTAAGTAGCATAAAATCTAATTCAGCAGGGTTATATGCAAAAGGCTTATAATTTTGTGCCTCGGTATCGCCTCTTCCTTGGAACATACCACAATCTACTAAAAATTTTTTGCCTGCTGCTTCCACCAAAAAATTTGATCCTGTAACTGTTTTTGTTGCTCCTAAAAATGTAATTTTCATAACTTGTTTCCTTTCTCGTTTAAATAGTTTAAGGCTATAGCTTAATTTAACATTAAACTAATTTAAGATTTTGTTTTTCTTGTTTAACCTTACATTTAAGCTGTGTTTTTTTAAATCTTTTATTTCAAATTTTTCTTCATAAGTATTTTCATTATTTTCGGAAAGTTCAACAAAATATTTGTCTTTTTCCTTGATTACAGCTATATAAATATCATCTAATGAAATAATATTTGTTTTAAAAATATATTGCAATAGTTTAAGATTTTCTTCTATATTATCAGAAGGTGTAAAAACTATTTTATTTTCAATAGCTTTTTTTAGTAATGCATTTTGTACTTCTTTTAGGTTCTGCTCTAGCTCTACATTTTGATATATATCTATTTGCTCGTTAAAAGGCAAAAGATTATAATATCTAAAAATATAAATTAAGTCTATTATTTTATCTTTTGTATCTTCAGCATCTATAATTTTTAAAAAGCATTTTAAAAATATTTTTTGCAAATCCTCTAGCATATGCTCGTTTAAGTCGTGATTGTCTTTTTCATTTGCAAATTGCAAAAGTTCTGCAATTTTCTCTAACTTTGATTTTTCCTTAACAAATTTTTTAGGGTTTAACCATTCATTTTTTTCTTCTAGTTCTTCTAACAAATTTTGCTTTTGAGATTTTATATTATTTTCTAAAACTTTTATGCTAAATATTTTTTGCTCTAGTGGTTTATTTTCATTTATCTTAGCATATTCTTTGTTTAATAATTCCTTGCTAGATAATATGTTGTCTAATTTTTTTATTTTTTTGTTTATTTGTTTCTTTTGCTCAGTTAATTCTTCTATAAGTTTTTGTTTGTCATTAAATATTAATAATTTTTCTTCGTTTTCTTTTTGTAATTTACTCAAACTTTCTGCATATTTTGAATTTATTTGTGCCTCTATAATTATTGACAATTTTTCTAAAGTGCTAATAAATCTTTCTGCCAATTTACTTCCATATTTTTCAGTTAACTCATTTATAAATTCATCATAATAATCTATTACATATTCAGTATTTGAAAGCCATGAATTTAAGAATTCCTCTCCAAGCAGAATTCTTAAATTTTGATATATTAAGTTATAGGGAATATTTTCTATTTCTTTTTTTACTATAAGCCATGACCAACCATTAAAATCTCTTAATGGTTCAACTGTATTTATGTTATTTCCAATATTAAGCATATCTGATATAGTTTTACTTATTAAAAAATATTTACTTTTAATAATTTCTTCTTGTTTTCCTATTTTTGCAATACAATATAATAATTTTCTTTCAATTGGAAAGCAAATTATAGATTTGTTTTGAATATCTACTAAAAATGTTCTATTTTCTAAAATTTCTGCTTCTTTTGAGTTTGGTTTTATAACTTTTATAGTATTACAATTGTTTTCTATAGTTTTTATAATTCTTTCTGTATAATTCTGTTTTGATTCCACATTTCTTTTTACTTTTTTATAGTCATTATATGATACATCAATTTTATATAAAATCTCAAGAAGAAGGTTCTTTACATTTTCATCAAAGTCTTTAGTTTCTAATACTTTTTCTAGTTCATTATTATAGTTTTTTTGAACTATTCTTCCTAAAAGTTTTTCCTTTTTCTTTGGCAAAGTCCTTCTCCTTTCCACCTTTATTTTTATGTAATTTTTATATGTTATTCTTCATTAACTGATTCATCTTCTTGCTCTTGTTCTACTTCTTCTTCCACTGGCTCTAATTCTTGTATAGGTTCTACTTCAGAAGTAGACATTTTTAGTTCTTGCCATCTCTCTGGAGTCATAAGAACTTGTCTTGGCTTACTTCCTTGATAGCCTGAAATAATTCCTCTTTCTTCCATTTGATCTATAATTCTTCCTGCTCTTGCATAACCTACTTTGAATTTTCTTTGTATATATGAAGTTGAGGCCTGTCCTGATTCTACAACTTCTTCTATAGCTTGCATTAAGAATGGGTCTGTGTCATCGTCTTCTTCTTGCTCTGACGCTACTTCCTTGTCTGTTTTATTCATATTTTCTATTTTTTCTATTATGTCTGTATTATATTTTACTTCTCCATTTGATTTTATGAAGTCTACTATTTTTTCTACTTCGTCGTCTGAAACAAAAGCGCCTTGCACTCTTGTTGGCTTTGGACTTCCTGATGGATAGAATAACATATCTCCTTTGCCTAGTAATTTTTCTGCTCCTGCCATGTCTAAAATTGTTCTTGAATCTACTTGTGAAGATACAGCAAATGCTATTCTAGATGGGACATTTGCTTTAATTATTCCTGTTATTACATCTACAGATGGTCTTTGTGTGGCGATTACTAAATGCATTCCTGCTGCTCTTGCTTTTTGTGCTAACCTACATATAGCATCTTCTACATCTTTAGCTGCTACCATCATCAAATCTGCAAGCTCATCTATTATTACTACTATTTGTGGTAGTTTACCACATTTTTCTTCATCTTTTTTATTTTGATTTTCTTTTTCTATAATGGCATTATAACCTTTTAAATCTCTTACACCTTTTGATGCAAATACTGTATATCTGTTTTCCATTTCTTGTACTGCCCAAGCTAGTGCTCCTGCAGCTTTTTTAGGATCTGTTACAACTGGTATTAATAAATGTGGTATACCATTATATACTGATAATTCAACTATTTTAGGGTCTACCATTAATAGTTTTACTTCACTTGGCTTACTATTATATATTATGCTTGTAATTATTGTGTTTATGCAAACACTCTTTCCTGAACCTGTTGCTCCTGCAATTAGTACATGTGGCATTTTTCCAATATCTGCTATCATAGTGTTTCCTGCAACATCTTTTCCTAGAGCGACACTTAATTTAGATTTATTATTTTGGAATTCATCACTTTCTAATACATCTCTTAAATGTACTGTTTCTTTTTCTGTGTTTGGCACTTCAATACCTACTGCTTGTTTTCCAGGTATTGGTGCTTCTATTCTTATCGTCTCTGCTGCTAAATTTAGAGCAATATCATCTGCTAAATTTGCTATTTTGCTTACACGTACTCCTTCTGCTGGTTTTAATTCATACCTAGTAATAGCAGGTCCTACAGATACATTCTCAACTTTTGCTGATACCCCAAAACTATATAGAGTTTTTTGAAGCTTAGTTGCAACATCTGCTAATGCCTTTGCTCCTCCTTTTATAGCTTTTTGGCTTCCCAAACTTAATATTTCTAAAGGTGGATATTCATAATGTTCTTCTTCTACTGCTATTGCATGTTCTAATTGTAATACCTGTTTTGTTTTGTCTTCCTTCTTTTCTTCTTCTTGCTTAAATAAATTACTTTCAAGAACATTTGGTGATGCTACTTGCCTATTTGTAGCACTTTTATTCATTCCTAATGGTACTAAATCATCATCTTCATATTTATATTTTTTCTTATCATTATTTTCATCAACAAGTCTTCCATTTAAATTAATTTTTATTTGTTCTTCATTAAGATCTTCTAAAGCTTCCTTTGAGTTTTTCTTTTGTTCTTTTCTGCTTTTCTTTTCTTCTTTTCTAGCTTCTCTTTTTTGTCTTTGCTCAAGGATTTCTTCTAAGTTTTCTTGTTGTGTTTCTTTTAATTTTTCTATATATTCACTTATTATTGCTGTTATATCTATTCCAAAGGTTACAACAAATAATGCTATAGAAGCTCCTATTCCTAATATTATAGAACCTGGTTTTCCAAGACTTTTTGTTAATGGTACTGCAGCTAAAGCCCCTAATGCTCCTCCACCTGCTGAATGTGTAGCACCCTCATTATATGCGACTTTTAATACTTCTGATAATTCTTGGTTTACACTTATTTCTCCTGTTATAACTTGAAAAACGCTTGCTACTACTGAAACAAAAAATATAAACACCAAATACTCTGTAAGTTTTGATGATAAATATCCTTTTTTCTTGCAAGCTAAATTAATGGCAATTATGAACATTCCAATTGGTAAAATATATTTTAGCCATCCCATCATTCCACCTAAAAAGCTACTTAGAGCTTCTCCAATATTTCCTGATTTGGTATATATTAGAACGGCTAAAAGTATGCTTATTACTATTGTTACAATAATTGCCATATTTATATTATTACTTGTTTTCTTTCTTTTTTTATATTTTCTTTTTTTGGCCATTGTACAACATCCCTCTATTTTAATTCTTTTCTACTATTTTGTACTGTTTTTATTATATCTTCAAGTGACATTTCCATTAAATGTGATGCTTCTTCCATGCTCTTTCTTAACTTGTCTAGGGTAGTTGTTAATACTTCTTCTGTTGAGTTTAATAAGTTATCTGCGTATTCTTTTGTTCCTTCTGAAATTTCACGTGACATATCATTTGCTGATTCTATAATTTCATTTTTTTGCTCATAAGCTTTTCTTGTAATTTCATGTTCATCAATCATTGAAATTATTCTATTTTCAGCTTCTTTTACAATTCCATCAGCTTCTTTTTGTGCCTCAAGAAGTATTCTTTGTCTTTCTTCTTTGATCCATTTAGCTTGTTTTAATTCGTCTGGTAATTTTAGTCTTATCTCTTTTATGATATCTAAAATTTCACCCTTGTCCACTATACTTTTTTGTGAAAAAGGTACTCCTCTACTTCTTTCTAAAATATCCTCCAATGATTCTAATAATGTAAAAATCTCCATTTTACTTCATGTTAGTATATACTAACATGCCTCCTTTCTTGGTTTTAGGCATTCTTTCGTAAAAATATTATATGTGCAATACCATATTTTCTTTTATCAGTTATCTCATATTTTAGTTCTTGCAACTCGTTTAATATTCTTTGCTCATCATTTGTTTCTAATATTATTATTGTTTCTTCATTTATAAATTCACTATTTTGCAATATTTTCAAAGCTTTTTGTATATAATCTGTTTCATATGGTGGGTCAATATAAATTATATCAATATGCTCTTTTAAAGTTTTTAAGATTTGCTCAAAATCGCTATTATAAACCTCTACTTTTTCTTCTGAATGTGTTTTTTCTTTGTTTTTGTTTATTATATTAATTGCTTCTTTAGATTTATCGCATAATATAGATTTTTTAGCACCTCTGCTTACTGCTTCTAGTCCTATTGCTCCACTTCCAGAAAATAAGTCTAAAAATACACCGCCTTCGATTTCTTGCTGTATTATATTAAATACTGATTCTTTTACTCTATCTAATGTTGGCCTTGTGACTTTTCCCTCTAGAGTGAATAATTTGGTGCCTCTAGCTGTTCCTCCTATTATTCTCATAGGTTCTCCTAATTTAGATATTTTTTCTATAATACCATTTTATTCCTTTTTCGCCTATTGTCAATAGTATTAATAGAATTGTAATATACATTTAATAGTTTTGTAACATAGTGTTTTCTAAGAAATATATAACTTTTCTACAATACCAAAAAAGACTATCTTTTAAGATAGTCTTTTTGTTTAGCTTTATTCTTTATTAACATCTTTTAATAATTCTAATTGTGATATTAATAGTGATTCCATTTTAGCTTTATATATATCAAATTGTTTTTTCATGTCATCTAATTCTATTTGTTTCATTTTTATTTGTTGTTTTAAATCTTCAACTGTTTGCTGAGCAGAAGCTTGTGCTTCTTTTATTATTTGGTCGGCTTGTTGCTTAGCTAACTTCTTTGTCTCTTCTGCTGTTGATTGAGCCATTAATAAGGTATTTTGAAGAGTTTCTTCTATGGTTTTATAATGTGCTAAACTTTTTGTTAATTCTTCTACTTTCTCTGATAGTTCTGATACTTCTTTATAGTTTTTAGAATAGTCTACTGCTAATTCATCTAAGAAATCATCTACTTCTTCAACACTATAACCATTCATTCTTTTTCTTGAGAATCTTTTTTCTTCTATTTCTAATGGTGTAATCATTTCTATCTCTCCTTTTAAGTGTAAATTCGACTAATTTATACTATTATTTTTTAACCAAGATACAGAAAGTTTATTTTTTATTTCTTCTCTTGCCATTTCATTTGTTATTTCATAATTTACTGGTGCTATTAAAAATATTGAATTAGATATTTTTTGTATATGTCCATTTAGTGCATATACTCCACCACTTATAAAATCTACTATTCTTCTAGCAACATCTTTATTAACATATTCTAAGTTAACTATAACTGACTTTTTCTCTTTCAAAAAGCTACAAATTTCCTCTGATTGTTCAAAGGTTGTTGGTTGAGATATTACCATTTTTACAGATTGATTTTGTGGCATTGCTAATATCTTGCTTTTCTTTCCAAATAATTTTTTATCTTCGTATTGTTCCTCTGGCTCCTCTTCTGCTAAATCATATACATTTTCTTCTTCATCGTCTTCTGGCTCTGCTTGATCCATTCCAAATAATCCCCATACTTTATCCATTATTGCTCCTGACATAAAAAAACCTCCTAAATATTTTTTCTTTAAGTAATGCGCTTATAGTATCTATCTTTTTTTATAAATTGTCAATAGTTTTTTGATTTGTAATTTAAACTTAACACTTTTGTAATTTGTTTGTAATATTATTTTAAATTTTCCTGTGATGGAAATAATAAAATTTCATCATATAATTTTATTTTTTTATAAGATTTTATCTCATCTTGCGATAAACCTAATTCTGTTAATTCCTCTGTACTATATGGCGAAACTATTGAATAATTTTCATTTTTATTAACTATTTTTACTAATAGTTTTGTCATATTTGATCCTGTTCTTATTAAGTAAGACAAACCTTTTTCGTCTTCGATTATGGCTTTATTTGGCACTTTTAGTCCCGAATCACTCCACCATATTAGTTCAAATGATATTTTTCGATAATTTATAAGTTTTTCTGTCATTCTATCTATTTTTAGTATTAAAACTCTTCTATTTTCTTCTTCGTTTATATGTGCAATTTCTGATTTTATTTCATCATTTGTTGATAGTCTTATTGTTACTTTATCTCCAATTTTTGCATTCATAGCTTCTGTTGAATCTACAGATGTAGCTATATAATAAATAAAATTGTCTATAACTTTTCCTGCTTCTCCACTCGTTGCTATTATTTGTCCTGTTTTTAAATTCAAATTTTCTAAGTAAGCTGTAGTAAGCTTATTAAAATCTTCTGTGGTTAACTCATCTTCTAAATTATCTACCCTATAAGATACTACTCCACTTATTGGTGCAGTAAGATATTTTGTGCTATTTCGTATTTGCTGGCTTAATGAATTACGTTCATTTATTAACTGTTTTAGTTCATTTGTGGTACCAGTTATTTCTCCTAATGTAGATATTTTCTTTTCTAACAAATTTTTAATTGTTTTACTATATTCCGTTATTTCTTGAATATTATTTAGTTTTCTTAAAGTTTCTAGTTGACTTTCTATTTGATTTTCTATTAATTTTATATCTGAGTTTGATGCTATTTTTTTGTCTTTTAATTGTTCTTGTATTTGTAAATCTATTTCATCTATTTTTTTTGATATTTCTTTTGTTTCATCACTATAATATTGAAAAATGGCTTCATCCTTATGTACCTTTTCTCCCTCGCCTGCTATTTGTACAATTCCGTTTTGATATTCTTCATTTTTTATTACTTTTTCGTTTCTTATAATGTAGCCCAGTACACTTTCCTCTTCGTGTATAGTTCCTTGCTCAACAAAAAATGTGTCTGTGCCATCCGCATTTAGCAGTAATACTGCATATAATATATAGCCAATGGCTGCAATTATTATTAATGCAATAAATACTTTATTTCTGTTTATTTTTGAGTGTGAGCTTTTTTCTCCTTTAGCTATTTTTTTCTTACTTTTTTCTTTCAATTTAAGCCTCCAATTAGATTTTTAAACTTCTTATTAGCTCATATAACTTATTATTTGACTTACATTGTATTCTTTGTCTTTCGTTGCGTCTAGCCATATTGTCTGCTTGTTTTTTCTAAACCATGTTAATTGTCTTTTTGCATATCTACGTGTTTCCATTTTTATTTTTTCTATCATTTCTTCTTTTGTTACTTTTCCTTCAAGGTATTCTACTACCTCTTTATAGCCTAGACCTTGCATCGCTGTTGGAAATTTATTATATTTTTCTTTTAGCTTTTTAACTTCCTCTATAAGCCCTTTTTCTATCATTTGGTCTACTCTAAGGTTTATTCTATTATATAGAATTTCTCTTTCCATGTTTAATGCAAAAACTTTATAATCGTATTTAACGCCTTTTTTTCTTGATTCTACTTCTTGCTCGGTTTTGGTTTTACCTGTTGCTTTGTAAATTTCAAGCACTCTGCATATTCTTTTTCTATCGTTTGGGCTTATCTTTTGCATAGCTTGCTTATCTATTTTCAAAGCCATTTCGTATAATTTTTGAGTTCCTTGTTCTTGTGCTATTTTGTCTAGCTCGTTTCTATAGTCTTCATCTATTTGCATATCAGTATATTCTATACCATATATAAGTGCATCTATATATAAGCCTGTACCACCTACTATTATTGGAGTTTTTTTCTTTTTCAATATTTCTTCTATTGCATTAGTCGCATCCATTTTGTATTGTGCTACACTGTATCTGGTATCTGGCTCTACAAAATCTAATAAGTAATGCTTAATTCCTTGCATTTCTTCCCTATCTGGTTTTGCTGTTCCAATGTCCATATCTTTATAAATTTGCATTGAATCTGCTGATATTATTTCCCCATTTATTTTTTTGGCAAGCTCAATTGATAATACTGTTTTTCCTGATGCAGTTGGCCCGCAAATCACAATTACTTTAGGTTTTTGCATAGTTCTTCCTCTTATTTTCTCGCAAATTTTCTTTCTATCTCATACTTTGTCATTTTAATTGAAGTAGGTCTTCCATGTGGGCAAGTAAATGGATTTGGTAACTCTAATAATTCATCCATTAAACTCTTTACCTCTTTTTCATCTAATGCCATATGTGCCTTTACTGCTGCTTTGCATGCTACTGTTGCTATAAATCTTTCTTCAATTTCCTGTTTTGCTGTTCTACCTAGTGCTGTTATTTCATCTAGAGTTTCTAAAAACATTTCTTTTGTTTCTAAGTCTAAACACATTTCAGGTACACCTGATAATTTTATTGTGTTTTCTCCGAATTCTTCTACCATAAAGCCTGCTTTTTCGAACATATCCATATTTTCTTTTGCTACTTCCATTTCCTTATGTGTAAGTGTAATTATGTCTGGTAAAAGCATTAGTTGTGATTCTTTTTCTCCACCACTATAATAATTTTTCTTTACTTTTTCGTATAAAATTCTTTCGTGTGCTGCATGCTGGTCTATTATGTACATTTCGTCTTTAATTTCTATTATTATATATGTATTAAACACAATTCCTACAATTTTGTACTCTGGTTTTTGATATTCTGGCATGTTTTCGAATATGTTTGCATTGTTTTCTTCTATATTTTTATATGGTAGTGTTCCAAATGCTTTTACATACATTTCTTCATATGTATATTCTTTTTCTTCATTTGCTTCACTTATTACAGATGAATTTTCTTCGCTCGTTTCTTGGTTTTCTGGATATTTATTTTCATCATCTATTGTTTGAATATTTTCTGCTGTCTCTTGATTCTCAGAAGATTCATTTTCTAAATCTACTTGCTCTGTATTAATTGCTTCATCCTCATTTAAAGTATTGTTTTCGTCGTTTTTATCCTCATTTTCTTTTACAGCTTTTGGTTTCTCAAATTTTTCTGTAATAGCTTGCAAATAGCCTTCTTTTGGAAATTGAAATTTTAATCCAAAAGGCTTTTTAGGAATTGGTGGTATAGTAGATTCTACTATATTTTCATTTTGTGATACTACATTTTCTGTTTTTTGATATAATGAATTGTTTTCAAAACTTCCTTTTAATAAGCTATCTTTTATTGCATGATATACTGCTTTAAAAATTTTGTCTTCATTTTCAAACCTTACCTCTAATTTGGCTGGATGAACATTAACATCTACTTGACTAGGATTCATTTCAATATTTAAACTTAAAAATGCAAATTTTCCTATTGGAATTGAGCCTTTAAATGCTTGTTCTGTTGCAGCTTGTAAGGTTCTATCTTTTATGTATCTTTTATTTATAAAAAATATTTGATTAGACCTATTAGATCTTGCTATTTCTGGTTTTCCTATTACACCAGTTATTTTTATATCATCATACTGATAATCAACATCTATAAGCTTGTCCGAAATATCTTTTCCATATATACTGTATATTACAGTTTTTAAGTCTCCGTTTCCATTTGTTTGTATTATTGTTTTTCCTGTATTTATTAGTTTTATAGCAATCTCTGGGTGTACTTGGGCTATTCTATCCATGGTTTCTTC
This sequence comes from uncultured Clostridia bacterium, assembly GCA_947589645.1. Lineage (GTDB taxonomy): Bacteria > Bacillota > Clostridia > TANB77 > CAG-508 > CAG-269. The sequence goes on from CANQCG010000003.1 coordinate 36,057, forward strand.
TATATAGCCTGATTCTGTATAATCTTTCTTTAGAAACTTATATCTAACAGGCGTATTATAAAATAAATTTCTTACAGTTATAGAAGTACCTGTTGGGCATCCTTCTACATCTTTAGATAGTACATTACCACCTTCTACAACAACCTTATCGCCTATATCTTGGTCCGCTGTTTTTGATATTAGTTCTACATTTGCTATTGCTGCAATACTTGCTAATGCCTCACCTCTAAACCCCATTGATTTTACAACATCTAAATCGGCAGCTGATCTTATTTTGCTTGTTGCATGCCTTTCAAAAGCCATTTCTAAATCATCTGAAGCTATACCCTTTCCATTGTCTGTAACACGAATATATGATATACCACCATTTTTTATTTCAACAGTTATGTTTGTGGCTCCAGCATCTATAGAATTTTCTACCATTTCTTTTACTACGGAAGCAGGCCTTTCTATAACTTCACCTGCTGCTATTTTATTTATTGTAAGCTCATCTAATAATACTATATTTCCCATTTTTTAAAAATGTTTCCCTTTCCTTTTCTCTCTTTTTGGTTTATCTTCTTCCTCAAAGATATCTCCTTCTAATGCGTTATTTTCATCAGTATCTTGCTCTGCTACATTTTCTTGCGTAAAATCATCTTGCATAAAGTCTTCTTGCATCACACTTCTTTGAATAGGGTGTTCCATATTATTTGTATCATCTAAGTTTTGATTTATATCATCATCTATACTTTCATTTGTAATATCGTCTACATTGTAATTCATATCTTGGTTTATATATTGATTTGTGTTTTGTGGCATTGGTGTATCTGGGTATGCACCAAAATCATAGTCTTCATCTTCTTCATCGTATTCTTCATATTCATTTCTGTGTTTCAATATTAATACTACTATTAATCCTATAACTGATACTGCAAGTATAACAGCAAATATTATTACCCCTCTTGTTGCTGCTTTGTTTCCAGCTTTTAGCATTTCATCTGTTTTGGTTAAATCTGCTGTGTTTTTAAATGTTGTAATTTGATATGTAGCCACTTCATTTATAGAATTATATACAGTTATTGTTATTAAATTTTCGCCTTCTTTTAAATTTTCATTTCCTGCTATTGATATCTTTCCATCTTCTGTAAGTGCTACTGCATTTATGTCTAAAGCACTTATGTCTTCTTCTACTATTACTCTATATTCATATACATTTGGAGTAAATTCTGGTGTTAATGTTAGTCCTGCAATTTCTAAACTTTTTAAGCCATTGGTTATATCTATTGGTCCGTCTTCATTTGTCTCTGTTGGGTCCTCTTGCTTAGGCTCTTCTGTTGTTGGTTGTTCTTGCACTGGTGTTTCTACCTGTGGCTTTTCTTCAGCTGGTTTGGTGGTGGTTAATAATGAAGAGCTAATATATGCTATTTTTCCATTATATATTACTCTACTCCATCCGTTATCACCTTTTCCCGTTCTTGTTAAAGAAGTTCCTTTATTTAAAATGCCTATGCTCTTACTAGAAGTACTATAACTCTCTCTTACATTAACACCATTTCCATTAATATATACTGTCTCATTTACGTTAGTAAACTTTGGTTCTACAGGCTTTGGATCTATAGGCTTTTGTGGATCTTGTGTTGTTGGTGGAGTTTCTACTTTGTTTACTTTAACAGCAACAGTAGTATTTACTTTATCTACCTTTTGATTAACATCTGTAATATCACCTTCAAGAATAAAATTTAAATTTCCTTCTTGCGTTGCTTTATAATTAGCTGTTATTGTTTTAGTTATATTGCTTTCGTAATTATCTAATTCTGATGAAGTCGCTAGTGTAGTTCCATTTAAAGTTATTTTTAAATCCCATTGAGCAGCTGTAACTGTTGCTGTAACTGTTATCGTATCTCCTACATTTACTTCTGAGCTGTTTGGTTTAAAATTTACATTCGCTGCCTCTACTTTATTTTGCATACCTAATAACGCAATGATAATTATTAATAAAATTATAAATTTAAATGTTTTCTTCATTGTTTTTATTCCTCTTTATAAATTTAGATTTATTTATAAATCTATAAACTTTACTTTTGTAACGAAATATATTTAACATCTTTTATATGTTGTTTTGCTATTAAAGAATCTCCTGAGTTTACTTCTCCATCTCCATTAATATCTGCTGCCTCTATATATACTTCTTCTGAAAATTTTTTTACTTCTTTAATATGCTGTTTTATTGCTAAAGTATCTCCTGAATTAACTTCTCCATCTCCATTAACATCCCCAAGCATTACTACTGTATAAGTTCCATTTATTTTGCATCCTGTACCCATGTGTGCATTTTTGTCTAATTTATTTCCGTCTTTATCTGTAATTGTTACATTGTCTCCTACTAAATTAAGAATTTCCTCTACTGTAGCACTTGGAGTTACTGTTACTTGCTTTACGTCTTCTTCTATTTTTATTTTTTCTTCACTTCCACTTGGCAATTTTTCGCCTGGCTTAAATGGATTATCCATTGGTGGCTCAGGGTCTTGCTTTGGTGGTTCTTCTGGTACTGTTGGTTCTTGTGGAATTGAATCTAAACTTGTGTTCCTTTCTGCAACCGGGATCAAATATAATTTATATTCTGATTCATAATCATACGTTTCTCTAGCCACATATGCAATTGTTCCGCTTGATTTCATTACTTTATCCCAATATGTACCATTTACTTTTTGTGTTGCTTGTTCTAATCTTGTTACTATTTCGTTTGCATATAGGCTCGTGCCAGAAATAACTTCACCAGCTGGTGATTTTCTTAATGCTATAGTTTGCCTTACATTTACTCTAACTAAATCTGTTATTAAAGTATTTATTGTTTTTGTAGTTGAAGGCTTTCCCTGCGCTACTTTTGGTGTGTTCTCATAAAGTGGTATTATAAAAGTATAGTTTGAATCTATTGCATTTATGTCTTCAAATGCTTTTCTAATTGTTACTCCTTCGTTTTGAGCTGCTAATATGTTTTGTTGATATTGATGCCAGTATAATTGTCCATCTGAGTTTTCTACGTCGAATTTTTTAAAATATAAAGTGTTTTGTCCTCTTCCTAAATAACTTTTAGATATTTGTTGTACTCCTCCATCAATTGATTTTTCTAGAGTGTCCCAACCTTTGTTCTTTGCATAAGAAAGAGCATTTCGTATTATAGTGTCATTACCATTTCCGCTTGCATTTATATTAAATACATTATAGTATCCTTGATAACCTGGGTAATTTCCAGAAGCCGTTGAGCTTCCTCCTCTTCCTTGTTCTTGTATTCCTAATGCTACAATATAATATGGACTTACATTATAGCTTTTTCCTGCTGATATTATAGCATTTATATAACTTTCTCTGTCTAAAAATGTACCTGCTACCATCTTTTGAATGTTCTCATAAGTTGCTTCTTGATATGTTAATTCCATAAATTGAAATACATCTGAATTATTTATAGAATTCCTTGCATCCATCATATATTGTATTGTTGTTTCTGATGCACAACGCCAAGTACCATTATCATAATACCTATCTCTTCCACAAGATAAACATATCCAATCTCCTTCACACTTTGCGGTTGCTGGCACTAAATTTTTTGGTGAACCTTCGTGTCCCATATATTCATAAGCTATTACTTCTTTCCAATTTAAACCTGTGTAAAGTATTTTAAAATTCCAGTTTGGGTGGTCTCCTTTTAACTCTTGCAACATTTTCTTTACTCCTGGATATTTTTGCTCATTTATACTTTCTATGTCTGTGCTTACTATTTGATTTACAGCTTGTACAGGTTTTGTCATTATTAAATTAATTCCTATTAATGTTAATATAAATATTGCTGTTAATATTAACTTTTTCTTCAATTGCATCTTTTTCTCCTTTACTTTTGTATTTTTTTGCCAATTTTACATTATAAGTATATCATTTATAAATTTTATAAGTCAATATGATTTAATTGTTTTTATATTAAATTTTTATGACAAAATATGCTGTTTTTTGTAATATTTTATTAATTTCATATGGTAAATTTGTTAGAAAACTTTTTGCAAAAGCTCCAAAAATAGGTGCCCATTGGGCACCCTCTTTTTATTTTAATTATTATATTCCCATTATGTTATATCCATTATCTGCATATATTACCTGACCTGTTATACTATCAGACATTGAGCTTAATAAAAATGTTGCTACATTGCCAACTTGCGTAGTTGTAACATTTTTGTGTAATGGGGCTTTTTCTTCTATTACAGTTAAAATAGAATTAAAATCTTTTATTCCCTTTGAAGACAAAGTCTTTATTGGTCCTGCTGATAAAGCATTTACTCTTATTCCATCTCTACCTAGATTTTCTGCTAAGTATCTTGTACTTGCTTCCAATGCTGCTTTTGCTACTCCCATAACATTATAGCCTTCTAATACTTTTGTAGATCCATGATATGTTAATGTTACTAAACTAGCGTTTTCATTTAGCATATCTAACTCTTTAGCCATTCTTGCCACTAAAACAAATGAATAGCTACTTACATCACATGCATGTGCATAACCTTCTTTGCTTGTATAGATAAAATCGTTATGCAAATCTTCTGTATTTGCATGCGCTATTGCATGTACTATTCCATCTATTTTTCCATTTTCTTCTTTTATTTTTGTAAATACTTCTTTTACTAACTCATCTTCTGAAGCACCATCTAACACATAAGCTTTGCTTCCTTTGAATTCTGATATTAGTTCTTCTATTTTAGACTTATTTTCCTCACCCATATATGTAAATAATAATTCTGCTCCATTTTCATAAGCTGATTTTGCTATTCCAAATGCAATACTCCATTTATTTCTAATTCCCATTATTAATATTTTCTTTCCTTTTAATAGCATTTTTTACCTCCTAATATTTTTTATTTAAGCAAGTACTTTGTAATACTATTTGTCACTTGCTAAAGTACATAGTTATATAATTTTTTTGTTTATTAAAGCATTTTCTCCCATCATTCTAAATTTGTTATATCTATCTTCTACTATTTCTTCTCGTGATAACTTTTGCATTTCTTTAGTTAAATTTGTAATTTCTTTTCTTAACTCTTTTGATATTTTATCAAATGCTCCATCTCCCCTTGGCTCTTTTATTATTTTATCTATAATTTTTAAATCATACAAATCTTTAGCTGTTAACCTCATTTTTTCTGCCGCTTCTTTTGCCTTAGATGAATCTTTCCATAAAATGCTTGCATAACCCTCTGGAGATAATATTGAGTAAATGGCATTTTCTAACATCAATACTTTGTTTCCAACACCTATTGCCAATGCTCCTCCACTTGAGCCTTCTCCTATAACTATTGATATTATTGGAACTTTAAGTCCTGCCATTTTTAGCATTGAACTTGCAATTGCTTCTCCGTTGTCCTCTTTCTTCTGCACCAATTCCTGGGTATGCTCCTTTTGTATCTATAAAAGTTATTACTGGTCTTTTAAATTTTTCTGCCTGACTCATAAATCTTATTGCTTTTCTATAGCTTTCTGGGTTTGGCATTCCAAAGTTTCTTTCTATATTTTCTTTGGTTGTTCTCCCTTTTTGCTCTGCTATTACTGTAAAGTTTTGTTTTCCGATTTTTGCTAAACCACATACCATTGCTTTATCATCTTTAAAACATCTATCTCCATGTAATTCTATAAAGCTATCAAATACATTTTGTATATAGTCAAGTGCAGTTTTTCTAGTTTGACTTCTTGCAATTTCTACTTTTTGCCACGCTGTGTTCACTTTCTTTTCTCCTTTCTGTTTATTTTTTATGATTTATATTGCTTCTTACATTTATTTGTGATATTGAATTAACTCATATAAAGTATCTTTTAAGTCTTTTCGTTCTACTATTTTGTCAATAAAACCATGTTCTAGCAAAAATTCTGATGTTTGGAAACCTTCTGGCAAAGTTTCACCTATTGTTTGCTCGATTACTCTTTGTCCTGCAAATCCTATCATTGCTCCTGGCTCTGCTAAAATTATATCAGCTATACTAGCAAATGAAGCTGTAACTCCTCCATAAGTTGGATCTGTTAGAACTGATATGTATAATAGCCCTGCTTCGTTAAGTTTTGAAATTGCTGAAGTGGTTTTCGCCATCTGCATTAGAGATATTATTCCTTCTTGCATTCTAGCTCCTCCAGAAACGCAAAATATTATTATTGGAAGTTTTAATTCTATTGCTTTTTCTATTGCATAAGTGATTTTTTCGCCAACTACTGCTCCCATACTTCCCATTAAAAATCCACTGTCCATTACGCAAATTACTACATCTTCGCCTTTTATTTTTCCTTGTCCACATGCAACCGCTTCTTCTAAACCTGTTTTTTCTCTCAAAGCTTTTATTTTTTTAGGATAATCTTCTAAGTCTAAAGGATTTGATGTATCTATATTTAAATTAAATTTTTTGTATGTTCCTTCATCAAGTACCAAATCTAATCTTCTATTTATATGCATTCTAAAATATGCTCCACAATTTGGACAAATATTATAATTGCTTCTTACTGCTTCTTTATATAATATTTCTTTGCATTTATCACATTTTACCCATTGTCCAACTGGTATGTCTACTTTTTTTGTGATTTTTTTTGCCGTAGGCTCTCTTTTCTTAATTTTGTCTACTATCATAATCTATACCTCTTTTTTTAATATTTCATTTTCTATAAATGATGTGTCATATTCTCCTCTTATAAAATTATGATTTGTTATTATATTAAATAAAAAATCTATATTGGTGTCTACACCTTCTATTACAGTTTCTTCTAATGCTCTTTTCATTTTACTTATTGCTTCATTTCTCGTTGTACCATGTGAAATTATTTTTGCAAGCATTGAATCATATGTAGGTGGAACTGTATAGCCCTCATATATTGCAGTATCAACTCTTATGCCATTTCCCCCTGGCAAATTTAGACCTGTTATTGTACCTGGGCATGGCATAAAGTTTTTAGATGGGTTTTCTGCATTTATTCTACATTCTATTGCACAACCTCGAAATTCTATATCTTTTTGCTTTAATTTTAATTTTTCTCCACCTGCTATTTTTATTTGTTCTTTGACTATATCTATTCCTGTTCTTTCTTCTGTTATTGGATGTTCAACTTGTATTCTTGTGTTCATTTCCATGAAATAAAAATTTTTTTCACTATCTACTAAAAATTCTATAGTTCCACAGCTTGTATAACCAGAAGCTTTCAATGCTTTTATAGCTGCTTCTCCCATTTTTGCTCTTGTTTTATCATCAATTGCAGTTGATGGTGTTTCTTCTATTATTTTTTGATGTCTTCTTTGCACGGTGCAATCTCTTTCTCCTAAATGAATGACATTTCCATATTCATCAGCTAAAACTTGTATTTCTACATGCCTTGGATTTTTTATGTATTTTTCTAAATAAATTTCATCATCATTAAAAGATAGTTTTGCTTCTTGCTTTACTAAGTTATAATTTGCTTCTAATTCTTTTTCATTATTTGCAATTCTTATTCCCTTGCCTCCGCCACCTGCTGCCGCTTTTATCATAACGGGATAACCAATTTTTGAAGCAATATTTATTGCATCTTTCAAGCCTTTTACGCTTCCGTTTGAGCCTGGAATTACTGGCACTCCAGCAGATTTCATTAATTCTTTTGCATTAGATTTGTTTCCCATTAATTCAATTACCTTATATGAAGGTCCTATAAATTTTATATTTGATTCTTCACATATTTTTGCGAATTGACTGTTTTCAGATAAAAAACCAAAACCTGGATGTATACTATCTGCTGATGTTATGTTAGCGGCTTCTAATATATTTTTAAAATTCAAATAGCTTTTTGATGAACTTGCTGGTCCTATACATATTGCTTCGTCTGCCAAACGTGTATGCATTGCATCTTTATCAATTTCAGAATATACTGCTACGGTTTTTATGTTCATTTCTTTACAAGCTCTTATTATTCGAACTGCTATTTCTCCTCTATTTGCAATTAAGATTTTATTCATCTTAGAAATTTCCTTTCTTAGTTTTGTTATAAAATATCTTTTATTTCTTTTTTAAATATAATTAATTTACAACTGCAAAAGTTAATTCTCCCTTTGCCACCACTTTTCCATCCACTGTTGCTAATGCCTCTCCAACTCCTATTGGTCCTTTTTGCTTTATTATTTTTACTTCTAACTTTAATGTATCACCTGGTACTACCATTTTTTTAAATTTCATTTTGTCTATCCCACCAAATAAAGCATTTTTCCCCTTGTTTTCTTCTAAGCTTAAAATTGCAACCGCTCCTGTTTGTGCTAAACTTTCGGTTATTAATACTCCTGGCATTATTGGGTTACCTGGGAAATGACCTTTAAAATACCATTCTTCTTCATTTACATATTTATAAGCTACTGCACTTTCTCCTGGTTTAAATTCTTCTACCTCATCTATCATTAAAAAAGGTTCTCTTTGTGGGATTATGTTTTTTATTTCTTCTTTATTTAACATTGTTTATCTCCTAAAATTTTTATTTAAACTATTTTAAATAGTGGTTTTCCGTATTCAACCATTTCGCCGTCTTTTACTAAAACCTCTTTAATTTCTCCATCAAATTCTGATTCGATTTCATTCATTAATTTCATAGCTTCAATTATGCAAAGTATATCTCCCCTTTTCACTCTTTTTCCTACTTCTACATAGTTTTCACTTGTTGGAGATGGTTTTGCATAAAATGTTCCAACCATTGGAGATTTTACTATATTACAATTTTTTGTTTCAATTTTTGTATTTTGTTTTATATCTTCATTTATATTCTCTTTTAATTGTTCTACTCCTCGAGCTGGCTCACCTGTGTGATGTTCTGCATTTTTTGCAACTTGTTTTTCGTCTTTTTTCATACTTATTTTTGTTCCATCTGGAAAGTCAATTTCAATTGAGCTTAATTTTGAATTTCCCATATCTTCCATTAATTGTTTAATTTTTTCGAATTCCATTTTTCATCCTCCTAATATATTTCTTTTTAAAAAACACCCCTTTTCTACAAGCTAGCATTTTATTTTTATGTAAATTTATAATGCTAGCTTGTAGAAAAGCCCCTATTTTGAAAAAGATATATAAAACTATTATATTATTTTTCTTTATTTTTGAAACTTTTTTAATATAATACTTGCATTGTGACCACCAAAGCCTAAAGAATTAGACATTACAATATCTAGTTTTGCATTTCTTGGCTCATTTGGAACAATATCTAAATCGCATTCTTCATCTTTTTCTTTATAATTTATTGTTGGAGGTACAATTTGCTCCACTATAGCTTTTACGCAAATTACTGCCTCAACTCCTCCTGCTGCTCCCAATAAATGTCCGGTGTTTCCTTTAGTTGAACTAACCATTACAGTATTTGCAGCTTCTCCTAGAGCTGTTTTTATAGCCATTGTTTCTAAAGAGTCATTTAAATGAGTTGATGTTCCATGTGCATTTATATAATTTATATCTTTAGGAGTTATTTTTGCATCTTCAATAGCTCTTTTCATTGCTCTTGCTCCCCCTTCTCCCTCTGGTGCTGGTGAAGTTATATGATAAGCATCTGAAGTTGCTCCATAACCTATTACTTCTGCATAAATTTTTGCATTTCTTTTTTTAGCATGTTCTAATTCTTCTAATACAAGAATTCCCGCTCCTTCTCCCATTACGAAACCGTTTCTTTCTTTATCAAATGGAATACTTGCTCTTGTTTTGTCTGTGGCAGACGATAAAGCTTTCATATTTTCAAAGCCTGCAATTCCTACTCTACATATTGCAGCTTCTGTTCCTCCGGCTAAGATTACATCTTCTGATCCATATTTAATTGTTTTATATGCTTCTCCAATTGCATGTGTGGCTGATGCACAAGCTGAAACTATTGATATAGATTCGCCTTTTGCTCCTAATTCGATTGTTATATTTCCAGCTGGCATATTTGCAATTGACATTGGTATAAACATTGGAGATACTCTGTTATGCCCTTTTAAGCAGTTTATTTTGCATTGTTCCTCAATAGTTTTAAAGCCTCCTATTCCAGAACTTACAAATACACCTACCCTTTCAAAATCAGTATTTTCTTTGTTTATTTTACTATCTTCAAATGCTTCTTTTGCAGCAATTATTCCAAATTGTGAGGATCTATCTAATCTTTTTGCTTGCTTTATATCAAAATATTTTAATGGGTCATAATCTTTTACTTCTCCTGCTAAACTAGTTTTGTAACCCGTACAATCAAATAGTGAAATCTTATCTATTCCACAAACTTTTGCTTTTATGCCTTTCCAAGTTTCGTCTGCATTATTTCCTATTGGAGTTATTGCTCCTATTCCTGTGATTACTACTCTTTTTTCCATTTTAATTTTCCTTTCTTTATGGTATACATCAATTATCTTACATTAGCATTCCGCCATCTATATTTATAACTTGCCCTGTTATATAAGAACTGTCTTCTGATGCTAAAAATTTAACAACATTTGCTACATCTTGAGCCTTTCCCATTCTTTTTAATGGAATACTTTTGGCAATTTCTTCTTTGATTTCGTCTTTTAATACATCTGTCATATTTGTTTCTATAAAACCTGGTGCTACAGCATTTACTAAAATATTTCTTGAAGCAAGCTCTTTTGCTAAACTTTTTGTAAAACCAATTATTCCCGCTTTTGATGCAGCATAATTTGCTTGACCGCTATTGCCAGAAATACCTACTACAGATGAGATATTTATTATTCTTCCACTTCTTGCTTTTAACATATAGGTACTTACATTTTTAGTCATATTGAAGGTGCCAACTAAATTAACATCTATTACTTGCTCGAAATCTTCTTTTTTCATTCTTATAAGCAACATATCTTTTGTTATTCCTGCATTATTTACAAGCACATCTATTGAGCCAAATTCGTCAAATACTTGTTTTGCAATTCTTTCGCAATCTTCAAAGCTTGATACATCCCCTTGAACACATAAGCATTTAACTTTTTCTTTTTCTATCTCTATTTTTGTATTTTGCATATCTTCATTTTCTTTTCTATAATTTAAAGCTATATTATAACCTTCTTTAGCAAGTGTAATTGCTATTTGCCTTCCTATTCCGCGAGTTCCTCCTGTTATTAAAGCTACTTTATCCATATTTTTCACCCTTTCTTACCTTTTCTTGTCGGCACAAAGTTCTTTTTTTAGCCGTTACATTTTAAAAATTTTTGTCTTGATATTAGTGTTTATTTTACTAGTTACTTTTTATAAATTCTATTGAGCTTTCTAATGTTTCCACATTATTTATATTTAAAATATTAACTGGCATTTTAGTTTCCATTCTTTTTACAAAACCTGATAAAGTTTTGCCTGGTCCTATCTCAATAAAAGTATCTATTCCCATATCTAACATAGTTTTTAGACCTTTATCAAACCTAACTGGACTTATAATGTGTTTTGCTAAAATATCTTTTATATCATCTTGCTTTAAATAGATCTTGCCATCCAAATTTTTAATTACTTCTGTTTCAAATTCATGAAATTCTATATTTTGCAATTCATTTCTTAATGCTTCTGATGCCTTAACTAATTTTTCTGTATGGAATGGTCCAGATGTTTTTAATTCTCTTACCTTTTTTGCACCTTCTTCTTTTGCAATTTCTTCTGCCTCTTGTACGCCTTGCTTATCTCCTGAAATTACAATTTGCCCTATGCAATTAAAATTAACTGGAACTACAAATCCTTTTTTTACCTCGCTACATATTTTTCTTACTTGCTCCTCATTCATTCCTAAAACGGCTGCCATTAACCACTCTCCATCTGGAACTAAATTTTGCATATATTCTCCTCTTTTTTGCACTAGCTTTACACCATCATCAAAGCTTAAGGCTTTGCTATATATTAGGCTTGAATATTCACCTAAACTTAATCCACTTGAGACTTCTGCCTTTATGTTATTTTGCTTTAATATTTCTAAAATTGATAAGCTCATGGTTAAAATACAAATCTGCGTATTTTTAGTTTGATTTAATTCTTCCTCCCTACTTTCAAATGATATTTTGGCTACATCAATTCCTGTTAATTCTTGTACCCTTTTATATGTATTTTTAACTGAGTCATATTTTTCATATAAATCTTTTCCCATTCCAACGCTTTGAGAACCCTGCCCTGGAAATAAAAATGCTATTTTCATTTTATACACCTATCCTTTTTATTATTTTTGGCTCTATTAAATTAACAAATTTGCTAATTACTTTTGAATTATCAATTTTTATTTTGAATTCTTTGCTCACGGAAGTAGCTAATTCGTTTATTTCTTCATTAAAATTAGACTTATTTGTGTTAATTCCAATTCCTATTACAACATCTTTAATTTTTTCGCCAAATGACTTGGTTTCCGTAAGTATTCCTCCAATTTTTTTACCAAAATACACAATATCATTTGGCTGTTTAATTTGAAGTTCTATTTTATATAATTTTTGAAATACTTCTACTATTGTTTCTGCTATTTCCCTAGTAAATCCTTCCATTTTAATTGCGTTACAGTTTGCTTCTATATAAAGCGAAAATGCTATGTTATTTTTTTCGTCTGTATACCAAGTTTTACCATGAGTTCCTACTCCTTTTGTTTGAATGTCTGCTATAATTAGATCTCCATTTTTTATAGTTTTGTTTTTTATTCTTCTCCAAACCTCGGCTTGCGTAGAATCTATAGCCTCAAAGTAAATTATATTTCTTGCCAAAAAATTAGTATTTAAATTTTGTAATTCCATTTATTTTGCTTTGCTAGATACTAGCTAGCATCTCCTCTCTTCCTGCACTTTGCTCATTTATTATTTGTTCTAAATTTTTTTCTCTTTTAATTTTATTCGTGGTAGTTTTTATTAATGGCGTTTGGGTAAAAATTGTTCCTCTAATAGCTTTATATTTTGGCATCGTTTGGTTTATTTCTTTTACTTTTTGATTTAGTGCAGAATATATTTCCTCTGTAGTTTCTACTTTGTATGCATCTTTTACAATTTCTTCATTGTATACTATTTTTGCAAATATTTTGATATCTTCTTTATCTTCTGACATTTGCTTTCCAAATATAAATGATTCTTCTACACCTTCAATTTTGTTAAGCAAATTCTCAATTTCTTCTGGGAAGATGTTTTTTCCATTTTTTAGAACTATTACACTCTTCTTTCTTCCACAAATAAATATGTAGCCTTCATCATCTATTTTTGCTAAATCTCCTGTGTAAAACCAACCATCTACCAATGCCTTTTTAGTTGCTTCTTTGTTTTCAAAATACTCTAACATTACATTCGGTCCTTTTACAACTAACTCTCCCATGCCGTCTTTGTCTGTATTTACTAATTTTGCTTCAACACCAGGTATTGCTTTTCCAATAGAGCCTACCTTATAATATTTTTTTGTTCCTATTGCTACAACTGGTGACGTTTCTGTTAGCCCATAACCTTGAACTAAATTTAGTCCTAAGTTTCTATACCTTTGCTCTATTCCTGCATCAAGACTTGCTGCTCCACTAATTAGAATTTTTACATTTCCTCCAAGCATTTGATGTATATTGTCAAATACTTTTTTCTTTATTTCCATGCTTTCTTCTTTGTACTCTTCTTCTTTTTGCAAAATTTCTTCTAAATTTCCTTCTTTTTCTATTTGTTTTCTAATTATTTTAAAAATTCTTTCGTATATTGCTGGGACTGATGCCATAACTGATACTTTATATTCTCTCATATTTTCTGGTATATGCCTTATTCCATCACAAAATACGGTTTCGGCACCTTTATATAGAGAAAATAAAAAGCCGACTGTACATTCAAATACATGATGCAATGGTAAAAATGATAAAAATATATCATCTGAATTTACATCTAAAATAGATGCAAGTGCCATCAAGTTTGAGCATATATTTTTGTGTGATAATGCAACCACTTTAGAAATTGATGTGGTTCCTGATGTAAATAGCATTATACTCATTTTTGAGTTATCTATTTTAGATTTTATAAATTCCTTATTTCCTTTTTTAATTAAACGTCTTCCCATTTGTATTAATTCTTTTTGTGAATAAATTCCATCTTTATGCTCTTCTAAATCCATTGATATTAAATGCTTTAATTTTCCTACGCCTTCTAGTTTTGCTTTTATTAGTGTTTGTTCATATTTGGCAGAATAAAATATTGCTTCTACTCCAGAACGTTTTATTAAATCTTTTAACTCATTTTCTGGCAGTGATTTGTCTAGTGGTACTACAATTCCTGTCCCACACACTATGCTTAAATAGGCTATTTGCCATTCGTATCTGTTTTCTCCAATAACTGCTATTTTCTTACCCTTTAGTCCCATGTTTATTAGCATTGTTCCTAAACAATCTATCATTTCTCTTACTTGTTTATGTGTTATTTCTTTGTATTTTCCATTTTCTATTCTTATTTTATATGCGATTTTTTCTCCATATTCTTCTCCAGATTTTTTTAACATGTCTTTTAAGTCTCTTATTTTTGTATATTCATATACTCTCTCGCTCATCTGTACCTCCAATTTTTATCTTACTTTTTATATCATATTTTTTGTAAAATGTTATTAGACTGGAAGGTCAGTACAACAATATAAAAAAAGTGGCATACTTTTGTATACCACTTTAAATAATTATTTGTACTACTATTATTTTTATTATCTTTTAATATTATTTTCTACTATTATTTGTTCTGTTTTTATTATTTTTTATTTGAATATTATTGTTGTATTTTATTGTTTGTTCTGCCAGTCTTTTCCATCAACAAATCTTGCTACCAACATTGATGCTGCACTGTCTCCAACTGAATTTAGTACAGTTGCAGGTGCATCTATTATTGTTGCTATTATTGTTAATATTGGAAGTGCGGCTACTGGGAATCCCATCATTGTAATTATAAACATTTCTGAGATAGTTCCACCTCCAATTGGAACTGCTGTAACTAATAAATTAGCTACTAATGCTATTCCAAGTGCTCCAAAAATTTGTGCAGGTGTAGTCATTTGCATTCCAAATAATGATACTAAGAACATTAATTTAAATACTGATCCAATAATACTTCCATCTTTGTGGAATGATGTTCCTAGTGGAATTGTGGTTTCTGCTATATCATCAGAAACTCCCATTTGCTTTGCGGCTTTAATGTTCGTTGGAATTGTTGCTGCACTTGAGCATGTTGCTAATGCTGTTACAATTGGTGGTATAATGTTTTTCCAGAATACTTTTATTCCTTTTGTTCCTCCTGCAATGAATGCATATAATGTATAAAATACTACAAAGAATGCTATTGACACAACTGTATAAATTACGAAAGTTTTAGCATAACCTATTGCTATTGTACTACCAAATGTTCCTACCATTGAAGCCATATAGCATCCAAGACCAATTGGCGCATAATACATTACTATTTTTAATACATTTTCAACTACATTGTTTAATGAATGTACTAACTTTTTTACTTCTTCTCCTTTTTCTCCAGACATTCTAATTGCTACTCCAAATATTATTGCAGCTACTAATAATGCTGTTATATTATCTTTGGTAAATAATTTTGGAAAATCATTTACTGTAAGTAAATCTACTGTTCTTTCTAAGATGTTTACTTCTTCCTCTTCTTCTTCATCTACCTCTTCTAAAGAACTTTTAATTGCTTCTCCATCTTCGCTGTTTACTAAGTTTGCTTTAAAAGTTGTAGCAAATCCTACTAGAACAGAAATAAGTGACATCACTAAAAATACTGCTATAATTAATCCTATGATTTTTCCCATTCTTTTTGGGCTTTGCATTTTTGTAATTGCTGTTGTTATGTTTAGAAAAATTAGTGGAACAATAATAACTAATAGTAGATTTAAAAATATGTCCCCAAAAGGACTAAGTATAGTTGCTTTTTCTTGGAAAATAAGTCCAATAAGAGTACCAACAATTATAGCAACTAAAAGAATAATTGTTGTTTTGTAATTTGATAAAAATTTTTTCATAATACTACCCCTTTTTGTTTAGGTGGTAACTCGAAATATAATTATATTTCGAGGATTTTCATCGACATTATATGACATTTTTTTAAAAATAGCAACATATTTAAAAAAACATATATATTTATTAAAATATATATGTTAAAAATTAAATTTCAATACTAGTTTTAAATTTTTCTTTTACTGCTTTTTTTAATTTTTTATTTTTTGATAATTCTAATTTACTATCTTCTGATAAAATTTGTAAGGCTAATTTTTGTACCTCTTTTAATAATGGCATATCTTCAAATAAATTTGCTACTTTTAGTTCTGGAAGCCCATGCTGTGCTGTTCCAAAAAAGTCTCCCGAGCCTCTTAGCTCTAAGTCTTTTTCAGATATTATAAACCCATCATTTGTATTGCACATTACTTTCATTCTTTCACGAATGTTTTCACTATTTCCTTCATATTTTAATATACAATATGATTTGTATTCTCCTCTTCCTACTCTTCCTCTTAACTGGTGTAACTGTGCTAGTCCAAATCTTTCTGCGTTTTCGACAATCATAAGGCTTGCATTTGGCACATTTATTCCAACTTCTATTACTGTTGTAGAAATTAAAATATCTATTTTGCCTTCTTTAAAGTCCTCCATTATTTGTTCTTTTTCTTTAGGCTTCATTTTTCCGTGTAAGTATTCTACGCGATAATTACTAAATATTTCTGTTTTATATTTTAGGGCAAGACTTGTTACTGCTTTTAAATCGTTTTCTTCGTCTTCTTCAACTAATGGGCAAACTATGTACGCTTGTCTTCCTTCAGCTATTTGCTGTCTTACAAAATTATTTACGCGTTCCTCCATATTTTTTCTAACTGCAAATGTTTCTATTTTCTTTCTATTTGGTGGAAGTTCATCTATTATTGATATATCCAAATCTCCATATAAAATCAAGGCTAAAGTTCTTGGAATTGGTGTTGCTGACATTACTAGTACATCTGGATTTTGGCCCTTTTCTTTGATTTTTGTTCTTTGCCTTACTCCAAATCTGTGTTGCTCATCAGTTACTACAAATCCCAAATTTTTAAATTCAACATTTTCTTCCAAGATAGCATGTGTTCCAATTAAAATGTCTATTTCTCCGTTTTTTAGTTTTTCTCGTATTTCTTCTTTTCTTTTTTTAGTCGTACTAGACACTAATAATTCACAGTTTATGCCTTTATTGTTTAAAATTTGTGTAAAGCTTTCCATATGCTGGCTAGCAAGTATTGCTGTAGGAGCCATTATTGCTACTTGGTAACCTGATTTTACAGCCTTATATGAAGCTAAAATTGCTATTACTGTTTTTCCTGAGCCAACATCTCCTTGTAGTAATCTATTCATTCCTTTACTACTTTCCATGTTAAGTTCAATTTCTTCTAATACTCTTAGCTGTGCCTTTGTAAGTCTGAAAGGCAATTCGTTTATCAATTCTGAAATATTTACATTTTTATCAAATGCTATTCCTTTATTTTCGCTTAGATAACTATTTTTTAATTCTAACAGAGCAAGTTGCATTATTAGCAATTCTTCAAATGCCAACCTTTTGCGTGCATTTTCAAAATCTTCTAATTTGCTTGGAAAGTGAATTTTTTTGATAGTTTCATTTAAGCCCATTAGATTATATTTTTCTAGCAAATATTCTGGAAGTGTTTCTTCTAGCTCGTCTTCAACCTCTGATAGACCTAATTCTATTATTTTTCTTAATACATTTTGTGTTAAATTCTTAGTTAGTGGGTATATTGGAATTATTTTGCCTGTATTTTTTGTTTCACTTGCTTTTTCAAATATCGGCGAAGCAATTTCTACTCTGCCATATTGACTTGAAATTTTTCCATAAAACTTATACTTTTCGCCTACTCTAAATATATTTTTTAAATAAGATTGGTTAAACCATAGTGCTGTGCATGTTCCAGTTTCATCCCTTAACTGTAATTTATACATTGACTTGTTTCTCATTCTTATTTCGACAATTCTTGAAACCGCTACTCCTTCAATTAATGCTACTTCTCCATCTATGCATTCACATATTTTCTTTACTTTTCCCCTGTCCTCATATTCTCTTGGAAAATATGTTATTAAGTCTTTTAATGTAAATACTCCTAATTTGTTTAATAATTCTGCACGATTTGGTCCAACTGTTTTTATGTATTGTACTTGTTTTTCTAAATTTACCATATCTACTATATGCTAGTTTTTGCTTACTAACATATCTCCTTTACTAAAACCTCTTTGCATTTTTTATTTTATCATACTGTTTTTCTTTGTCAATGCTTTTGGTTTGCAGGAAGATTTAGATTATAAATTTTATTTAATTAGTTATATAGTTAACATCTAGTTATTACTTTGTTGTATTTTTTCTATTTCTTCCTTCGACATTTGTGTTACTTGCTCTATTGTTTCTATGTTTATGCCTAAGTTTAGCATGTTTTTTACTATCGTTCTTATTCCTTGTTTTACCCCTTGTTTTATGCCTTGACTTATTCCTTGACTTATTCCTTGACTTATTCCTTGACTTATTCCTTGACTTATTCCTTGACTCATCCCTTGGTTTATGCCTTGTTTCATTCCTTTATTTATTCCTTTTTGCATAGCTTTTTGTGCAATTTTTAATCTCTCTTTTCTATCATTTCTTTTTATTCTTTCAATAAAAGCTTCCATATTATATTCCTCCTCTTTACTTTGTATTATTTTTTCTATTTTTTCTGAATCTTCTTTATTTAAAGTTCTGTTTAAGATATATTTTGCTATATTTTTTAGTTTATCTAATTTTTTCTCATCCTGTGTATTATTTATGATTTTTCCTAAATTTGTAACTAGTTCAGCAGTATTATTACTATTTTCTATTATCATAATATTAGCTAACATTGTGCCTAAGCTTAAAAGCTCTTCAGTCTTAAAACTGTTTGCCTGAACTAAATTATATTTTACATTTAGTCTTCCCTCCTCATAACCTTCAACTGTTTCTTGATTTTGAGAAATGTAACCATTTGAATGCCATTTTCTTTTACCTGTATAGATTATTATCGGTATAACTATGGGCATTTTCTTGTTTTCTTTAATATTTGTAGTTCTTAATATTTCGGTGTAATATTCTATTAACCTAAATGGCATATTCCTATCTATTTTTGATTGATGCTCAATTAATATAAATGCATTCTTTTGCTTTATTTTGTAGACAACATCCGCTTCTCTATTTTGATATTTGCTGGTTATAAAGCTTGTGTTATATGCTTCTATATCATCTGTATTTATTGTATTATTTAAATTTATAAAATCTTTTAAAAAACATACTATCTCTGCTTTATCGGCTAAAATATCTCTAAAACATTTGTCGTGTATATTATTAACATCTGCATAATATGCTTCTTCTTCCTCACCACATAATAGAATAGAAGTATTCTCAAAACATTTTACATACAATAAATAATCGCTATATGTAAGTACTTCCAATAGCATTCCTCCCTAAATATAAAATTTTATTGATTTATAAATTTGAATTAATTCTTTGAAAAAAAGATTATTTTGCCTAACCTAAGTTGATTTTGAATCTATATAATTAATAGCATAATTTTAAACAATTTGCAATACTTTTTTGAAATATTTTCGTTTGTTATTTGCTTTCAATTCAAAAAAGAATTAATATTTTTTAAAGTTTAAATACTTTAATAAAATATTAATTCCTTTTGTTTAGTCTATTTTATATAATTTAAAGTCTAAAGCGTCTGCACTTACTAGTTTAAATTGTATTCCTTCATATTCTCCCTCAAATGCCTCTTTTATGGATGTTCCGTGTAAGTGACCATAAAAGCATTTTTTTACATTATATTTTTTCATTAATTCAATAAATTTGGCTTCGTTTTCATTTAAAGACATATTATTTGTAATTGGTGGATAATGCATAAATACAATTATTTCTTTTTCATCATTTGCTTTTTGCAAACCGTTTTTTATTGATGTTTCTAATCTTGCAAACTCTCTATTTATTATCTTTTCATCTTTTTCTTCTGATAAGTTCCAACCTCTTGTACCAGCTATGATGTAATTTTCAAATTCAAAACCATCATTATATACAAAATCTATATTCTCAAAATTTTTTTCTTGCAAGAATTTTTTCATTTTTGTAATTGTATTCCACCAGTAATCATGGTTACCTTTTAGAAGTAATTTTTTACCTGGAAGACTATTTAAATATTCAAAATCTTTTTCAGTATCTTCTAAACTCATTGACCACGAAAAATCTCCAGGCAATACTACTAAATCGTTGTCATTTACTTTTTCGAGCCAATCTTTTTTTATTTTTTCTTCATGCCCACACCAATTATCTCCAAATATGTCCATTGGCTTATTCTCATTAAATGATAAGTGTAGGTCTGCTATTACATATATTGACATAGTTAATTTTTATTCTCCTAATTTTAAATTTGGAACTGCATTTAAGGTTAAATCAGAAATATCTCCATTTTTGAATCTATAATATCCTGCTGCTCCTATCATTGCTGCATTATCTGTACATAATTTTAAGTCTGGCATATATATTTTTATGCCTTGATCTTCTAGTTTTAAAAATTCTTTCCTTATATAGCTATTTGCTGAAACTCCTCCCGCTAATGCTACTTTTTTTACTCCTGTTTGCTCTATTGCTTTTAATACATTTTGCAATAAAACCTCAGATACCGTTTTTTCGAAACTAATGCATAAATCTGCTTTGTTTATATCTGGATTTTTATGATGCAAATTTATTACTGCTGTTTTTATTCCACTAAAGCTAAAGTCTAAATTGTCTAGGTGTATTTTAGGAAGTTCAATATTAGGCTTGCCCTCTTGTGCAAGCTTGTCTATCTTTGGTCCTCCTGGGTAACCAAGCCCTATTACTCTTGCTACTTTGTCAAAGGCTTCCCCTATTGCATCATCACGAGTTTTGCCTAATACTTCGAAATTGCAATAATCTTTTACATATCCTATTTGAGTGTTTCCTCCTGATGTCATCATACATAAAAATGGAGGCTCTAAATCTTTATGTGTTATATAATTTGCCGCTATATGACCTTCTATATGATTTACACCAACTAGTGACTTTTTTAATGCATAGCTTAAGGCTTTTCCATAAGAAAGTCCAACTAAAAGTGCACCAACTAATCCAGGTCCATATGTTGGTGCTATTACATCTATGTCTTTAAAATTAAGACCCGCTTCTTTTAATGCATTTTCTACAACTCTTGTAATCGCTTCTATATGATTTCTTGATGCTATTTCTGGGACTACTCCACCGTATTTTTCATGTATTTTTATTTGAGTATCTATTATATTAGATAAAACTTCTCTGCCATTTTTTATTATGGCAGCAGAAGTTTCATCACAACTTGATTCTATTCCTAGTGTAATTATATCTTTCATTACTTCTCCATTCTTTTTTACTTAAACGCGCAAATTTTATAGTCTAAATATGAATTGTCCAAATGTTAATATTTGATTTGCTATAAAATCTATTGCTGGTGATATAAACCTTCCAGCTAGACCTGTAACCCAAAGTGCTAAAAATACCATATAAAAGATATGTTCATTATTTACAAACCAATATTTAACTTTTGATGGTAATATTGGTAAAAATACTTTTGAGCCATCTAGTGGAGGTAATGGTATTAAATTAAATACTCCTAAACCTACATTTACTATAATAGCATAAAATATTATAGTTAAGGTTACACTACCTGCTGTTGTCATATAAAATGCTGCTCCAAACTTTACAATTGCACAATATATTAATGTTAAAACAATAGCTAGTATAAAATTCATAATTGGTCCTGCAATAGATACAATTGCATCTGCTACTTCCATGCTAAATCTTCTATCATAATTTCTAGGGTCTACTTGTACTGGTTTTCCCCATCCAATATGCACAAATATTAACATTAATATTCCAAGTGGATCTATATGATCCATTGGATTAAGGCTTAAACGTCCTTGCCTTCTAGGTGTATCATCACCTAGTTTATCTGCTGCATAGGCATGTGCAAATTCATGGAATGTTATTGCTATTAATACGCCTGGTAATGTGAATAATAAACTTAGTAATGCTCCTTGTGATGATGTTGCATAATTTAATAATGTTATTATTGCCATAGCAATTATAATTCCATAAATTATTTTTCTGTTTGAATTATACATTTTTTTCATTCCTTTCTCTTTTATCTTTCTTATTAATGTCCATGTTTTCTCTTTTCTCTGTTAATGTTATGTACATACTTTCTTATTTTTTACTCTTTTACCATCAGAAAATGATTAATCTCTATTATAATCTAATGTATCTTTTGAACGATATTTGTTTAATAAATCTATAACTGTTTTATCATCACTTGCAATATTATAACTCAAGCTCACATCTTGGCCAGTGAAATTTTTTGCATAAACTTTGTCTAGCATTGTTAATAATTCATTAAAGAAGCCTGTTTCATTATATATAACAATTGGTTTATCAAATTCTTTACTTCTTTTCATTTCAATAGCAGTAATTAATTCATATAAAGTACCAATTCCTCCTGGTAAAAACAATAACATATCTGAATTGCTTATAAGTGCACTTGTTCTATCATTAACATTTTTAGTTAAAATTTCTGTATCACATTCTAGTTTTTTAAAATCGTCCTTATATATTTCAGGTGCTATTCCTATAACACTTCGATTATATTGCTTTGCTAATCTATAAGCAACTCCCATTATACCACTATTCATTGCTCCAAAAACTAAATTATTATCTTGTTTAAATATTTGATTTAATAATAGCTTTGAACTTTCTAAGTATTTCTTATCTATATCATTTGATGATGAGCAACATACTGCAATGTTCATATAAATCTCCTTTTTATACCAAATTATTAGAATTAACTAGTTCAATGGCTTCATCGTTGGGAAGAATAATACATCTCTTATTGATGCTGAATCTGTAAATAGCATAATCATTCTATCTATTCCGATTCCAAGTCCGCCAGTTGGAGGCATACCATATTCTAGAGCTGTAATAAAATCTTCATCCATCATATTAGCTTCTTCGTCACCTGCATCACGTTGCTTTAATTGAGCTACAAATCTTTCATATTGGTCTATTGGGTCATTTAATTCTGAATATGCATTTCCATATTCACGTCCTCCAATAAAACATTCAAATCTTTCTGTTAATCTTTTATCAGATGGCTTCTTTTTTGTAAGAGGTGATACATCTACTGGGTAGTCACACACAAATGTTGGTTGTATTAATGTCTCTTCAACAAATGTTTCAAAGAATGCATTTATTATGTATCCTCTTGTTTTTTTGCTTTCTTCTATTTCAACACCTTTTTGTTTTGCAATTGCTACCGCTTCTTCGTCAGTATCTATTTTATTAAAATCTACCCCTGTTACTTCTTTTATTGCGTCTATCATGGTTGTTCTTTTCCATTTTGTTCCTAAATCAATTTCTGTTCCTTGATAATTTATTACTGTTTTTCCTAAAACTCTTTCTGCAACTGTTCTAAATATTTCTTCTGTTATGTCCATCATATCATGATAATCTTGATATGCAGCATATAGCTCTATTGCAGTAAATTCTGGGTTATGCCTTATATCAATTCCTTCGTTTCTAAAGTTCTTACCAATCTCATAAACCTTATCAAAACCACCTACTATTAGTCTTTTTAAGTATAGTTCTGTTGCTATTCTTAAATACATGTCCATATCTAGTGTATTGTGATGTGTTATAAATGGCTTTGCTGCTGCTCCTCCTGCTATGGTATTTAATGTTGGTGTTTCTACCTCTAGGTATCCTTTGCTGTCTAATATGTTTCTTATTTCACTTATTATTTTACTTCTTAATATAAAAGTGTCTTTTACTTCTGGATTTACTATTAAGTCTAAATATCTTTGCCTGTATCTTAAATCGACATCTTTTAAGCCATGGAATTTTTCTGGTAAAGGTCTTAATGATTTTGAAAGTAAAGTTACCTCTTTTGCATGTACAGAAATTTCTTCTGTTCTTGTTTTAAATACAAAACCTTTTATTCCTATAATGTCACCAATATCAAATGTTTTAAAAGCTTTGTAAGATTCCTCTCCTAAGTCGTTTATGCTTACATAGCTTTGTATTTTTTCATCTGAGTCTAGTATTGTGCAAAATGATGCCTTTCCCATTATTCTTTTTGCTATTATTCTTCCTGCAACAGCTACGTCTTTTTGCTCAAATTTTTCATAATTTGATTTTATTTCCCCTGCTGAATTTGTTCTATCAAATTTTGTTATTTCAAATGGATCTTTTCCTGAAGATTGTAATTCTTCTAATTTTTCTCTTCTAATTTTCATTAATTGATTTAAGTCTAATTCTTGTTCTTGATTTTCCTCATTATTTTCTTGCATTTTACATTTCTCCCTTATTGATAATTTTAAATATCTTGTTTGATATTTTGAACAATAGTCTTATATAATTACTGGCTGGGGTACTGTGATTCGAACACAGGAATGTCGGAGTCAGAGTCCGATGCCTTACCGCTTGGCGATACCCCAATATAATGCTACTTATATATAATAACATATTTTTTCCAGTTATTCCAGTCTTTTTTAGAAAAAAACATACATATTAAAAAACGAACCTAACATTTTTTTGCCAAATGCAAAATTAACATATGCACAACTTTCCTAAAATATAAAAAACTTATAGTTGTTAACTATAAGTTTTTAGGTTTTTTTATGCTGCATATTCGAATTTTTGGTATTGTGGCATTGCTTTTTTTACTAGTTCCCAGAAGCCTTTTGAATGTGTTTTATATTTTAGATGGCAATATTCGTGTAATATCATGTATTCTACAGTTGGCATATCATATTTCATTATGTATGGGTTTACAACTATCTCTTTTGAATTATTGCACTTTGCCATAGCATTTTTGATAAAAGCTATTTTATAATCTTCTGGTGCAAATTTTAATTTGCTTCTTATTTTTTCCATTATTGCTTCTACTTCTTTTTTAGCTATTTGCTCATACATTTTGTTTAGTATTATATTTAATATTTTTGTTATATCTTTATTTTTATATTTTAATGGAAGCACTATTTTTACTTCTCTGTTTTCAAAGTTGAGTTCTGTAACTTTTACATTTTTATATGCTACCTTTACCTCAAATGTTGCTCCTAATATAATAATATCAGCTACCTTTGTATATACTGTTTTGATTTCTTTAACTTTTGTTCTAAAAATGTTCATAATAGTTACCTCCGTTTGAATTTTTGTTCTGCAAATTCTTGTTCGTTTTTTGTTGTACTCATTTTACATTCATTTTTATTTTTTGTCAATAGATTTTTTAAAAATTTTTAAAATTTTTCGAACATTTTTTCGAACGGCTTTTTTTAATTAAATTAAAATAATTTCTCTCTTTAATAAATGTGAATTTACACTTCCAATACCAATAAAATTATTTTTTTCATCATACAATTTATATATATCATCATTTAAATTAAATGAAAGCTTTACTCCATTTAGTAAATGTTTTAATCTGTTTTCTGGTATTGTAATACTTTGTTTATCTTCAAAAAATTTTTCTATTGAAACAAAGTGTTCGCTTATGAATTGCACATTATTAAAATTTTCTTCTAGTTCTTCAATTGTTATTGCATTTTGTATACTAAATTTTCCTACTTTTGTTCTATTTAGCTCTTTCATATAACCAACTGTATTTAATTTAGTAGCAATATCTTCACATAGGCTTCTAATATATGTTCCTTTTGAGCAATGTACTGTAAAGTAAATTTCTTTTTTACCTATGTCTATTTTATTTAATTTACATTCATAAATTTCTATTGCTCTTGGTTTTAATTCTATGCTTTGTCCCTTTCTTGCATATTCATAAAGCTTTTTGCCATTTACCTTTATTGCAGAATACATTGGTGGTATTTGAAGCTGTTTACCTACAAAACTATTTAATACCTTTTCTACATTTTCTTTAACCAAACTAGAATTTTGAACTGTTTTTTCTTCTATTACATTTCCCTCGATATCTGCTGTATCAGTTTTTATTCCTAATTTTAGTACAACTTCGTAGATTTTATCATGCTCCATTAAATAGTTAGAACACAAAGTTCCTTTTCCAATTAGCAAAGGAAGAACTCCAGTTGCGTTTGGATCTAAAGTTCCTGTATGGCCTACTTTTTCGTTTACTATTTTCTTTACTTTAGATACAATATCATGTGAAGTTCTTCCCTTAGGTTTATTTATTATTAAAATTCCATCCATAAAATTTTCCTTATTTTAGTACTTTTTTTATTTCTTCTAATATTTTTTGCTTTACTTCTTCTACTGTTCCTTGCAAGAAACATCCTGCTGCTCTTATGTGGCCTCCACCACCTAACATTAAGCAAACATCTGCAACATTTACATATTCTTTTGATCTTAAAGAAACTTTATAACCATTTGCACCTTCTTTTTCACGAATAAATATTGATACTTCTACGCCTTCAATATTTCTTCCTATGTCTACTAAGCCCTCGTGATCTCCTTCTTCTGCTCCTGCCTTTTTTTCATCTTCTAAATTTATGTATGTAAATGTAACTTTTCCATCTTCCAAAAATTCCATTCGGTTTGATGCTAATCTGCTTAATTCAAAATTTGCTTTAGTTTTTGTGCTTAAAACTCTAGTGTAAACATTTGATATATTTACACCCTTTTGTAAAAGCTCTGCTGCAAATTCAAAAGTCTCGGCTGTAACACCTGAATATTGAAAACCACCAGTATCGGTAATTATACCTGTAATTATGCAAGTTCCTAGTTCTTGCGTTATTTCTATTCCAAAATATTCAAACATTCCTATTAATATTTCGCAACATGCTGGTGCAACTGGATTTACAAAATTATAATCTCCAAACATAGTATTAATACTATGATGGTCTATTTCTATTTTTGTTTTAGCAGTTTCAAAATACTCTTCTCCTTTTGCTAACCTTTTTAAATCGGCACAGTCAACTGAAATTGCTAAGTCATATTTTTTTAAACTTGAATCTTCTTTAATTTCATTTGCTCCTGGTAAAAAGCTAAAAATTCTTGAATATTTTGGTATTATTACATCAGCCTTTTTGCCTAATTCTTCTACTGCTATTTTCATTGCTAAACTACTTCCAATGGCATCTCCATCAGGTGTTTCATGTGTTAAAATTACTATAGTTTTTGCTTTTTTTATTTCTTCTAATATATTGTCTAGAGTCATATAAATTTACTCCTTATCTATCTATTTTTCTTTTGGCAAAGATAGACTAATCTTTAATTATATTTTTTAAAATATTATCTATCTTTGCACCATATTCTAAAGAATCATCTACTACAAATGATAATTCTGGTGTATATCTTAAATTTATTCTTTTAGCTAATTCTGCTCTTATATATCCTGCAGACTTTTTTAAACCTTCTAAAGTTTCTTCTACACTTTTGGCATTTAAGATACTTACCCACACTTTAGCATATCTTAAGTCTGGTGTAACTTTTACCCTAGTCACACTTACCATTCCTGTTACTTTAGGCTCTTTTAATTCATAACTTATGATATTGCTTATTTCTTTTTTGAATTCTTCATCAATTCTTCCTAGTCTATTTTCGTTTTTATTTGGCATACTTGTTCATGTTAGCTTTATAAACTAACACTTCCTCCCTTCACTTGTAAGCTATATTTAATATGTCGATTTTTGTAGTTTTTATACAGATTATCTTTTTACTTCTTCCATAATAAATGCCTCTATAATGTCTCCTTCTTTGATGTCATCATATTTTTCAATTTGAATACCACATTCAAAGCCTTTAGAAACTTCTTTAGCGTCATCTTTGAATCTCTTTAATGATGCTAGTTTTCCTTCATGAATTACTACATTGTCACGTAATATTCTTACTCCTGCATTTCTTTCAAGTTTTCCGTCTAATACATAAGCTCCTCCTATTGTACCAACACTTGAAATCTTAAAGGTTTGCCTTATTTCTGCATTTCCTATTACTTTTTCTATATATTTAGGTGCAAGCATTCCCTTCATAGCAGATTCTACATCATCTATAGCTTGATATATTACTGAATATTGTTTTATTTCTACTTCTTCTTTTTCAGCCATATCTTTTGCAGTTGGAACTGGTCTTACATTGAATGCAATTATAATTGCATTTGATACTTTTGCAAGTGTAACATCTGATTCTGTAACTGCTCCTGCTGCACTGTGTATTACTTTTACAGTTACTTCTTCATTTGACAATTTTTCAAGAGATTGTTTTACTGCTTCAACTGAACCTTGAACATCTGCTTTTACTATTAAGTTTAATACTTTTAAGTTTCCTTTTTCTATTTGGTTAAATAAGTCATCTAAACTTACTTTTGTATTAGCATTTATTGCTTTTTCTCTTGCTTGACGTTTTCTTCTTTCAATTAGGTGTTTTGCTGTTTTTTCATCTTCTACTTCATAGAAGGTATCTCCAGCTTGAGGTACTTCTGTTAATCCTAAAATTTCTACTGGTGTAGAAGGTCCAGCTTTTTTAACTTTTTTACCTTTTTCGTCTGTCATAACTCTTATTCTGCCTATTGATGAGCCAACAACTATTTCGTCTCCTACATCTAGAGTTCCTCTTTGTACAAGCATTGTTGCTATTGGTCCTTTGTTTTTATCAAGTCTTGCTTCTATTACAACACCTTTTGATTGTTTATTTGGATTAGCTTTTAAATCTAATACATCTGCTTCAAGTAATACCATCTCTAATAATTGATCAATGTTTAGATTATTTTTTGCAGAAATTGGTACAAAGATTGTATCTCCTCCCCATTCTTCTGGGACTAATTCATAGTTCATCAATTCTTGTTTTACTTTATCTATATTTGCATCTGGTAAATCTATTTTGTTAATAGCAACTATTATTGGAATTCCTGCAGATTTAGCATGGTTAATTGCTTCTACTGTTTGAGGCATTACTCCATCATTTGCAGCAACTACAAGTATTGCTATATCTGTTATTTGTGCACCTCTTGCTCTCATTGCTGTAAATGCTTCATGACCTGGTGTATCTAAGAAAGTTATTTCTCTATCATTTATTTTTACTTTATATGCACCTATATGTTGAGTTATTCCTCCTGCTTCTCCTTCTATTACATTTGTTTTCTTAACTGCGTCTAGAAGTGAAGTTTTTCCATGGTCTACGTGTCCCATTACTACAACTACTGGTGGACGTGGCTGTAAATCTTCTTCTTTATCTTCTGTCTCGTCAAATAAGATGTCTTCTTCTGTAATTGTTTCCTTTTTCTTTGCTTCTACGCCAAATTCTTGTGCTATTAAGTATGCTGTATCAAAGTCCACTTCATTATTTATAGTTGCCATTACACCATATCCTAATAATTTTTTCATTACATCTGATGTTGTCTTTTTTAATTCAGCTGCTAAGTCTTTTACAGTTATAGATTCTGGTATTGTTATTTCTGTTAATTGGAAGATTTTTTGTTTATTACGTGGCTCTTCTTCTTTTTGAGCTTTTCTCTTACCTTTTCTTCCTCTTTGTGTAGATAAGTCGTAATAATCAAGCATTCCACCTTCTTGGTCTTCAAACATATTTGATAATCTATCTGCTCTTTTTAAGCCTTTTAATTTCCCTTCATTTATTTCAGAATCGCCTAAATTACGTCTTGATTTTTGTGCTTTTTTAGTTGCTCTAGTATCATCAAATTTGCTATTTGCCTTTTGCTTATCAATATTTTTGTTATATTCTCTAACATTTTCTTTTTCAGTATTCTCAACTGACATTATGTTCTTTATGTTTTTCTCTATACCTCTTTCATCAAGAGGGCGCTTTCCAAATCTATTATTGGTTTGATTATTGTCTCTATTATTAAATCTATTATTTCTATCAAAATTGTTTCTATTTTTAAAGTCTTGATTATTATTTCTAAAGCCATTCTGATTATTTCTAAAATTATTTTGATGATTCATATTTGAAGAATTATAGCCATTTGAATTTTCACTATTATAACCATTTCTACTTGGCACATTTTTTCTATAATTATTTTGTCCCCATTCTCTGTTTTGATTATTTTGTCTATAATCATTTTGATTATTATAGTTATTTTTATATGATTGCTTTTCTTTATTAAAATCATCATTTGACTTACTTGAATCTTGCAAATTCTTTTCTTCAGCCTTAGTATTTTGAGAAACTGGCTTCGTTTCTGTTGTTTTTTCTTCTACTGCTGCCTTTTTTGCTTGATTTTCGTCTTTTGATTTGCCAATACCAAATAATTCACTTACTGTCATAGGTTTAGAAGGTCTATTTCTATATACTATATTATAGTCATTTTGTTTTCTCTCAACAAAGCCTACTTTTTCTTGTGTTTTTTCTTCTACTTTCTTTTGTTGCTCTTTTTTCTTATTTTCAGCTTCTGTAATTATTACCTCTCTTCTAATAATTACTGGTGTATCGTTTTTTTCTTTTGCTGCTGGTTGAGCTTTTGAAGTTTTTTCTTCCTTCTTTGCTGAAGATTGCACATCTTTATTATTTTTCAAACTCTCTTCTATTTTTTTAGCATCTTCTTCATCAATGTTACTTAAATGACTTTTTGCTTCAATTTTAAGCATTTCCGCTCTTTCTAAAACTTCTTTACTTGTTAAGTTTAATTTTTTTGCTATATCATATATTTTTACTTTACCCAATAATATCACCCCCTACTTTTCTATTCTTTCTCTTAATTTTTCGTAAATTTCATTTGGTATGTCGGCCTCTAGCGCTCTTTTTAATGCTTTACTTTTTAATTCTTTTTCAAGACATTCTATACTATCACAAATATATGCACCTTTTCCCTGTTTTTTTCCACTTTCGTCTATAATTATTTCATTTGTTTGATTTTTAACAATTCGTATTAATTCGTTTTTGTCTTTTTTTGTTCTACAAACAACACAGCTTCTTTGTGGTATTTTTTTCATTATATAATCCCCTCTTATTTTTTTATGCTTCCTCGTTTTGAGCTAGCATTTCTCTAAATTGTGTTTCAGATTTTATATCAATTTTCCAATTTGTTAATTTTGCAGCTAACCTAACATTTTGACCTGCTTTTCCTATAGCTAGTGATAATTGGTCATCTGGTACAATTACTTGTGCAAATTTTTCTTCTTCTTTTATATCTACTGCTAATATTTTAGCTGGCAATAAACTTGATGATATAAATATTGCTGGATCTGCATCCCATTCTATTACATCAATTTTTTCTCCATTTAACTCATTTATAACATTTTGTATACGTATACCTCTTTGCCCTACACATGAGCCAACTGGATCTATATCTGGATTTTGTGAATATACTGCAACTTTGCTTCTATACCCTGGATCACGAGAAACACTTTTAATTTCTATTAAGCCTTCGTATATTTCTGGTATTTCAAACTCTAATAGTTTTCTTACAAAATCAGGATGACTTCTAGATACTATAACTTGTGGTGCTCCTTTTTCTCCTCTTTCAACATCTAATACATAACCTTTTATTTTTTGGTTTACACTATATTTTTCAGTTGGAATTTGTTCTTTTGGAGGCATTATTCCTTCTAGTCTTCCTAAATCCATTACTACAATATTTTTATCTGCCTTTTGAATTATTCCTGATACAATTTCGCCTTTTCTATCATTAAATTCTGCAAAAACTATGTCTCTTTCTGCCTCACGTAATTTTTGAATTATTACTTGCTTTGCTGTTTGTGCAGCAATTCTTCCAAAATCTTTTGGTACAATTTCTACATCTACAGTGTCACCAACTTTTAAGTCTTTATTTATTTTCTTTGCTTCTTCTAAACTTATTTCTAAAGCATCATCATTTGCCTTTTTCATTACTTCTTTGATAGCATATACATGTGTTGCTCCTGTTTGTTTGTCCATTACTACTTTTACATTTTCTAATGCATCAAAGTTCCTTTTGTAAGCTGTAACTAACGCTGTTTCGATTGACTCTAATAAATATTCCTTTTTTATTCCTTTCTCTTTTTCTAACTCCTCCAATGCTAAAATTAATTCTTTGTTATCAATTGCCTTCATTTTTATAATCATTCCTTTCTTTATTGTTCTTCCCAATTATAAATTGTTTTTATTTGTGCTATATTTTTTCTTTCTATTTTTATGTCTTGAGTAGTATTTATTAATATTTCTTCATTATTAAAATCTTTTAAAATTCCTATATAAGATTTTGCCCCATTTTCGTCTTTTTTAAATAATTTGACCTCAACTTCATTTCCTATATTACTTTTTAAATGTTTATCTTTTCTTAAGACTTTTTCAATTCCTGGAGATGACACTTCTAAAAAATATTGTTCACTAATTATATTAGAGTTATCTAACATATCATTTATTTCGGTACTTACTTTCTCGCAATCATCTATGCTTATTCCTTTTGAATTATCAATATATATTCTTAAAAAGTAATTTTTTGCTTCTTTAGCATATTCTACATCATAAATCTCATAGCCTAACTCTTCTATTTTTGGGCCTATTAAGGCTTCTACTTTATTTTCTATACTTGCCAAATTTTTCCACCCCTTTGCAAAAGTTAAGAGTGGGATTTGTTCCCACTCTTACTACTTTCTCTATGTTACTTTAAATATTATACACGACTTTTATTAATTTTGCAAGCTTTTTTCGAAATTTTTTAAATTCCTTTATAATCGTTTGCTTTTTTAAATGTATAAATACCTACAATTGCACAAGCTACAAATGCTGTAACCATTAATACTGATGATTCTACACCTGCATATGGTATTTTTGATTCTTCATATGTGCTTGAATTGTTATTATCATTTGTATTACTGTTTGCATTGTTATCTGTTGGTGTTGATGGTGTTGCCGTTGATGGCGTTTGTGATGGTGTGCCTTGTGTTGTATCTCCACCATTTAGTAAATTGCTAAAATCTGTAGGATCATCTTCAGCAAAAACATTTGTACAAATACAAACTATTAATATAAAAGTTGTTATTAATGCTAATATTTTCAACATTTTACTACTTTTCATAACCATACCTCTCTTCATTCATTTTTGCATTCTATTATATTTATACAATATTATTATAACTTTTTCAAGTGTTTTTTATAAGTTTTTTTTGACATTTTTGTTACTTTTTGTTTACATTTGTATTTCAGTTCTTACACATTGAACTTAAACAATACTATGTCACCATCTTGCATTATATATTCTTTGCCTTCCCTAGTTTGACACCTAATTAAATAAATAAAATCTTGCTAGAGTCTGAGCCAAGTCAAATGCAGGTTAAAATTTT
>CANQCG010000004.1 GCA_947589645.1 uncultured Clostridia bacterium
AAAAATTTTAACCTGCATTTGACTTGGCTCAGACTCTAGCAAGATTTTATTTATTTAATTAGGTGTCAAACTAGGGACACATGGGCAAGTCAATAAATGTAGAAATATGTAATAATATTGTAATCAAGATGTAACGGAATTGTCATTGTAAAAACTAAAAAAGATGCTATAATGTAAATAGCGAAAGAAGAATATTGCATATTGTAGAAAAAGAGGATTATAGATATGGCCGAACCAAGAGTGAACTTAACAGCAAAAGACATCAAAAAAAGAGATTCTAGGCTCAGAATATTAAAAATTTTGTTGTTAGTAATATGTGTATTTTTAATTATATTATATGTAGTCTTAAAGTTCATATATGATGTAGGAAGTTTTACTGTAACATTAGATTCATCATATAACTTGGAGGGTTCTCTTGTAATTTATGAAAACATAGAACAAAAATTATGCTTAAAAGAATTAAAAGCCGAAGAAAATGAGTTTATGACAAATACATCAGGCGATTGGATTCCTAAAGATATACAAGATGGCCCAGACGGATCTCACAATGGTGATAATTATATAGCATATACTTTTTATGCAGAAAATCAAGGCAAAGAAATTATAAACTATTGGTATGAGATTATTATAGATGATGTAGTAAAAAATGCAGATGAAGCAATAAGAGTAAAATTAATAAAAGATGGGCAAGAAGTTACATATGCAAAAGCTAATCGTTATACTGGTCAACCAGAAAGAGACACAACAGCATTTATAGAAGAAAAAAACAGAATAATGCTTGAAAAAGTCGAAGACTTTAGACCAGGTGATATACATAAGTACACTGTAGTAATATGGATAGAGGGCAATGACCCAGATTGTGTCGATGATATAATAGGGGGTGAAATAAAAATGCACATGAATCTATCAGAAGAACATATTGCACAGGAGTAAACAATTTAGATTTTAATTTTTAAATTTTAAATAAATAATAAAAACTTAGGAGGAAAAAAATGAAAAGATCAGAAGAAAGTAGAAAAAGAACGAAGTTCTTATTCACATTAATTATTTTAACAGCAATTTTATGCATAACAGCAACATATGCATGGTTTACGGTACAAAGAAATGTATCAGTATCAGGATTGAGAGTAGAAGTAGGAGTAGAAGACAACATGTTAATATCACTAGATGGTGATAATTGGACACGTACAATAACAATTGAAGACATGAGGCAACTTTTAGGAACATATGAACCAGAAAACACAGATACAGTTATTTATCAAGCTGCAAAAGGTGACAATAAAAACTATGTTCCAACAAAATTAATGCCAGTTTCAACAGACGGAACAGTTGAAGATGGCAAAATACAATTTGCAACAGGTAGAACAGTAGGAGGCAACAAATTAACAGACATTAAATTATGTACAGAAGATGATATAGGAACAGAAAAGACAGTAAATGATAAACATCCATTCTTAGTATTTGACTTATATGTAAAAAATATTTCACCAAATACACAAAATGTAGGTAACCCAGAAACATTCCAATTAAATAAAGGATCACAAGTAGTAGCTCTAAATGATGAAACAGGATTAGAGGCAGCAGTAAGAGTAGGTTTAGTAGCTTATGAAAATACAGGAAACTTATTAGATGTAGGATCTACATTAAGAGCTTTACAACCAGATGAAAGTGATAAAGTAGCAATATGGGAGCCAAACTACAAAATGCACACAGATGCTGTAAGAAATAGTGATAGCAGAATAACAGCTAACCTATGCGATTTTGAAACTCAAGCATTAAAAATAGATAAAGTAACAGAAGGAGACATAAACGATATTACTAACGGTGGTGAAAGAGTAACTGCAGTACATACAAACAAAGTAAAACAAGCTGATAATGTAGATGGAAGAACACAAGAGCCAGCAACACTTGAAGCTACAAAATTAACAGATACTTCTAGCGCAGATTTCAAAATAGATTCAAACTCTGTAACAAAGATGAGAGTATATGTATGGATAGAAGGACAAGATCCTGACTGTGTTGATGACGCATTAGAAGGAAAAGAAATAGAAATTGTATTAAACTTCGCTATGCCAATAACAGAATCATAATTTATATAAAAGTAAACCAATTAGAGAAACCTAAATTACAGGTTTCTCTTTTTTATGTTGTAGTAAAGTTTTTTATGTGGCAAAACTTTTGCACAAGATAATTATTGCGAGACTTAGATTTTCTTACAAATTTACATTTGTTAAAAAATTTGCATCATAAATTATTTATGTATAAATTGATTAATAAATATTGAAAAATATAAAAAATTTAAGTAAAATAAATAAAGATTAGAATAAATTTTTAAGGAGGAAAAAGTGGGAAAAGTTGTTTTAGAGTGTAATAATCTTTACAAAAAATTTGGCAAAAAAGAAATTATAAAAAATGTATCTACCACGTTAGAAAGTGGTGATATATTAGGTTTTATTGGACCTAATGGAGCAGGAAAAACCACAACTATAAAATTAATTTTAGGCCTTCAAAAAATAGACAAAGGAACTGTAAAAATAAATGGTTTTGATGTAGAAAAGAACTTCGAAAAAGCAATAGAAAAGGTTGGGGCAATAGTCGAAAACCCAGACTTATATATGTATTTATCAGGCTATAAAAATTTAGAGTTAATTGCAAGACTATACAAAAATGTTGATAAAGCAAGAATTGATGAGGTAGTAAGATTAGTTGGCTTGCAAGAAAGAATTCACGATAAAGTTTCAAAATATTCCTTAGGAATGAGGCAAAGGTTAGGAATAGCACAAGCAATATTACACAGACCAAACATTCTAATTTTAGATGAACCAACAAATGGTCTAGATCCAGAAGGAATAAAGGACTTAAGAGTTCTAATGCAAAAACTAGCAAAACAAGAGCAAATGGCAATATTAATATCAAGTCATAACTTAGCTGAGCTAGATAATTTCTGTACAAAAATATGTATAATTCAAAATGGTGAGGTTATAGAAACCAAAGACATTAAAGAATTAAAAGAAGAGGAAAATGCAAAATATACTATATTTAAAGTAAGCTCTACAGCCAAAATAAAAGAACTATTACCAAAAGCGCAAATCTTGCATCAAACAAAAATCTTAAATAAAGCTGAAAATTTAAAACAAACGGAAAATTCAAAACAAACGGAAAATCTAAATAAATCCGAAAAACTAAATAAATACGAATTTAAGATATTAGTTCAAGAATCAGAAATACCAAACATAGTCAAAAAATTAGTCGAAAACAACATAGAAATATACCGAATTGCAGAAGAAACAGTAACTCTTGAAGATGCATTCTTGAAAAAGACAGGAGGTAATAAAATTGATTAATTTAGTAAGAAACGAGCTAACAAAAATATTGCACAAAAAAGGAGTTTACATAGTATTAATAGTATTTTTGGCGTTAAATTTACTTATTTTAGGTATAGACAAATATACTGAATCTATGTCTTATGAAAGCGAAGGAGTTTATACATATAGCGAAAATATCAAAGACGATTTAGACCCATCTAGTAGAGAAGCAATGAAACAAAAGATAGATACACAGACAAGTGATGAAATAAATAAGTTAGTAAAAGAAAATGGTGGTTATTCATCATGGAAAGGGCGAATTATATTAGAAAGGTTGTGGCAACTAAAAACAGACATAAATTTATATGAAAGTGGACTAGATGAATTTGCTGTACACACAGGTTATTCAAAAGAAGAAGCCAAAGCTAAGTATGATGACATTTTAGGAAGGCTGCAAAGAGGAGACTGGAGAAGTTTTGTAACTGAATCATTAGAAGATACAAAATCTCAAATTTCTGACATAGAAGCCAACTTAAAAGAACTATCAGACTCATCAGACTCAACAGCCGTAAATGACCCAGCAGACTCATCAGACTCAACAGCCATAAAAGACTCAGCAGACACTGCCCAAATAAAAGAATTAAATAAAGAGCTAGAAATTTTAAAGTTGCAAAAGCAAAGTGATGAATGGCGTTTAGAAAAAAATATAGGGTATGACAACAAAGGCTACGAGGATGCGTTTTCACATTATACTGGTTACGGCGAGCTTTTAATCGAAAAAGCTTATGCACGGTATAAATGAAAATAATTACAAAGACAAGCTACAAGGTGAGTTTGGTTACTATGATAAAACTGATTACCAAAGGGTGCTAGAGGAATTTAATATTTCAAAATATAGAATCGAAAACGAAAAGCCAGATTTAAAAGAAGATTCTGTTTCAGGCTCATTAGAAAATCTTTTTGCACAATTAGGTCTTTTATTCATAATAATAATTTCTATTATGATAACAGGAACAATTATAAGTGAAGAGTTTAACAAAGGAACCATAAAATTATTATTAGTAAGACCATACACAAGAAGGAAAATAATGCTTTCAAAAATTATTGCAGCTATAATCTGCATAATTTTAGCAATGCTTTGCATGATATTAATTCAGATATTTGTATCAGGAATAGGTTATGGCTTTGGCACCATAAACGCTCCAGTATTAAAATACAATTTTAATACGAATTCAGTTATGGAAATAAATATATTTGCATGGCTAGCAATAAATATTCTTGCGATATCTCCAATAATAATTATATTATCAGCTATTGCTCTGGCAATAGGAACATTACTAACCAATTCGGCTTCAGCAATTACTTTATCATTACTTGCATATATGGGTGCGAGCATACTTAAACAGCTTGCAATGGTAAATACAAAAATCAAATGGCTTAAATATATTCCATTTATAAATTGGGATTTAACAGAAATTTTATTTGGAAGACTATCTTCAGTTCAGGGCGTAACTATGCAAAATGCTATTATATCTTGCACAATTTTAGTAGCTGTCCTACTTATAATAACTTTTGAAACTTTTTCAAAGCGAAACATTAAAAATATATAATTGATATCTTTGGCAGGCGTAAATATAAAAAAATAAAAAAATGAACCGGACGAGAAAAGCATGTATTTTTGCAAAAGAAATATAAAATTCGAATGTGAAACGACGAGAAACGTATGAATTTTGCAAAAAAAAATATATTTCATTCTAAAAATGGGGCTTTTCTACAAGCTAGCATTATAAATTTACATAAAAATAAAATG
This sequence comes from uncultured Clostridia bacterium, assembly GCA_947589645.1. Classification (GTDB taxonomy): domain Bacteria; phylum Bacillota; class Clostridia; order TANB77; family CAG-508; genus CAG-269. The sequence goes on from CANQCG010000004.1 coordinate 5,116, forward strand.
CTAGCTTGTAGAAAAGGGGTGTTTTTACAAAAGAAATATATTTCGTCCTTAAAAATAACCCTTTTTTCATTTACAAATCGCTAACTTTACATAAAAATAAAGATTCGTGGACTAGAAAAGCCCTCATTTTACAAAAGAAATATAATTATACTTAAAAACAAAGTCGTTTTAGCAGGTGACATTTTAGCAAACAATATTTTTTCAAAAAAGATTTTAGCAAGGAGCACTTTAACATGGTATGTTTATTTTTTGTTATAAAAGATCAATTTTTAATACACAAATGTGAAAATGAATCAGCAGAAAAATATGGCGATTTTCTCAATTTCCCAGAAAGTCATATGGAAATTTGGGAGAAATTTTATCAAAAGAAATATGGTGTAGATTTTGACTTTTTCCCACGAGGAAGAGTTGTATATAATATAAAAGAAGATTGCTACTACATTTATCATGATGAATGCATAAAAGATTTAACTCCAATTTTAAAAGAATATAAAAATCAAAACTATAAAATTTGTGAAGATTATCATTATCAATGTAGCAAGTGCAATAAAAACTATAACATATAAAAAGGAAATAATCATAAGATGAAAAGATTAATTATTTATTTAATTTTATTATCGCAAATTAGTTTTGCAAAACAACCTGTGTCAACTCTGAGCACAAAAATAATAGAAAAGCTGGGCAATATTTATAGTCAAATAGAAGAAACACTGGAAAAGCCTGTATTTGTTTCGCAGCCAATACCAGATTATATATATGAAAAAATGCTAGGAAAATCAATTCCACAAGAAAGCAAAGATGATGTAGATATTAGCAAACTTTCTTACTTACAAATATCTTATTATGGTTTTGATGGCAAAACTCATGTAGGAGAAATGATTGTAAATGCAAAAGTAGCAAACGATGTATTAGAAATTTTTAAAGAAATATACAATATAAAATACCCAATTGAAAAAATGAGATTAATAGACGAATACGATGCAAACGATGAAGCATCAATGACAGACAATAACACATCCTGCTTTTGCTACCGAGTAATTGCACGGAACAACAAGTATCTCAAACCATGCGAAGCGGAACAGCAATAGATATAAATCCATTATATAATCCCTATGTAGCAAATGGTAGCATAAGCCCAGAAGCAGGCAAGAAATACGCTAATAGAAATTTAAACAATAAATATCTAATCAAGAAAAATGATGCTTTGTATAAAATATTTATAAATCATGGCTGGTCATGGGGTGGAGATTGGAGAACCAAAAAAGATTACCAACATTTTGAGAAGAAAATTTAACTTAAAATTAACTTAAATTTATTGACCATAAAATAAAATTATACTATAATAAAATTGTATAACAAAAAACAAAATCTTTATAAAAAGAGTAAAAAGGGGGAACTTATGAAAAATAGAAAAAAGAAAATATTATTAATTTCTATATTAATAATTGCTATTATATTAGGACAAGTAGGAGTTACAAACATTCTATCTTATGCCCAAAATGCACTTACTAATATAGCATCATCAAGCAATAAGACAGATACTCCTAGTGTTAATATTTCTATAGAAAAAAGTAAATATTTAGTTATGTTAGGAGACAAAATCGAAATTAAAGCAAACATTGATAAGACAGGTTTAAACGAACAAGGAGATCATCCAGACAAACTTAGATTATTATGGCTTAAACCAACAGGTGGAAGACCTTATCCTTATGGAGAGGTATATGAAGATAAACGTACAGAAGAAGAAAAAGAACAAAGAAATTTACCATTATATCAACGAACATATACAGATACAGACACATTAACAATAGATTCAGCTAAATTAAGTGATTCAAAAACATATTTTTTAATAGCATATATTATGCGATGGAATGAAGCTGGAGGCAAAGATGGCACAGGTGCTTATGAAGCACTAAGAGACGGAGAGTATCCTAAGGAATTTCGTTCTGCACAATTTGAAATAGTTGTACTTCCAGAAATACAAGTTGGTCTATTAAAAGACAAAAACGATAACGAAAATAGACTTAAACCAAGTGAAGATGGCAGTTACACTTTGGAGCTTGGCTATGGAGAAGAATACAAATTAAATCTTGATTTATATCGTTTGAAAAATGGAAGTAGAGTTGTATACGAACAAGTAAAAGGTATAAAATGGGAAAGTTCTAATGAAAAAGCTGTTTCAGTTACTCAGTCAGGAGGGTTAAAAGCTAAATCTTATAGCAGTGAGCCGGTTACAATTACCGCAACAGTTACAGACTTAGATGAAAAATCAAAAGAAGTAAAGGTAAATATAACAGTTAAAACTGTGCTAGTAAATAGTGTTGTAATTAACCAAGCAAATACTACACTAAAAGCAGGCGAGCAAGCTATTCTTACAGCAACTGTTAACCCAAACAATGCATCTGACAAAACAGTAACATGGAAATTAGCAGATGGTTCATTAGAAGATGAAATAATCACCATAAATAACAAGTCAGGTCTAATAAAAGCAAAAAACGTAGGAGAAACAAAAGTTGTAGCAATGGCTGGAGACAAAACATCTAATCCAGTTACAGTTACAGTAGAAGGAATACCTGTAACAGAAATCGTAGATGGATTATCTAATACAAATATTCCATTATTAGAAAATGACGGTACAACTACACAATCACAGCATTCATTAACAATACATGCAAAAGTTTTACCTGAAAATGCAACGAATCAAAAAATTGAATGGAGTTCAACTAATGATAATATTGCAACTGTAGTAACAAATGCAGATGGTAGTGTTGCTACCTTTAAGGCAGGAAAATACGTACAAGGAAACAATATATGTACTATTATAGCTAAAGCAGATAATGGAAAAATAGAGCGTAAATATCGCATTACAGTTCAAGATCACTCTATTCCAATTACAAGCGTAGTTATTACAACAACTGAAGGAGATGAAGAAATAGAATTTTCAACAAGTAATGGTCCAAAACTACATGTAGGAGAAACTATAGACCTTAACTTTAAAGTTAACCCATCAACCGCAACATTTAAAGACGAAACATGGTTCGCTACAAGTAATTGGACAAATCCATATGCTCCTGTTCCAACAGATGTTATATCTATCGATGATTCAGGAGTTGTAACAGCTAATGCAGTAGGTAAAGCATATGTTAGAATTTTGGTTACTTGTGAAAGTGAAGGTCATACTCATTCAACATATGTTCCAGTACAGGTAGTAAAGGCTGAACCTACACCACCTACACCAGTAACAAGTGTACAAATACAAGGAGAGAAAACTATACACTTAACAAAAGAGGATCCACCAATAACTTTAACAGCCAAAGTTACACCAGAAAATGCAACGAACAAAACAGTAACATGGACATCAAATAAACCAGAAATTGCAGAAGTAGATAGCGTATCAGGTAAAGTAACACCACACACACCAGGAAAAGAACCAGTAGAGGTAACAATTACAGCTACAGCTGATGGCAAAACAGACACTTGTACAATAATAGTTGACCCTATAAAAGTCGAATCTTTGCAAATAAGTGATATAACACTAACAATAAAAGATAATATAATTATAGGACAAAAGAAATTAACAGTAACACCATATCCAAAAAATGCAGACAACTTTGAAATTAAATGGGAATCAGAAGATAGCGAAGTAATAGAAGTTAGAGAAGATGGAACTGTAGTTCCTAAAAAACCTGGAACGACTGTAGTTAGAGCAAGATTAGTTTCAGACCCTGGAATTCATGTAGGTTGTCAGGTAACTGTTCTTCCATCAAAAGCACAAGTAGTAGTTTATACAGTTGACCAACATACAGATTTTATATCAGGAATTACATTAAGACTTACAGGAAAAGATGAAAGAGGAACCGAAATCGAGCCAAAAGAATTAACCACTAATGGTAAATTCGACTTTGGCGAACTACCAGATGGCGACTATACAATCGAAACTATAAAGCCTAAAACAAGAAGTACTTTAAATGCTGGCGAAATAACCATAATAGATTATGTTAAAGTATGTAGCTTCAAAATTTTAAATGGACAAATTTTATATTCAGAAGACTTATATTATGCAGACAGTATTATACTTAAAAATATAGTAGACTATCCAGATGAAGTTGAAGAAGGAAAAGCAGAGATTACAACTGGCGAAAATTATAAGAAAGAAACTGGAAAATCAATTTCAGAAAAATATATAGAATATGACAAAATAGTTCCAGCAAAATCAATCATAGATGGATTATCTAGTACAAATATTACTTTAGTAGAAAACAAGAATGGCTCTACAGCAAATGAATATTCATTAACAATACATCCAGAGGTTTTACCTGAAAATGCTACAAATAAAGAAATTACATGGACATCAAGCGATGACACTGTTGCAACTGTAAGAAAAAATGATGATGGAAGTGTAAGCTTTATAGCAGGAGAATATAAAGCTGGAAACAACAAATGTAAAATAACAGCAACTGTAAAAAATAATACGGTAACTACTTCTGATGATGTAACACGCATATACGATATTACAGTTGTAGAAAAACCTATAAAAGTTGATGAAGTAACTCTTAAGCCAACAGGAACTACTGAAGAGCCTATTGTGCTTAAAGTAGGAGAAAAATTGGATTTTGACTTTATAGTTGACCCTGCAAATGCAACATATAAGCAAGACAGATGGACTGTTGAACCTCTATCAGACTCTCCAGCAAATGTTATATCTGTTGACGAATCAGGAGTTGTAACAGCAAATGCAGTTGGTGAAGCATATGTAAGAGTTATAGTTACTTGCCAATATTCTGATTGTCCAACACATAATGGAGTAGCTTTAGTAAAAGTTATTCCTACACCAGTAACAAGTGTAGAAATTGAAGTACCAGAAGTTAACGGAGAAAAAACAGTAACTCTACAAAAAGATACAACAACAACATTAACCGCAAAAGTTTTACCAGAAGATGCTACATACAAAACAGTAACATGGACATCAGATAACGAAGGTGTAGCAACAGTAGATAGTGTAACAGGTGAAGTTACAGCACACCAAGTAGGAAAAGCAACAATCACAGCTACAGCTGATGGCAAAACAGATACTTGTATAGTAGAAGTTCCAGATGAACAAGATCCAGACACCCCACCAGTAAACCCAGATAACCCAGGTACAGATATACCAGACAGTGACGAACCTGGAACAGATTCACCAGATATAAATGAGCCAGAACCTAGCGAGCCAGGAGATAATTCTAATAACCCACTTCCAGACACATCAGATATGCCAATAGTAAAATACATAGTTATGATGGTAGGCTCATTTATGGCAATAGCATTTATTATCCTAAAAAATGAAAAGTTTACAAAAAAATTTAGAAAATAAAATATTATAAATAACGTAAAGACAACATTAATGCATCACTAAAAAAGGAAATTAGAAACAATCTGATTTCCTTTTTTCTATTTAGTTTAAAATTTCTAACTTAAAAATTGCTAAATAAAAATTACCATATTTAAGAGTACTAACTTAAAAATTACTAAATAAAAAATTACTAGATTTAAAAGTGCTAACTTAAAAGTGTCGAAAAAATAGGTTAATTGTCGAAAAAAACTTACACTTTTTTAAAACAAATGTTTGACAAATATGAATTAATATTGTATAATGTCAAAAAATAAACAAAGGAAGTGGTTTGTATGCAAGAAAATAAATTAGCATTATTTGAAGAAAAAGAAATTAGAAGAAAGTGGTACAATGGAGAATGGTATTTTTCAGTAGAAGATGTTATTCAAATTTTGACAGATTCTGTAGACGTAAAGCAATATATTAAAAAACTTAAAAGCAGAGATCAAGAGTTAAATATCAACTGGGGTACAATTTGTACCCTGGTTGAAATGAAAGCTAAAGATGGTAAAAAAAGAAAAATAAGAACAGCAGACACTAAAGGAATATTAAGAATAATCCAATCTATTCCATCTCCTAAAGCAGAACCATTTAAATTATGGTTAGCACAAGTAGGAAGCGAAAGATTAGACGAAATAGTAAACCCAGAACTTGCGATTAATAGAGCAAAAGAGACATATATAAAAAAAGGTTATGAAGACGGATGGATTGCACAAAGGCTTAAATCTATAGATAGTAGGAAGCAATTGACAGACACATGGAAAAATAGAGGAGCAAACGATAAGGACTATGCAATACTAACAGACGAAATTTATAAAAATACTTTTAATTTAAGTACTACTCAATATAAAAAAGTAAAGGGAATTAGCAATACCAAAAATAGAGCTCTAGACAATTTATATTAAAAAGTATATAATCAAATCGCGATAAATTACAAATCTCAATAAATGCTTTATAAATTAATCTCTAATTACTGTGCGTATTTACACTTGGTAACTAAAGCAAGAAAGGGTGGGTTTTAAAATGGAAAAAATATTAATAAAAAATGGAAAAGTATTATTATTTGAAAATAATGATGTAATTATCAAAAACAGAGATATTTTAGTCGAAGAAGGAAAAATTACAAAAATAGAAGAAAAAATACCCAATTCACCAGAGTACCATTTGATAGATGCTCAAAATCAAATAGTGATGCCAGGTTTAATAAATACACATGCTCATATACCAATGAGCATATTTAGAGAAACATCAGAGGGTGTAAGTTTAAATGAATGGCTAAATAATAGAATATGGCCAATAGAAGACAGATTAACTAAACAAGATATTTACAATGCAAGTATGCTTTCACTAATAGAGATGATATCAACAGGAACAACCTGTATAAATGATCACTATTTTATGTCTGAGCAGATAAGAGAAGCAGTAAGGAAGCTAAAAGTAAGAGCAGTTCTTACAAGAGTAATAATGGATGTCGACAATAACTTGCAAGAAAGAATAGATGAATTTAAAAGTTTTTATGAAACAAGACTTCCAGATGAAGATTTAATTACTTACTCTGTAGCTCCACATGGGCTATATACTTGTACAGACAAAGCGTTGCAAGCATCAGCTAATTTAGCAAGGCAATATAATTTGCCAATCCATATTCATTTTTTAGAAAGCATAGATGAAATTGATGATATAAAAAAATTACATGGAAAAAGAGCCATAGAAGTTTTAAAACAATATTTTAATGGAATTCACACTGTTTTAGCACATGGAGTAAAACTAGATGATGAAGACATAAAAGTATTAAAAACGATGGATTGTGGTATTGCGCATAACCCAATATCAAATTTAAGGCTTGGTTGTAAAATAGCGGACACCACCAGATATTTGCAAGAAGGAATAAATGTTGCTCTTGGAACAGATGGGCAAGGCTCAGGTAGCAATTTAGACATGTTTGAGGCAATGAGAATTGCATGCTTAATTCAAGGAGGCATACACGAAAACGAGGCAAGAATAACAGCAAAAGAAGCCATTTACATGGCTACAATAAATGGTGCCAAATTATTAGGCTTAAACACCAAAATAGGTAGCATTGAAGTCGGAAAAGACGCTGATATAATTCTAGTTGACATCACAAAAAATCTAGACAACATTATTATGTACCCAAATTCAAACGAAGTCGCAAATCTTGTATATAATACAACAGGTAGAAACGTAACTACGACAATTGTAAAAGGCAATGTTTTAATGGAAAACCGCATAATCAAAGGCGTAGATGTAAACGAGATAATAAAATCAGCAGAAAATATTATTAAGTAAAATGAAGAATAAAAAATAAAACTAAACAAAAAAATTTTATGACCAAATTCGTGTAGATACAAAATATAAAATTAAGAGAGGAAAGATTAAATGTCAAAAGATTTATCATTGATTGATAAAAATATAAATCCTATTTTTGAAGAAATTAGAGATTTAATAAACAACAGTAGAAATAGAGTATATAGTGTAGTAAATACAGAAATGCTTAACTTATATTGGAATATAGGGAAAGTTATAATGGAAATTCAGCAAGGAAATGAGCGAGCTAGCTATGGAGATACTGTTTTACAAAAACTATCAGAAAAGCTTACCAATGAATTTGGAAGAGGTTTTTCAGCTATAAATTTGAGAACAATGAGAAAATTTTATTTAATGTACCCAATTTGGAAGACAGTGTCTACCAAATTAAGTTGGTCACATTATTTATAAGTAATTTAGAACCAAATCCATTAAATTCGGGAACAAATGAATTAACAGATAAAGCTTCAACAGAGATGATAAAAATTTTAGAAAGAGATTTTTGTGATCATCAAATTATATTAGCATCTGTTTATAAATTTGATGAAATAAATAAAACAGTAATTGAGATGAAAGATAATCTATTCTATTAAAAAAGAGGTGATTTTGATTGAATAATAAATTTCAAGAAGATGAAATAACAGAATTAAAAAAATCAACAAGTGAATTAAAAGAAGCAATAGTATCAATGGTTTCTATATTGAATAAACATAGACATGGAAAACTATATTTTGGAATAAAAGATGATGGAACAGTAATAGGTCAAGAATTTAGTGGAAAAACACTAAGATATATTTCAGAAGTTATTTCAAATAAGATAGAACCTAAAATCTATCCAAAGATAAGTAATGTAAAAATAGAAGATAAAGATTGCATATTAGTAGAGTTTGAAGGAGAAGATGTTCCATATTTTGCAGATGGAAGAGCTTATATAAGAGTAAGTGATAGAGATCAAAAGCTTTCTATTTCTGAAATGAGAAAAATATTTTTGAAAGCAGAAAATGAAAGTGGAAGTTGGGATTCAAGAATTTCAAACAAAACAATAGAAGACGTTAATGAAGAAATATTGAAGGATTATATAGAAAGAGCAAATAAAGCTAAGAGGATACCATTTCAATATACAAATAAAGAAGATGTTTTAAACAAGTTGGGATTATTAAGAGATAATAAATTATTAAATGCAGGAAAGGTTTTATTTTGCGATAATAATAATGTAGAACTTCAAATGGCGATTTTTGCAACAGATACTAAAACAACATTTATTGATATCGATAAAGTAGAGGGAAATATTTTCGATTTAATAAAAATAGGACAAGAATATATTAGAAAAAATATTATATGGAATGTGAAAATAACAGATAAAAGAGAAGAATATCCAGAAATTCCACTAGATTCTATAAGGGAAGCTATTATAAATAGTTATGCACACAGGTTATATCAAGACCCTAAAGGAACAGAAATATCAATATTTAAAAATAAAGTAGAAATATATAATCCTGGAACATTTCCAGAACAATATACACCAGAAGATTATATACAAAATAGAGCTCATTCAGTATTTAGAAATCCAATAATTGCTAATATTTTATATAAATCAAATGATACAGAAACATATTCTTCAGGAATAAGAAGAATATACGAAGAATGTACAGAAAATCAAGTTAGAGTAGAATTTAGAAAAGAAAAAATAGGATTTACAATAATTTTTTATAGAAAAAACTATGATAAAGAAAATGAAATCACTAAAAATGTCGGTGTAAATGTCGGTGTAAATGTCGGTGTAAATGTCGGTGTAAATTCAACACAGAGAAAAATTTTAGAGTTGATAGAAGAAAATCAAAGTATAACTCAAAAAGAAATAGCATCTAAATTAAAAACTACCATAAGAACAATAGAAAGAAATGTAAATATTTTAAAAGAAAAAGAAATATTACAAAGAATAGGAACAGATAAAGCAGGATATTGGAAAATTATAAAATAATTGAGAAAACAGATATAAAAATTTTGTGACCGGATTCGTGTAATCGCTATTTATGTTTGCTAAAAAACTAAAAAAGCAAACAAAATTACACGAATTTGTTCGATAAATTGCACGAATTTTGGGTTAATAGTTGTCGTTTTTATCGGTCACAAAGGGAGGAAAAATGTTCAAATTAGTATCAAATTATAAGCCAACTGGCGACCAGCCAGAAGCAATAGAATACTTATCAAAAGGAATAAAAGAGGGCAAGAAATTCCAGACATTACTTGGAGTAACGCGGTTCACGGAAAAACATTCACAATGGCAAATATAATCGAACAAGTACAAAAACCAACACTTGTTTTAGCACATAATAAAACACTAGCTCGGACAACTTTACTCTGAATTCAAAGAGTTTTTCCCTGAAAACAGAGTGGAATACTTTGTTTCATATTACGATTATTATCAGCCAGAAAGCTACATTGCACAAAGTGATACATACATTGAAAAAGATGCTTCAATCAATGATGAAATAGACAAACTAAGACATTCTGCAACTGCCTCACTTTTCGAAACTAGAGATGTAATAGTGGTAGCTTCAGTATCTTGTATATATGGATTAGGAGACCCAATCGACTATGAAAATATGATAGTTTCCTTAAGACCAGGAATGCAAAAATCGCGAGACCAAATCATACGAAAGCTAATAAACATGCAATATACAAGAAATGAAATAGACTTTAAAAGAGGAACTTTTAGAGCTAAAGGAGATGTACTTGAAATATATCCATCAGACCAAAGTGAAACAGCAGTAAGAGTATCATTTTGGGGTGATGAAATAGAAAAAATATCTGAAATTAATCCACTAACAGGAAAAGCTACAGCATCTCGAGAACACATAATGATATTTCCAAACTCACATTATGTAACAACAAAAGAAAAAATGGACAGAGCAATAGTAACAATAGAGCAAGAGATGGAAGAAAGAGTAAAATATTTTAAAGCACAAAACAAATTAATCGAAGCACAGAGAATAGAAGAAAGAACAAATTTTGATATAGAAATGATGAAAGAAACTGGCTTCTGTCAAGGAATCGAAAATTATTCAAGACACATAAGTGGTAGAGAGCCAGGAAGTCCACCATTTACTTTATTTGATTATTTCCCAGATGATTTCTTACTATTAATAGATGAATCTCATGCAACAATTCCTCAAGTAAGAGCCATGTATAATGGAGACAGGTCAAGAAAAGATTCATTAGTAACTTATGGTTTTAGACTTCCATCAGCCTATGATAACAGACCTTTAACTTTTAAAGAATTTGAAGAAAGAATAAATCAGGTAGTATTTGTGAGCGCAACACCAGCTGAATATGAAAAAGACCATTCTAAAGAAAATGTTGTGGAGCAAATTATCAGACCAACAGGACTTTTAGATCCTAAAATAGAAGTAAGACCTGTAACTAATCAAGTAGATGATTTATTAGAGCAAATTAGAATAAGAGTAGCAAAAAATGAAAGAGTTCTAGTAACAACTCTTACAAAAAAGATGGCTGAGGACTTAACCGCATATTTAAAAAGCTTAGATATCAAAGTAAATTATATGCATTCAGATATTAAAGCTTTGGAAAGAATGGAACTTATACGAAATTTGCGTCTTGGAGAATTTGATGTATTAGTAGGAATAAACCTTTTAAGAGAAGGGCTAGACATTCCAGAGGTTTCATTAGTTGCAATTTTAGATGCAGATAAAGAGGGCTTTTTGCGTTCAGAACGTTCATTAATTCAAACAATTGGACGTGCAGCAAGAAATACAGAAGGAACAGTTATAATGTATGCAGATGAGCTTACTGAATCTATGGAAAATGCAATAAAAGAAACAAACAGAAGAAGAAAAATTCAATCTGAATATAATGAAAAACATGGCATTATTCCAAAAACTATTCAAAAATCTGTAAGAGATTCAATAAAAGCTACAATCTTAGAAGAAGCAGAAACTAAGTATGATATAGGCAAAGATGAAAGTATCGAAGATGTTATTGCAAAATTAACAGATGAAATGTTAAAACATGCTGCCGCAATGGAATTTGAAAGAGCAGCTGAACTAAGAGATAAAATTAAAGAACTAGAAGCATTTACGGAAAAGTAAATCATGTTTTGCGAAGATGCATATAAAAATATATTATTAAAAAGCATTGAAGTTATATCTTATTAAGTGTCAAATACTTGACAATACTGCCAAGCAATGATATACTACTGCTAGCTTAATAGCACATTTATTCCTCGACAGCGAGTGTGTGCATCAAAGGCAACAAATTTTTTATTTGGAGGGAACAAAAATGAAAGTGGACAAAAAGACCGAAGAAACAAATGACGAAGCTATGGCGTATGACAGATACCTTGCAGCTACTGTTGCACGCAGAAAAGCGGAGCAGCAGCCTTCCAAGCAAGATGAACCTCCTGTCTACACCGACAGCAAGGGAAGACCTATAGCTTACCGTCATCCAGGCGATTAATATATTTCGCTTAAAGGCAAAGTCCAACTAACCCTCGAAGTTTTAAACTTCGGGGGGTTTTATTTATAAATGTTTAAAAAATATATATTTCTTTTGCAAAAACACCCCTTTTCTACAAGCTAGCATTATAATTTTACATAAAAATAAAATGCTATCTTGTAGAAAGCACTCAATTTTGAAAAGAAATATATAAATTTGAAAAAATAAATAATAATGATAAGTAAAATGCATATTTGTCAAAAAATATACTACTCTCGTTGAGAAAAGCCCCATTTTTGAAAATATATAAAAAAATGAATCGGACTAGAAAAGCATGTATTTTGCAAAAGAAATATAAAATTCTGAGTGTGAAACGACGAGAAAAGCATGTATTTTGCAAAAGAAATATAAAATTTCAAAGAGTGAAATGTATTTATTAATTAAAAGCTTGAAAACAGTAGAAAATAATGGTAAAATTAAGCAGAAAATAAATCGAACAGAAAGGAAATAAAAATGATAAATTTTAAAAATAGCATTGCAAATTATATAGCCGAAGCCATCGCAACAAGCACTAGTACAAGCACAAGCACAAACTCCAACTCTAATATGGATGCGAATGTCATCACTAGCTTCAATACAAACGCCAACACAATCACCAACGCCAACACAATCACCAACGCAAGCACAATCACCAACGCCAATGCAAACATAGAGATAAACGAAAATCAAATAGAAAGCTACATAGAAGTGCCAAAAGATGGCACAAATGGAGACTATGCATTTCCATGCTTTAAACTAGCAAAAGATTTAAAAAAAGCTCCACCAATAATAGCAAATGAGATAAAGCAAAATATAAAAGTAGATAATAATTTAATAGAAAAAATAGAAGTTGCAGGAGGATATTTAAACTTTTATATAAATAAAGAATTACTTGTAAAAGAAACTTTGCAAGAAATCCAAAAAACAGAAAATTATGGATCTTCAAACATAGGACAAGGTAAAAACATAATTGTAGAATATTCATCTCCAAACATAGCCAAACAGTTCCATATAGGCCATCTACGTACAACAGTAATAGGAGCAGCTTTATATAATATTTATAAATATTTAGGTTACAACACAATAGGAATCAATCACTTAGGAGATTATGGAACTCAATTTGGAAAATTAATCGAAGGCTATAAAAGATGGGGAAACGAATATAATTTAGAAGAAAACCCAATTGAAGAATTAACAAAAATATATGTTAGAATAAACGAAGCAAGCAAAGCAGATGAAAGTATTTTAGAAGCTTGTAGAGAAAATTTTAGGCTTTTAGAAGCGGGAGACAAATATGCAACAGAGTTATGGGAAAAATTTAGAGATTTAAGCTTAAAAGAGTTCCAAAGAATTTATGATTTACTAGGAGTAAAATTTGACTCAGTAATAGGAGAATCTTTTTACACAGACAAGATGGGAGATGTTGAAAACCTACTAGAAAAAGCAGGAGTTTTGACAGATTCAGAAGGAGCAAAAATTGTAGACTTAGAAGACAAAGGTTTAGGAGTATGCATAATAAAAAAAGCAAATGGTTCAAGCATATATGCAACTAGAGATTTAGCTGCAATAAAATATAGAGCAGAAACTTATGACTTTGATAAATGTTTATATGTAGTTGCTTATGAGCAAGCCTTGCACTTTAAGCAAATCTTTGAAGTAGCAAAATATTTAGAAATTCCTGAAAAATGTGTAAAAGGTTTAGAACATGTACAATTTGGAATGGTAAGGCTTGCCACAGGCAAAATGTCAACAAGAGAAGGAAATGTTGTAAAGGTAGAAGACCTACTAAATGAAGCAATACAAAGAGTAGAAAAAGTAATAGAAGAAAAAAATGCAAATTTAGAAAATAAAAAAGAAGAAGCAACAAAAATAGGAATAGGAGCAGTAATATTTAATAATTTAGCAAGTACAATAATAAAAGACCAAGTATTTGATTGGGACAATGTTTTAAACTTCCAAGGAGAAACAGGACCATATATTCAATACACTTATGTAAGAACGCAAAGTGTATTAGAAAAAGCACAGACAGCGCCAAACATAGAACCAAACATAGCTCAGACATCAATCACAGCGCCAAAAGCAAAAACGGAGCAAGCAACAATTACAATTCCAAACGCATCAGAAATAGATGTCAAACTACTAACAGATGAATTATCAATTTCAGTTTTAAAACTAATATACAATTTTAATGACATATTAGTTCAAGTAACCGAAAAAAACGATCCATCAATATTATCAAGATATTTAATAGACTTAGCAAAAAGTTTTAGTTTATTTTACAACGAAAACAAAATTATTTGCGAAGATAAAAACATTCAAAATGCAAGAGTTTATTTAACATTTGCGGTTGGAAAAGTTTTAAAACTTGGAGCAAAATTACTTGGAATAGAAATGCCAAAAAGAATGTAGTTATTATAAATTAATGCTGTTAAACAAATCATACATAAACCATAAGGCAATATGGCAAGTAAAGTGTTTAGCCAAACAACTTAAAATTAGCAACTTGCAAATTATATATATTTATGATTTAATGTTTTTGTAAATACGGAGGAAAAGATGATTTTATATCCAAGAGAAATGTTAAACAAAGTAGAAGAAATAACAATAGAATTTATACAAAAAAACAAGCTAAAAGCATTAATTCTAGATATTGACAACACATTAGTAGACTATTATGAAAACTTATCAGAAGAAAAAATAAAATGGGCAAAAAATTTAAAAGGTCAAGGTGTAAAATTATATATTTTGTCGAATACTAACAAAAAAGAAAAAGTCGAAAAAGTAGCAAATGTTTTAGAAATACCATATTTATTATTTGCAAAAAAGCCATCAAAAAAAGGATTTTTAAAAATACAAAAGCAATTACAGCTAAAGCCTGAACAAATTGGAGTTGTTGGAGATCAAATTTTTACAGATGTAATTGGTGGCAATAGATGTAAAATGTTTACAATTTTGGTAGAGCCGGTAGATAAAAAAGATTTACTAATCACTGCTTGGAAGAGACCTATAGAAGAAATAATTAAGCAAAAATACAGGAAAACAAAGGAGAAAAACAAGCATGTATTATAATGATGTGCACATAATATATTATGTAGTAATAATAATATTAGGAGCAATTATTGGGAAATTCGCAAATTGGGCAATATATAGACTTTCAGAAAAAAAGAATATATTAAGCCTGCACTTTTTTAAAGCACAAAAACAATATAAAGAAAATTATTTAGTAATACTATCAAATATAATTTTATATATATTAATACTATACAAATTCGGAATTCAAACTACACCGATAACAAACCTGTTTACAGAAAATACATTTTTAGCAAACTCATTTATAATAAATATATTCATAGCAAACTTAGAACTAATAAAATATTTAATTTTAGTCCCAATGTTATTGATAGCATTTGTTATAGACTACAAACTGCAAATAATACCAAACAGACTAACACTAACAATATTTGAAACAGGTCTAATAATTTCATTTATATATGGGCTATCAAATGTAGCAATTACAATAAATATGTTACTTGGAATGGTAGCAGGTAGCACAATTTTCTTATTAATAATATTACTCAGCAAGCTTATTTTTGGAAAAGACTCAATAGGCCTTGGAGATGTAAAATTAATAGGTGGTTTAGGATTATTCTTTGGTCTTACTAATATAGTTCTAATATGTTTAATGTCATTTTTCTTAGCAGCAATAATAAGTATAATTTTATTAATAACCAAAAGAAAAAAGGCAAACGAAAATATATCTTTTGGACCAATGATTGTTATAGCAAGTATTATAAGTATTTTAGTACCTTTAAATATAATATTAAATATTCTTTTGAAAATATGTACCTTAGGGTTATATAAAAATAAAGTAGTAACATAAGAAATAAATGGGGGAATTTTGATATGAATTCAAAAATGCAATGGCTTAGAAATAAATTATCTAGTATGAATTTGCAGGGGATGATAGTTTCTAATCCTGTAAATATACAATATCTTACAAATATACAAGCAGAAGGAATGCTCATATTAACGAGAAAAGAAAATATCTATATAACAGATGGAAGATATATAGAACATGTAAACAAAACTTTAACAATATATGATGAAATAACGGTATATGATGTAAAAGATATATCGCTTGATGATTATGAGAATTTCTTTTTATTCTGCGAAAATGTTGGATTCGAAGAAAATTATTTAACCTATGCAAAATACAAAGAATATATTAGAAAATTTAAAATAAATAATTTTGTCGAGACCGAAGAAATAATAGAAAAACAAAGAACAATAAAAGATGCGGAAGAAATTAGAGACATAGAAGAAGCATGCAAAATTACAAGAAATTGTTTTGAATATATATCAGAATTTTTAAAACCAGGAAAAACTGAAAAGCAAATAGCTATGCTAATAGATGATTATTACAATAAAAATGCTGAGGGAGTAGCATTTGATACAATAGTTGCAAGTGGAGAAAATTCTTCAAAACCACATGCTGTTCCAACCGACAGAAAATTTACAAATCAAGATATAATAACAATAGACATGGGATGTAAATATCATGGCTATTGTTCAGATATGACAAGAACCTTCTTTATAGGAGAGCCTACTGAAAAACAAAGGAGAGTATATAATTTAGTACAAAAAAACCATGACCAAACAATTGATGCAATAAAAGAAGGTGCTAATGTAAAACAATTAGTCAAGATGGTAGAAAACGATTTTAAGCTAAATGGTTATGATTTAATCCACAGCTTAGGACATGGAGTAGGCTTAGAAATACATGAAAAGCCATATTTAAGTAGCAAGGTAGACAGTTACTTAAGAGATCATATGGTAGTAACAGTTGAGCCAGGAATATATATACCAGGAGAATTTGGAGTAAGAATAGAAGATACAGTATTAGTAGAAAAGGGAATGGCAAGGATATTATAATATTTTAACTAAACTGCGCAGAATTTTAGTATCATATGCACAAAATTTAAAAATATCTCTATTTTTAGGAAAATATAGCCAAAAAATACTTGATTTTCCAAGGCAAATATTGTATAATAAAAAGGTCGAATAACGCAAAAAAATTGCTAAAAATTGAAAGGAGAAATAATTAATATGGCAGGAGTATACATGGCAGGAGATTTTAGAAACGGAACAACATTTGAAATGGATGGAGGAGTTTACAGAGTAGTAGAATTCCAACATGTAAAACCAGGAAAAGGAGCAGCATTTGTAAGAACAAAACTAAAAAATGTAATAACAGGGGCAGTTTTAGAAAAAACATTTAACCCATCAGATAAATATCCAGGAGCAGAAATTGAAAGAAAAACTATGCAATACTTATACAATGATGGAGACCTATATTATTTTATGGACAATGAGACATATGATCAAATGCCATTAAATAAATCAGATTTAGGAGATACTTTAAAATACTTAAAAGAAAACATGGAAGTAACAATACTTTCATTCAAAGGAAAAGTATTTGCAGTTGAGCCACCAATATTTGTTGAACTAGAAGTAACATATACAGAGCCTGGATTTGCAGGAAACACAACAACAACATCTGGCAAACCAGCTACATTAGAAACAGGTTTAGAGTTACAAGTACCAATGTTCATAAATATTGGAGATGTTTTAAGAATAGACACAAGAACTTGTGAATATATGGAAAGAGTTTAATAATAAATGAGGACGATGAAAAAATAAAGATAAAATAAAGTGAGGAGAAAATGGAATATTTATATATTTTAAAAGATGCATTAGTATGCGTTGTTACTATATTTTGGATATATCAAATAGGAATCAGTTTATGCTCATTAATAAAATTAAAAGATAAACCTCTAAAAATAAATAAAAAACACAAATTTATGGCAATAGTACCAGCACACAACGAAGAAATGGTTATAGGCAATTTAATCGAAAGTTTAAAAAATCAAACTTATGATAGAAGCTTGTACGATATATATGTAATTGCAGATAACTGCACAGATGACACGGCAAATGTAGCAAAAGAAGCGGGAGCAATTGTATACAAAAGGTTTGATAGTGTAAACAAAACAAAAGGGTATGCATTAAATTGGTTTTTACAACAAAAAATAAAAGAAGATGCTGATTACGATGCATTTTTGGTATTTGATGCAGATAATATAGTAGATAAAAATTTCATAGCAAGTATGAATAAAAAATTATGTGAAGGCGAAGATGTAGTTCAAGGTTATAGAGACATCAAAAATCCTACTGATAACTGGATAACAGCAGGCTATGCACTATTTTATTGGACTTTACACAGATTTTATCATTTAGCAAGATATAATGTTGGTTTATCACCATTATTAAACGGAACTGGCTTTATGGTTAGGTTTGATGTAATAAAGCCACAAGGGTGGGATACAGAAACTTTAACAGAAGACATAGAATTTTCATTAAAAAGAATTATAGCTGGAAAAAAACTAGGTTGGTCAACAGAAGCTATTGTATATGATGAACAACCAACTTCATTTAAACAATCATGGTCACAAAGAAGTAGATGGACAGTAGGACACATACAATGTGTTAATAGATATACTGGAGATTTAATAAAATCAGTTGCTAAATATAAAACTTTGATGAATGTTGATGGCTTCTTATATATAGTTGGAAGTATACCAATGTTTATTGTTTCTATTGTGCTTTTACTTGCAAATTTTGTTATGTATTTTGCAAATACAATGCCAGGCATTGGATTAGTAATGAATATATGTAGATATTTAGTACCAACTTTGATATTACCAAGTTTTACGGCAATATGTGCGATGGTTTTAGACAAAAAACCAATAAAACCTATGATTAAAGGGTTAATCACATATCCATTATTTATGGGAAGTTGGCTTATAATAAACTTTAAATGTTTATTTAAAAGGGAAACATCATGGGAAAAAATTGACCATGTTCGTAATATAAAGATTGCAGAAGTAAATGATATTGAAGAAAAAGTTATCTAATCAAGGGTTTAAAAATATGGCATAGCACTTATATTTTATAAGTGCTGTCATTTTTATTGTAACCTATATAATAAAATATAAATGTTATACAGTAAATTTGTTTACATTATCATAAGGAGAAACATATGTTATTTTTAAATAAAATGAAAGTATATGCCTTTGTTGGACCATCAGGAACAGGCAAAAGCTATAGGGCACAAATGGTAGCAAATGAAAAAAACATAAAATACATAATAGATGATGGACTTCTAATAAGAGAAAACGAAATAATTGCCGGAACTTCTGCTAAAAAAGCTCAAACTAAGATAGAAACAGTAAAACAAGCAATATTTCTAGAAGAAGATCAAAAAATGCAAATATGTAATGCAATAAAAAAATACAAGCCAGAAAGTATTTTAATACTTGGAACATCAGATGATATGGTAAAGAAAATTGCTCAAAATTTAAATTTACCACCAATAGAGGAAATAATTTATATTACAGATGTTGCAACCAAACAAGAAATGGAAACTGCAAAACGTATAAGGCAAACAGAAGGAAAGCATGTAATACCAGTTCCAACTTTCGCAATAAAAAAAGATTTTTCTGGGTATCTTTTAGATCCATTACAAATTTTTAAGACAAAGGGAAAAGGCGAAAAACCATATATAGCTGAAAAATCAATCATAAGACCAACATTTAGCTATTTAGGAAACTTTACTATATCAGATAGTGTGTTTAGAGAAATTGCAGAACACATAGCTTCTAAAATGCCAGAAATCCATAAAGTTTTGAGAACAAGAATAGACAATCAAGATGAGGGACCAACAATCTATATGGAAGTTTCTGTAGTATATGGTTGTAATGTACTAGAAACTTTAGCTGAGTTCAAAAGAACTGCAAAAAAAGAAATTGAAAATTTAACAGCCATGAATGTTAAATCAATAGATGTAGTAGCTAAAAGCATATATATGCCGGAGGAACAATAGATGAAAGAGTTATTTAGAAAAGTTACAAGAAAAGTAACAGAAGTTGTATTGTTTGTATATTGTAAAGTTGTTTATAGACTAAAAATTGTAGGAACAGAAAATATACCAGATACTCAAGTAATATTTTGTGCTAATCACAGAAGCTTTATAGATCCACCAATACTGAGAGTAACCTGTAAAAAAGATGCTAAATTTTTAGCAAGAGAAAGTTTAGCTAAAAATAAATTTTTAGCATTTTTAGGTTGGGTATTTGATGTTGTATATGTAAAAAAAGATGACAAAGACATAACAGCTTTAAAGCATACATTATCATTCTTAAAAAAAGGCGAAAGTATAGCACTTTTTCCAGAAGGAACACGTAATGGAATGCAAAAAGGAGAAAGCGTAAAAGATGGGGCAGCATTTTTTACAATAAAATCTGGAGTTCCAGTAGTTCCGGTAGGAATTAGCGGAGAAATAAAACCATTTCATAAACTTACAGTAAAATATGGTAAACCACTTGATTTTAGTATATATAAAGACCCAAAGGATAAGCAAGAATTAGAAAAAGTTACAAATAAAATAATGGAAGAAATAAAACAGCTTTTATAAACAGCTGTTTAAACACAAATAAAATATAAAATGCTTAGCAGAAATTTTTACAGTATAAATAAAAGAACCCCTCGTATACCAAAAAGACGGTGTGCGAGGGGAAAGGCATTGATTTACCTTTTAGAAGGGAAGTTAGTGTTTCGGCTATTCGAAGCATCTCTGTGAGGCATGCTGCCTACAAGTAAAGCATTTTTAAGATCGTCGGCAAACTCTACCAAAACGTAGTTGTCTGTCGCATGACCTATATTGTAAGCTTTAGATGCAATGTTCTTAATATTATCCTTATTCGATGAGGCTAAATGTAACTGATTTTGAAGTTCTCTCATTTCAAGATGGTGCTTTCTAGCAGCCTTCTTATGAATGTTAGATTCCAAAATCCTACAAAGTAATAAACCTGCAAAGAATGCAACCGGTCCTAAGACGTAAGGTTGTAAAAGGAGTGATGGTCTAAATATAGCTATTGCTAAAACCATAGTGCAAACTGCAATGCATCCACAGCAAAGTAACAGAGATGCAAGTGTTAAATTTAATGTGTTTTCTTTCCGATTTTTTTGTCTTATCATTGGTAAACCCACCTTATTTAAAATTTCCTAAAATATTAGGATCAATTATATTATACCACAAATTGCACTAAAAGTCAAAAAATGCTACAGTTTAGCAAAAGAGTATACAAAAATTCAAATAAATTAAGGCAACTAATACATATGCCATAAGAAAGGAAAATAAAAAATGAACAATCAAAAAATTAGAAACATAGCAATAATTGCACACGTAGACCATGGAAAAACCACCTTAGTAGATGCACTATTAAAGCAAAGCCATGTGTTTAGAGATAACGAAAAGGTCGAAGAAAGAGTAATGGACTCAAACGACCAAGAAAAAGAAAGAGGAATAACAATACTTGCCAAAAATACATCAGTAATGTATAAAGATATCAAAATAAATATAGTAGATACACCTGGACATGCTGATTTTGGAGGAGAAGTAGAAAGAGTACTAAAAACAGTAGATGGAGTACTTTTATTAGTTGATGCCTTTGAAGGAGCAATGCCTCAAACAAGAGAAGTTTTAAAGAAATCTTTGTCATTAAACTTAAAACCAATCGTTGTAATAAATAAAATAGATAGACCAGGAGCACAGCCTTTAAAAGTTGTAGACCAAGTAATAGAGTTATTTATTGAATTAAATGCAACAGACGACCAATTAGACTTCCCTGTAGTTTTTGCTTCAGCCAAAAATGGAATAGGAAAAATGAACTTAGAAGATGACTCTCAAGATTTAAACTGTTTATTTGAAACAATAGTAAATACAATAAAAGCTCCAGATTGTGACGAAGAAGGACCACTTCAAATGTTAGTTTCAAACATAGATTATGATGACTATGTGGGAAGAATTGCTGTAGGAAGAATTGAAAGAGGATCTATAAAAGTAGGAGAGCCAGTAACAATCTGTGGTGCAGATGATAAACTTTCACAAGGAAAAATAGCAAAAGTATACACACATACAGGACTAAAAAAACAAGAAGTAGAAGTAGGCACAGCAGGAGATATAATAGAAGTTGCAGGACTTTCTGATATACACATAGGAGATACAATATGTGAATTTAACTGCCCAGATAAGATCCCATTTGTTGATATAGATGAGCCAACAGTATCAATGACATTTAGTGTAAATAATGGACCATTTGCTGGAAAAGAAGGAGAATATGTAACATCACGACATATACGTGATAGATTATTTAAAGAGCTTGAAAGAAATGTAAGCTTAAGGGTTAAAGAAACAGATTCACCAGATTCTTTTGAAGTATCAGGAAGAGGAGAGCTTCATTTATCAGTATTAATCGAAACAATGAGAAGAGAAGGCTTTGAACTTTTAGTATCACGTCCAAAAGTAATTTATAAAGAAATAAATGGTGTAAAATGCGAGCCAATAGAAAGATTAGTCGTAAATGTACCTGATGACTGCATAGGTAATGTAATTGAGAAGCTAGGTATGAGAAAAGCAGAAATGATAAATATGGAGCCAGCTGAAGATGGTCATACAAAAATTGAGTTTAAGATACCTGCAAGAGGTCTAATTGGGTATAGAACAGAATTCTTAACAGATACAAAAGGCGAGGGAGTAATGAATCATATATTTGATTCTTATGAGCAATATAAAGGTGATATAATATCAAGAGTAAGAGGAACAATAGTAGCTTTCGAAGCTGGAAAATCTGTAACTTATGGTTTATACAATGCACAAGATAAAGGAGAACTATTTATTGGAGCAGGTGTAGACGTATATGAGGGAATGATAGTAGGTTTAAACTCAAGAGGAGAAGACTTAAGCATAAATGTATGCAAAGAAAAACATTTAACAAATACAAGAGCATCTGGATCAGATGATGCATTACGTTTAGTGCCACCTATACAAATGTCATTAGAAAAGGCTATTGAATTTATACAAGATGACGAGCTTGTAGAAGTAACTCCAAAATCTATTAGATTAAGAAAGAAAATATTAGACACAAAAGAAAGAGAAAGAGCAGCAAGATCAGCAAACAAAGGACAATAATGAAACAATCGATAATAAAATAATCAATATTAATATATGAAAGCTAAGCGAGAAATTAACTTAAGTAGGAGAAAAAATTGGACGAGGTATATTTAGAAAAAATAAAGCAAAAAGCACTAGAAGAGCATATACCAATAATTATGGATGACACATTACAAATAATTGCAGACATTTTAAAAACAAATAAACCTAAAAAAATGTTAGAAATTGGAACAGCAGTAGGCTATTCTGCAATATGCTTTTCTAAATATTTAGATAAAGAAGCTACAATAGACACCATAGAACGAGATGAAGAGCGAGTAAAAGAAGCAATAACTAATATATCTAAATTAGGCTTAGAACATAAAATACATATTTATAGTGGTGATGCAGTAGATGTATTACCAACACTAACAGAAAAATATGATGCAATATTTATAGATGCAGCTAAGGGAAAATATCCATTTTTCCTTAAAGAATCAGAAAGATTATTAAATAAAAATGGAATAATTTTTGCAGATAACATTTTATATAAAGGTTATGTTATGAGTGATTATAACAAGCATAAACAACGTACAGCAGTAAGAAATTTAAGAGAATATATAAAAGAAGTAACCGAAAATCCTAATTATGAAACAAAAATTATAGAAGTAGGAGATGGACTTGCAATAACAAGAAAAACATTGTAAATTTCTTAGCTGTATGAACGAAGCAAATTACATATAAGTTATATGTTAGAAAAATCTTAGGCTCACTTTTATAAATAAAAACCTTACAACTAAAAAGACAGTTGTAAGGTATTTTTGTTAGAAAGGTGTCTGCTTTTGATACACAATAAAAGGCTTTTCTACACCAGCAAAATCAAAGACATGCCCATTTTTATAAGTATAACCTATAATCGAAATTCGTTCACGCTCAAGAGGAAAATCAAAGCCATATTTTTGCTCATCATATTCAAGATGATTACATCCACCCAATTCGCTTTGCATATGCATATCAAGAGTTCTTATTTGAATCTCGACACGACGTCCCCTAGTATCCACAAATACTAAATGCATTGATTTGTATCCATTTGCCTTAGGAAAACAGATATAATCTTTAATAAACATTTTGTATTTAAAAGAACTAAAATAAGGAGTTCTATGATCATTGGTATCAGCAACATCTATAAGAGGTAATCTTTCACAAGGCATAAAGCCAAGCTTTGCTGCTAAATCAATGATATTTTCTGCAATTAGATAACAAAGTCGAATTAAATCGGTAGAATCATCTTTAAATAGTATAATTCTAAAAGCAACAATATCGCTTATCAAATTCAAAGATTTGGACTTATTTGCATAATCCAATATTTTTTTCTCAAGCTTGATTAACGATTTTATCCGCCCAGTTATTACAAAATAAAGGTCAGGATAATTTCTAATTATCATATCATAGACATCATCAATTAGTTTCCGATAGTAACCAACAAAATGTTTGTCTTTAAGAGTATTTCTGTAAGAAATTAACTTATTAGCGTGCATTATTGCCGAAGTTTCATTGGTATCAATCAGGTCTTCTGTATACTGTTTCAGCACAGCTGCAACAGTAGGTAGTGTGTACAAGTAGTTCTGCAATGTTGGTAAAAGCATTTGTATTAACCCCCAAAAAATTTTTTAAAAATTTCTAACTCTTTAATTATAACATAAAAATGCCCAAAGTTCAATACATCACTGCAAAACAATTGACATAGCTAAGATTTAAAGTGTATAATAAACAAAGAAAAAATAATAAAATTTTTTAAAATAAAAGAGTGAGGAACAAAAAGTTGAATAATATCTACAAAGTTTTGAATTATTTACATTTGTTACTCAGAAAGGAAAAACATTAAAAATGAAAAAAGTTGAATTACTAGCACCAGCAGGATCATTTGAAAAAGCAAAAATAGCATTTTTATATGGAGCAGATGCAATTTATTGTGGAACTTCTTCATTATCATTAAGGGCAAGAGCAGATATAGACAATAACAGTTTGGTAGAAACGATAAAATATGCACACAGTATAAATAAAAAAGTATATGTAACCCTTAACATTTTTGCGTGGGACGAAAAATATGAAGAAATAATTGAACTAGTAAAAATGTTATCTAAAATAGAGCCAGATGGAATAATTGTTGCAGATGGTGGAGTAATGGAAATAGTTAAAACTTATGCACCAAAAATTCCTATACACATGAGTACACAATCAAACATAGTAAGTATGCATGCTTGTAACTTTTGGTATAAAAATGGTGCCAAAAGAATGATAATGGCAAGAGAATTAAATAAAGAACAATTAAAATACATAATGGAACACAAACCTTTAGGAATGGAAACAGAAATATTTGTGCATGGCGCAATATGTTTTTCATATTCAGGAAGATGTTTTTTAAGTGATTTTATGACAGGAAGAAGTGCAAATTTAGGAGATTGTGCCCAAAGCTGTAGATGGTCATACAATTTATATGCTGAAGAAAAAAACAATCCAGGAGAACTTATGCCAATAGAAACTGATGAATATGGTACAAGCATATTTTCATCAAAAGATTTATGTTTAATAAAAGAAATTCCAGAAATAATAGATATGGGAATAGATAGTTTAAAGGTAGAAGGCAGGTTAAAAACAGAGTATTACATTGCAAGTGTAATAAATGCATATAGAAATGCAATAGATGATTATATAAAAGATCCAGAAAGCTATGATTATCATAAATATTTAAAAGAATTAGAAAAAGTAAAAACAAGAGGGTTAACCACATTTTATTTTAATAATAGGGAAAATAAAGACATACAAGAATATAGTGGTAAACAATATAATGAGCAATACGAATTTGGTGGAAAAGTTGTAGAATATGGACCAGATAGATCTATAATAGAAATACGAAATAGATTACAAGTTGGAGACGAAATGGAAATAATAATTCCACACCAAATAGAAACAGTAAAATTTATTATAGATAAATTATGGGATGTCGAGACAGATAATCAAATTGATGCAGTAAATCCAGGAAAGCAAGGTCAGCAAGTAAAACTTAAACTTCCAATCCCATGCCAAACAAACTGGATCTTAAGAAGAAAAAAGGCATAGCTTTCTTAAAAACAATTTTTTCGCTTGCAAATAAAATTTTCGTTTTTGCAAAGAAAAATAAATGTTGAAAAAAGAGATTAATGTGTTATAATTATTACGAAAAATAAAACTAAAGAGAAAAAGTTTG
Organism: uncultured Clostridia bacterium; assembly: GCA_947589645.1. GTDB lineage: Bacteria > Bacillota > Clostridia > TANB77 > CAG-508 > CAG-269. The sequence goes on from CANQCG010000004.1 coordinate 31,603, forward strand.
ATTTATAATAAAAAGCATCAAATTTTATCTTTAAGGAAGGAATGAATCATACATGAAAAAAGAAAAAAATGATAAAAAGCAAAAAAAAGAAATTAAAGAAAAGAAAAAAATCGATAAATACTCATTATTTTCAAAAATATTGGCAACATTCTTAGTAGTATTTATGGTACTTGGAACCTGCTACACATTTATATATTTATTATTAAATTCTTAGAATTAAATTAAAGAGGGTAAAATTAATGGAAAAAAACATAGGAAAAATATTTAATACCTTTTATGAGCAAAACATATTAAATTATATACAAACAATGCAACAATATCCCGTTAAGTTAATAAGCTTAATATTAGATTTGTCAATAGTAATATTTTTAGCTTATAATCTAATAAAAATCACAAAATATTCTAGAGCTTGGCAATTATTAAAGGGGATAGCTTTTTTAATTGTTGCTCAATGGTTAAGTAAATTACTTAACTTAACTATACTAAATTATATTTTGTCAGCATTTATGAATTGGGGAGTTATATTATTAATAATAATTTTTCAACCAGAAATAAGGAGAGCGTTGGAGCAATTAGGAACTAACAAGTATACCAGATTTTTTGGAATTGATAACAAAGACATTGCAACTAAAACAAAAGAAGATATTTATAAAATTGTAATAGCTGTTAGTGAGCTTGCAAAATCTAATACCGGTGCATTAATAGTAATTGAAAGAGATATAAAAATAAAAGATATAATTTCTACAGGAATTCTAGTAGATTCAGAAATATCTCCACAATTATTAGTAAATATATTTGTTCCAAATACACCTCTTCATGATGGAGCAGTTGTTATTAGTAATAACAAAATAGCAGCAGCAGCTTGCATGCTTCCACTAGCTTCAAGCACAGACATTGCGAAAGAGCTTGGAACAAGACATAGAGCAGCAATAGGAATTTCAAAAGAATCTGATAGTATAGCTATTGTAGTATCAGAAGAAACAGGTAAGGTATCTGTTGCAAAGGATGGAACACTTATAGCTGATGTTAGAGAAGATGCATTGAAAAAAATATTAATAAGTAATATTGTTACTAAACGATTTCCAGAAAATAGACAAAGAAAAAACAATAATAGAATATCAAATATAAAAATGATGTTTAAAGATAGAAAAAAGAACAAGTCAAAAGAATTAAAAAAGGGCAATATAGCAGAAGAAAATAATCAAAAAAATTAAATGACAACAGTTTAGCAAAAGCTAATAATCAAAAAATCAAATTACAACGGTTTAGCAAAGCACAATAATAATCAAGAAAATTAGGGACAACAGTTTAGTAAAGCACAAATAAAAATGCAAAATTAGGAAGTAAAAATGAGAAATATAAAGCTTACAATTGAATATGATGGAAAAGATTTCAATCGGATGGCAAAAACAGCCTAACAAACCAAATATACAAGGAACAATTGAAAATGCAATCAAAGAAATTACAGGTGAAGAAGTTGAACTAAATGCTTCAGGCAGAACAGATGCAGGAGTACATGCATTTGGGCAAGTAGCCAATTTTAAAACAAATTCTAACTTGCCAATAGAAAAATTTCCCATTGCCATCAATTCAAAAATCAAAAAATCTATAATAATAAAAGAAGCAAAAGAAGTAGACGAAAGATTTCACAGCAGATTAACTTGTAAAAGAAAAACCTATAGATATATTATAAACAATTCTTTTGCAGGTACTGCAATTTATAGAAATTTAGAATACCATATTTCCACTAAATTAGATTTACCTAAAATGCAAGAAGCAATAAAATATTTTGTTGGAGAGCATGATTTTAAAGCTTTTAAAGCAAGTGGAACGAGTAGTAAAAGCAGTGTAAGAACAATATATGATGCAAAAGTCTATGAATCTAATGAAAGAATTTTTATTGAACTTACAGGCAATGGCTTTTTGTATAATATGGTAAGAATAATTGCCGGAACTCTAGTTGAAGTTGGAATGGGAAAGATTTTGCCAGAGCAAATTCCACAAATAATTAAAGATGGAAAACGCGAAAATGCTGGAAAAACATTACCAGCTCATGCATTATATTTATTAAATGTAGAATATGAATAAGCTTTTAAGCAAAAAATATTTATTATTGATAATGCAAATTATTGTTAGCTATAATCATTTAAACCATGAATAATTTGACGAACGTAAATATTTATGTAAATATAAATATAAATATAAATAGTTGCTAGGTACAAAAAACAAAAAAAGTCATATTATATACTAGATAATTAAACATAAGAAAGGAAGAATAAATATGACAGATACGATACTTTTGTTTTTAGTATTACCTTTAGCAACTATTATTTTGTCTATTGTATTACAAAAATTACTTAGATGTCCTATACTAGTTGCTGCAACTTTCTTCGCTGTATATTTAATACTTACTTACACTGTATTTGATACAGACTTTTTAATATTTGCAATAGTTTATACAATTTTGGCGTTTATAACAGCATTTTTGACGAGCTTATTTTGCAGAATACTTAGAAGATTACGTGAATTAGAAGACGGCGATTCAAATAATGGCAATAATGGCAATGGTTGCACATGTGGATGTGGTTGTGGATGTAATAATTCAAATAATGGCAGAAGCGGTTGTGGAAGAAATAATTTAAATAGTGGCAGAAGCGGTTGTGGCTGTGGCTGTAATAATTCAGATAATAATGGCTGTGGTTGTGGAGACAATGATTCAGATGATACAGACAACGGAAATTTGCTAACTATATCAAGTAGATGTGGAAATGGTGAAAATACTGATTTATTAACTATAAGTACAGGTGGAACTTGCGGAAATAATAACAATGGCAACGGAAATGGCAATGGTAACGGAAATGGTAACGGCAATGGCAATGGCAACGGAAACGGCAATGGTAACGGAAATGGAAATGGCAACGGAAACGGCAATAATAATGGCAACAACGGAAACAGCAACTGTGGATGCAATAATAATGAAAGAATCATTTTTAACGCACAAGTACAACCAACTAACAATGGAAATGCAGGTAGTTTTAGAGGATGTTACAGAAGAAGATTTAACTAAATTTTATAGAATTTAGATTGATAAAAACACATAGATATTTTTTGAATGAATAGGCATGCTTTAAAACATTTGAAAAAAATGTAAATTTTAAAAGTAAAATTATTTGAAAGAAGATTGTAAAAATCTTCTTTTTTTCTTGACTTTTTTTCAATTTGCCATTATAATAATAATGTTCTGTTTAAATTAAATATGGCGAAGTAGCTCAGTTGGCTAGAGCATTCGGTTCATACCCGACAGGTCGGCGGTTCGAATCCACCCTTCGCTACCAATTAAAATCGTCTGTAAAAGTTTATCTTTTGTAGAACGGTTATTTTTTTGCCACAAATTTATCACTTAATTAAACACTAATTTTATATAAATAAGAAAAATATATTTCTTTTTCAAAAACACCCTTTTCTACAAGCTAGCATTATAATTTTGTAAAAAAATATATAAAACACCCCTTTTCTCATCGATAGTATTATAATAATATATTTCATTCTAAAAAACACCCTTTTCTACAAGCTAGCATTATAATTTTATAAAAATATATATTTCATTTTCAAAAATACGCCTTTTTTCATCTAAAAATCATTAACTTTACATAAAAATAAAGATTTCTATATGAGAAAATGGTTAAATCACAGAAAGATATCGTAAATTTTTTCAAAATTACTAATACATTATTTAAATTTAAAATGAAATGGATAAAAAAAGCATATATTTTACAAAAAAATATAAAATTCCGAAGTGTGAAATGACTAGAAAAGCCCAATTTTCAAAACAAAATATAAAAAATATATAAAAATTTTTCTATTTACTATAAAAAAATTAGATGTTATAATGTAAAAAACAAATAAAGGAGATAGAAAAATGTCTTTTTCTTCTGATGTAAAAGAAGAGCTAAGCAAGCTCGAAAACTTAACAAATAAAGAAAACTTAAAGCAAGAGTTAATAGGGTATTTACTTAGTTGTAATACCAATATAAATAAAGGGAAAATAAAATTTTCGACAGAAAGCGAATACAATATTAATAGATTAGCAAAATTATTAAATAATTGTAAAATATTAGATTATAAAATAGAAATTCTAGATAAAAGTTATATCATAACATTTAAACAAAAAGAAATTGAAGAAACTTTAAATCAATTTTTACAAATCAAGGCAAATTCAATCAAACTAACTGATAATGAATTAAAAAATTTAAAAGTTGCAAATAAACAAGACGAAACTAACCTTAAAGCAATAGTAAGAGGTTTGTTCTTAGGAGCAGGTGCAATGGGCAACCCAGAAAAAACAAACCAATTAAGTATAGGAATCAATCTAGAAGAGAATGCTAAAATTATCATACAAAATTTAGAAGAAAATGACATACAATTTAAAATTATAAAAAAAGGTGAAAATTACCATATTTATACAAAAGATGGAGAAGAAATATCAAAATTATTAGCATTTGTAGGAGCAAATAAAGCAGTTTTACAGTTCGAGGGCATACGTGTAGAAAGAGAAATGAGAAACAAAATTAATAGAATTGTAAATTGTGAAGGTGCAAATTTAAATAAAACCATGAATGCATCAATAGAGCAAATAGAAGCAATAAACAAACTAAAAAAGCACGGAAAATTTGCACAAATGGATGATAACTTAAAAGAAATAGCTCAAATAAGGATTAAACATCCAGATGCTAATTTAACACAAATAGGTCAAATGTTACAAGTTCCAATAGGAAAATCAGGAGTAAATTATAGATTAAAAAAGATATTAGAACTAGCAGAAAATATAGAAAATTAAGAGGTTCAAAATAAGAATGGAACAAAAAGAATTAGGAATATATATACATATACCATTTTGTAAAAGAAAATGTTATTATTGCGACTTTATATCTTACCAAAACAAGACAGATTTAATAGATAAATACATTGAAAGTATATGTTTAGAAATAGAAGATTGGAAAAAAAGTGCTAACTTAAATAATTATAATGTAACAACAATTTATATAGGTGGAGGCACGCCATCATATATAGAGCCAAAACATATTGCAAGCATAATAAATAAATTAAAAGAATTCATAAACGAAAAGGTAGAAGTAACAATAGAGGTAAACCCAGGTACAACTACAAACGAAAAACTAAAAGAATACAAAAGTTTAGGAATCAATAGATTAAGCATTGGTCTTCAGGAGACACATGATGAACTTTTGAAAACTATTGGGAGAATACATAATTTTGATCAATTTTTGGAAACATATAAACAAGCAAGGAATGTAGTATTTCAAAATATAAATGTAGATTTAATGATAGGACTTCCAAACCAAACAATAAATGATATAAAGATAAGCTTAGAAAAAATTTTAAAGTTAAAGCCAGAACACATATCAGTTTATTCTCTAATACTAGAGGAAGGAACAGTGCTATTTAGTCAAGTAAAAGAAAAAATCATAATGTTACCAGATGAAGAACAAGAAAGAAATATGTATTGGTATGTAAAAAATACTTTAGAAAAAAACGACTATAAGCATTATGAAATATCTAACTTTGCAAAATCTGGTAAAGAATCAAAGCATAATATGAATTGCTGGGAGCAAAAGGAATATAGAGGTTTTGGCATTGCTGCACATTCATATATAGAAGGTGTAAGATTTTCAAATACAACAAATCTTGAAGAATATATAAAAAATATATCTAAAAAACAATTTAACGAAAACCTTAGAATTCATGAAAGACAAAAACAAGAAGGCAAGAAAAAGGAATACATGTTGCTAGGACTTAGAAAAATAGATGGAGTATCAATTACAGAGTTTAAAAATAAGTATAAAGAAAATCCACTATTTATTTTCAAATCAGAAATAAATGACTTGGTAAATAAAAAATTATTAACTGTAGGAGGAGATAAAATAAAATTAACTAATAAAGGGCTAGATTTAGCAAATTTAGTATGGGAAAAATTTGTCTAAATAGGAACAATTAAAATAATTATGTATATAATATACTAAAGGAAATGGAGGTAATATTATGAAAGGATTTTTAAAAAAGACATTAGGCGTATGTTTTATAGGTCTTGGACTAGGAATACTACTCGTATTATTACTTCCACTAACAGGATGGCTATTTTTGATAGGCGCTATTATAATGATTGTAGGATTTATATGGCTGGCATGCTAAAACTTAAAAATCTTACCTAGCAAGCAAGAAAAATATTTACTGCAAGCAAGAAGTATATTATACAAGCTAGCAACATGTTAAATCCTAAGAAGAGGAGGTACATATGACTATTGTTGTAAAAAGGGTTCCCAAAGCTTTGAGAGGAATTGTAAAATTTTTATTTGGAATAAAAGAATAAACTTAGAAAAAATGCACAAGCTATTTAAAAGTGAAAACCAAATGGTTAAAACTTGAAAGGCAGGTGCATTTTTTGATGGAAAAAGGAGAGGAGTCAAAACATGAAGTAGGTGGAGATGCTACAAAATATGGAGAATTTGTATCATCTTATTTTGCGTGGATTCCATTGAATCAGCAAAAAGCAAAAGCTAAAGATATGCAGAACATGACTAAACATAGCAACCAAAAAGATAAAAAATCAGATTAAAATATAATTAATGAAATATAATATATACATGGGGGAATAAAAATGTATTGTGAAAATTGTGGCAAAAACTATGCAAATGTAAAATACACTCAAATAATCAATGGAAAAAAGAAACAGATGTATCTATGTGAAGAGTGTAGCAAAATTCTAGGTATAGCAAATCTTAATATACCAATAGATTTTTCTACCTTTTTACAAAACTTTTTAGAAAGTTTCGAAGACGAAAATATACTACCAGAGCTATTAAATACAAAAGAGCTAAAATGCAAAAGATGTAATTCAACATTTGAAGATTTTATTAATACAGGAAGATTCGGATGCCCTGAATGTTATGAAACATTTGAAGAAAAGATAGACCCACTTTTAAGAAGTATACAAGGCTCAAATAGACATATTGGAAGAATTGGAAAAATTGGAAAAATTGATAATCAAAACAGTTCGCAAAAAACAGATTCATATAATGAAGCAGACCTAAGCAAAAGCACTGAAATAGAAGAATTAAATAAAAAGCTAAAAATGGCGATAAAAGAAGAAAGATATGAGGATGCGGCAATATTAAGAGACAAAATAAAAGAGATAGAAGGTGAAAATTAATGTTAAATTGGTATTTACAAACTGCTAAAAATTCTGATGTAGTTATCTCCTCAAAGATAAGATTAGCAAGAAATTTATCACAATTTAACTTCTACATACAAGATACTAAAGAAATTTTAAAACTAGAAAACTTGATGCAAGAGAACTTATCGCAAATAGGCTATGGTTTAAGGTTAATTAAATTAAGAGATTTGGATGAATTAACTTTACAAACCTTAGTAGAAAAAGGTTTAATTACTCAAAATATAGCAATAAATAAACAAAAAGTATCAATATTAATAAATGAGGAAGAGAATATATGTATTTTAATAAATAATAAAGATCATTTAAGATTACAAGTTTTCACAAGTGGTTTAGAACTAGAACAAATAACTAATTTATGTATAGAGATAGACGAAAAGTTACAAGAAATTTTTAATATTAGTAAAAGTGCTAAATATGGCTTTTTAACAGCTTGCCCAACAAATGTGGGAACAGGAATGAAAATATCAGTTTTATTGCATTTGCCAGGTCTATCTAGAACAAATAATCTTTTAAAAGTAATAAGATTTGTAAGCCAATTTGGCATAGAAATAAGCAAAGAAAATGTTCAAGATATTTACAAAATATCAAATGAAAGAACAATAGGAATTACAGAAGAAGACATAGTAAAAAATGTACAATCTATAGCAGAAAAAATAATAGAACAAGAAAGGGAAGCAAGAAAAATATTACTAAAAAGTGGAGTAGAATTAGAAGATACAATATTTAGAAGCTATGGAATTTTAAGTAATTGTAAAAAGATTTCTCAAAATGAAGCAGAGGAGCTGTTATCAAATGTAAAATTAGGAACAGATTTAGGAATACTAACTAACTTAACAGATAGCAAAATCAAAAAACTTTATTTATATACTAAACCAGCAAACTTAATTAAATATTTTGGACAAGAATTATCATTTGAGGAGCAAGAGATAAAAAGAGCCGAAATTATAAAGCAAATTACAAAAGATTAATATTAAAGGAGGACATAAAACATGACATATAAGTTTACAACCAGAGCCAAAAAGGCGATTGAAATTGCAAATGACATTTCATTAGATTTAGGACATAATTATATCGCAACAGAGCATATACTATATGGTTTAATAGAAGAGGGAGCGGGAATTGCAGCAAAAGTATTAGAATCACAAGGACTAACATCTGAAAAGATAGTACAAAAGATAGAAGAGTTAATTGGAAGAGAAAGACCACAAAATCAAAGTTTAGGCTTTACGCCTCGTACCAAAAAGGTAATAGAAAACGCTTTTATAGAAGCACGAAAATTAGGTTATGATTATATAGGAACAGAACATTTATTAATGGGAATATTAAGAGAGGCAGATAGTGCTGCAACTAGAATATTATTAGAATTAAATATAAATATTCCAAAGCTTTATAATGAAATAGCAAAAGTTATAAATGATGTAGATGACACTGATATAAGTACAAAAGATGTTTTAGACAATCGTAAACAAGGCAAAAAGCATGATCAAGCAAAAGGAAGTTACAATTCTACCCAAACATTAAATCAATTTGGAGAAGACTTAAGTATTAAAGCTACAGAAGGAAAATTAGACCCAGTTATAGGAAGAAAAGAAGAAATAGATAGAGTTATTCAAATTTTGTCCAGAAGGACAAAAAATAATCCATGTTTAGTTGGAGAGCCAGGAGTTGGTAAAACTGCAATAGTCGAAGGTTTGGCTCAGCAAATTGTTGCAGGGGAAGTGCCTGAAGTATTAAAAGGAAAAAGGGTAGTAACTTTAGACATTTCGGGAATGGTAGCTGGAAGTAAATACAGGGGCGACTTTGAAGAAAGAATGAAAAAGGCAATAAATGAAGTAAAAAAAGCTGGAGATGTAATTTTATTTATAGATGAATTTCACACGATTGTTGGAGCAGGCTCAGCAGAAGGAGCAATTGATGCAGCAAATATTCTAAAGCCGATTTTAGCAAGAGGAGAAATACAATTAATCGGTGCAACAACTTTAACTGAATACAGAAAATTTATTGAAAAAGATAGTGCTTTAGAGAGAAGGTTTAGCCCTGTTACTGTTGCAGAGCCAACCGAAAGCGATACAATTTTAATTTTAAATGGTCTAAGAGACAAATACGAGGCACATCATAATGTAAAAATAACAGATGAAGCAATCAAGGCAGCAACAGAATTATCAGTTAGATATATAAACGACAGATTTTTACCAGACAAAGCGATAGATTTAATAGATGAAGCTGCATCCAGAGTAAGACTCAAAACTTATACAGAGCCAGATAATTTAAAGCAAATGCAAGAAGAACTTGAAGGTGTTTCAAAAGACAAAGAAGAAGCTGTAAGAAGTCAAAAATTTGAAAAGGCTGCAAGTTTAAGAGACAAAGAGAGAAAATTAAGAGAAGCCTTCCAAAAAGAAGAAGAAAAGTGGAAAAATAAAAACAATAAATCTGTTATAGATATAACTGAAGAAAACATTGCAGAAGTTATATCTTCATGGACAGGAATACCAGCAAAAAAAATAACGCAAGATGAAAATGAAAAATTAAAAAATTTAGAAGAAAGTTTGCATAAAAGAGTTATAGGGCAAGAGGAAGCTGTTGAAGCGGTAAGTAAGGCAATAAGAAGAGGAAGAGTTGGTCTAAAAGATCCAAAAAGACCAATAGGTTCGTTTCTATTTTTAGGACCAACAGGCGTCGGAAAAACAGAACTTTCTAAGGCCTTAGCAGAAGTGCTATTTGGAAACGAAGATGCACTTATAAGAATAGATATGTCTGAATATATGGAAGCACATTCAGTATCAAAATTAATAGGTTCTCCTCCAGGCTATGTTGGCTTTGATGAAGGAGGTCAGCTTACCGAAAAAATTAGAAGAAAACCTTATTCAATAATATTATTTGACGAAATAGAAAAGGCTCATCCAGATGTAATGAACATGCTTTTACAAATATTAGAAGATGGCAGATTAACTGACAGCCAAGGTAGAACAGTAAACTTTAAAAATACGGTTATTATAATGACTTCAAACATTGGAGCTAGATTGATTACTGATAAAAAAACATTTGGCTTTGCAAATGAAGCCCAAAGAGATGAAAGCAAAAAAGAATATGAAGAAATAAAAAAAGAAGTAATGGGAATTTTAAGAAAAGAATTAAGGCCAGAATTTATTAATCGTATTGATGAAATTATAGTATTTAAAAAATTAAATGAACAAGAAATAAGACAAATTATAGATATTATGATAAATCAAGTAATGCAAAGATTAAAAGAAAAGAAAATAAATTTAGAAGTAACTGAGAGTTTCAAAGATTTAATTGCTCAAAAAGGAACAGACAAAGCTTTTGGTGCAAGACCGCTTAGAAGAACAATTCAAAATCTTTTAGAAGATACTTTAGCAGAAGGGATTTTAGATGGCAAAATAATTCCTGAAAAGAAGGCTATTATTGATGTAGAAGATGAAAAAGTAATAATAAAATAGAGGAGAAATTAATATATCTTTTTCAAAAACACCCCTTTTCTACAAGCTAGCATTGTAAATTTACATAAAAATAAAATGCTAGCTTGTAGAAAAGCCATGTTTTTTGGAGGAAATATATTAATTCAAAAAATGAATCGGAGTAGAAAAGGCTGTTTTTTCAAAACAAATATATTTATTTATGTGATTTAATGTTTTTCTAGTCTAGAAATAGATAATTTTATGTAAAGCTTACGATTTCTAGACTAAAAAAGGGTTAAATCATACAAGAACAAATATAAATTCTAAAAGAAGATTTAAAATTTTATCAAGTGCAAATAAAAATAATTGACAACAATCAATAATGATGTTATACTACTTTATGTAAGTGTAATATAAAAACAAGTAAGAGACAAGTAAAATACAGGTTACTTACAGAGAAAATAGTCATAGGCTGAGAGCTATTTAAAGCAAACGTATTTGAAAAACTACCTCTTAAAGTTCTTGGTGTATACAAGCCAAGCGTGAAGAATACGTTATAATCTAAATTAAGTAAAAATTAGGATGGAACCGTGCTAAAATAAAAATAGATAAGTTAGCACTCCTATAGATGCAAAAGCATCTGTAGGGGTGCTTTTGTTAGTTTGTTAAGGGGGAATTTTTATGATTAAAATTACACTAAAAGATGGTTCTATAATAGAAGTAGAACAAGGAACGGCAATTTTAGATGTCGCAAAAAAAATCAGTGAAGGATTAGCAAGAATGGCAACATGTGCAGAAGTAGATGGAGAAGTAAAAGACTTAAGATATGTCTTAGAAAACGATTGCTCATTAAACATTTGCACATTTGAAAGTAGCCTAGAAGGAAAAAAAGCATATTGGCATACAACATCACACATAATGGCACAAGCTGTAAAAAGATTGTTTCCAAATGTAAAACTTGCAATAGGTCCAGCAATAGATGAAGGTTTTTACTATGATTTCGATACAGAAAAAACTTTTAATGACGAAGACAAAACAAAAATTGAAGAAGAAATGAAAAAAATAATTAAAGAAGACTTACCTATCGAAAGATTTACTCTTCCAAGAGAAGAAGCAATTAAATTTATGGAGTCAAAAGGTGAGCCTTACAAAGTAGAATTAATAAAAGATTTACCAGAAGGTGAACAAATCTCATTTTATAAACAAGGTGATTTTGTAGATTTGTGTGCAGGACCACATCTAACAAGTACAGGAAAAGTAAAAGCAATAAAAATATTAAATAATTCAGGAGCATATTGGAGAGGTAGCGAGAAAAACAAAATGCTACAAAGAATTTATGCAATATCATTTCCAAAATCAAGTAGCTTAGATGAATATTTACAATTATTAGAAGAAGCAAAAGAAAGAGATCACAGAAAAATTGGAAAAGACTTAGAATTATTTATGACACATGAATTAGTAGGAGCAGGTCTTCCACTATATTTACCAAATGGAGCAACAATAAGAAGATTGCTTGAAAGATATATTCAAGACAAAGAAATTGAATTAGGCTATTTACATGTATATACACCATCACTTGCAAATGTCTCATTATACAAAACAAGTGGACACTGGGATCACTATAAAGAAGACATGTTTCCAGTAATGAAAATGGAAAACGAAGAATTAGTTTTAAGACCAATGAACTGTCCACATCATATGTTAATTTACAAAAACAAAATGCATTCTTATAGAGACTTACCGATAAGAATTGGTGAACTTGCAAATGACTTTAGATATGAGGCAAGTGGAGCAGTTTGTGGAATAGAAAGAGTTCGCCAAATGTGTCAAAATGATGCTCATCTTTTCGTAACACCAGAGCAAATAAAATCAGAAATAGAGCAAGTAGTAAGATTAATACTTTCAGTATATGAAGACTTTGGATTTAAAGAATATAAATTTAGATTATCTTTAAGAGATAAAAACGATAAGCACAAATATTTTGATGATGACGAAATGTGGGAAAAGGCTGAAAATGAATTAAGACAAATACTAACTGAGTTAGGTCTAGAATTTTACGAAGCAGAGGGAGAAGCAGCGTTCTATGGACCAAAACTAGATGTTCAAATAAAAACTTCATTAGGACATGATGTAACAATATCAACATGTCAATTAGACTTTTTATTACCTCAAAGATTTGAACTAGAATATATTGGCGAAGACGGAAAGGCACATAGACCAATAGTTATTCATAGAGCAATTCTAGGATCATCAGATAGATTTATAGCATTCTTAGCAGAAGAAACAAAAGGAGCATTTCCATTATGGCTTGCACCAATGCAAGTAAAAATTTTACCAATAACAGATGCTCAGCATGAATATGCTAAAAAATTAGAGGCTGAACTAAGAAGTCTAAAAATAAGAGTAGAAGTAGATTCAAGAAGCGAAAAAGTAGGGTATAAAATTCGTGAAGCACAACTTGAAAAAGTGCCATATATGTTAGTAGTTGGAGCAAAAGAAGTAGAGCAAAACTTAGTCGCAGTTCGTTCAAGAAAAGATGGAGACATTGGACAAATGAGCTTTGAAGAATTTAAAAACAAATTACTAAAAGAAATAGAAAATAAATCATTATAAAAATAGTATAACCTGAAAGGAAAACTATGAAAATGAAAAAAGTAGTATTTGGAATAACTAGTTTAACACTAGGAGGAGCAGAAAGAGTACTTGTAGACTTAGTAAATGAACTAAGTAAGGCAGAAGAATATAAAATAACTATATTTACAATATATGGACAAGGAGAATTTGAAAAGCAATTATCACCAAATATAAAAATACAAAGTATATATAACCACAAATTTAATGAATTAAATAAATTGCAAAGAAAAGTAATAATACCTCTAAAAATTCTACTTGGAAAATTATCAATTTATAAAAAATTCATAAAAAATAAATATGATGTAGAAGTAGCATTTTTAGAGGGACCAATTACAAGGATCTTTTCATGTGGAAAAGAGACTAATAAAAAAATTGCTTGGGTACATAACGATATTGCCCAAGTATTTGGTAATGGCATAAAAGCAAAATTAAAAAGAAAAATAGACAGCAAATTATATAATAAATTTAGTAAATTAATATTTGTAAGCCAAAATAACCTAGAAAGCTTTAAACAATGCTACCCAGAAAACAAAGCGCAAAAGCAAGTAATCTACAATTACATTGATAAAGAGCAAGTCTTAAAAAAAGCAAACGAGCAAGTTGTATCAGAAAGTAATAACCAAAGAGCAAACAGTCAAGCAATAACGCAAACTAGTGAAGAAACAGCAAACGAGCAAACCCTAACAGAATTTAATGAAAACGAAATCAATTTATTAACAGTAGCACGTTTAGTACCACAAAAGGCATTAGATAGACTAATAAAAGTACATTCAAAATTAATAAAAGAAGGGTTAAAACACAATTTGTATATAATAGGAGAAGGTCCTGAGAAGCAAAATTTAGAGCAAGCCATAAAAGATGAAAACTGTAGCGAAACAGTAAAGCTATTAGGCAAAAAAGAAAACCCATATCCATACATGAAAAAAGCAGATTATATATGTTTATTATCAAATTATGAAGGTTACCCAATGACAATAGTAGAAGCAAAAATATTAGGCAAATATATACTTATAACAGATACTGCTGCAAAAGAAACTATTAAAGACTATAATAGAAGCAAAGTATTTGAAAATTCAGAACAAGGCATATATGAGGGTCTAAAGGACATTTTACAAAATCATTCAAAATATGTAAAAGAAGCTTCAAGTAGCAACAATTATGACAATGAGCAAATAATAAATCAAGTAAAAAGAGTATTAGAAAATTAAAAATTATAGAGCAAGTAAAAAGAAAATTAGAAAATTAAAAATTATAGAACAAGTAAAAAGAGTATTACAAAATTAAAAATGTAAGAAAGGAAAAAGTTAGTATTGCACTAACAATGGTGATAGCTTATGAAACTATCAATTCTAACTGCAACATACAATAGAGCCACATTCTTAGAAAAATTATATAACAGCATTTTAGAAAATTTAGAAAGTGGACTTGATGTGGAATGGCTCATAATGGATGATGGTTCAACAGATAATACTTCTAATAAGGTACAAGAATTCATTAATCAGAAACAAATAGAGATAAAATATAATTATCAACAAAATCAAGGAAAAATGTCGGCCATAAATAATTTAATGCAATTTGTAACTGGAGATTTAGTTGTAGACTGCGATTCGGACGATTACTTTACACAAGATGCATTTAAAATAATAAAAGAAGAGTTTCAAATAACTTCCAAAGAAGGATTATATGCAATATGCTTTTTAAAAAATAAACAAGATGGAACAGTAGATGGTACAAGCTTTAAAAATGAGTTTAGCACTATGTTTGATTTATATTTTAAGGAAAAGGCGACTGGTGAAAAAATTTTAGTCTATTATGCAGATGTTAGAAAACGATATAAACATGAACTAGAAAATAATGAAAAATTTATAACAGAAGCAAGAATGTACCATAAAATAGACGAAAATTTTAAAATGAAATGTGTAAATAAACCGATAATAATAGGTGATTATCAAAAAGATGGGTATACTTCTAATATATTAAAAACTTTTAAAAATAGCCCTTATGGTTATTTAAAATATTTTGAAGAAATTTTGCAAAAAGATTTTAAGGGAGTTACTTGGAATAAGCGTTTATATGCTATAAAGCATTATATTTTATTTTTGACAATAACAAATGCGAAGCCTAAAATAAAGCAAATTAATAGCAACTTAAATAAAATTCTATTTACAATTTTATTCTTACCAGGAAAATTAAAAACAAAAATATCTTTTAAGTAAAAACATGTTTTCTACACATAAATTTTTAACTTAAAAATTAGTAACCAATACACATAATTTTGGGCTTAAAAATTAGCAACCAATACACATAATTTTGGGCTTAAAAATTAGTAACCAATACACATAATTTTGAGCTTAAAAAAATAAAAACTAAATACATAAAAATATTAAGCGTTTTTACCTAATGTGTAGCATTTTTTTATTAATTATGATATACTGTAAAAAATTAATAGGTAGTGGAGTCTGTGAAACAGCCATAACTGCTTAACGCAAGGATATACTGCAAAAAAATTAATAGGGAGTGAAGCCTATGCCAAATAAAATTAATATATTATTTTCAAGTTTTCCAGATTTTTCTGGAAATCCAAAAGCACTATATGAATATATAGCAAAAAATTATTCCGAAAAATTTGAGTTAATTTGGGTAATATATAATGAAGATTCAAGTGATATTTTAAAAAATATAAACGTAAAATTTGTTTTATACAAAAGTCAAGAATATGAGCAAATTATGCAAAATATAGATATAATCTTTGATACCAATGGCGAATTACTGCGAGAAAAAAGAGAGAATCAAATTTATGTAAACATGTGGCATGGTTCAAGCCCAAAGAAAAAAGGATATTTATTACCTATTGAAAACTTTGCAGAGCAGGACACAGATTATTATGAATTAGCACAAATGAAAACAGACTTTGTGCTAGTACCTTCTGAATTTGCACAATTAATCTTCTCATCGGTTTTTAATATTAATTCACAAAATGTTCTTCCACTAGGATACCCAAGAGACGAATATCTATTAAAAAGTGATGGGAAAGCAAATTTACAAAAATTTACGTCATTAAATTTAGAAAAATTTAATAAAATAATTTTTTATCTTCCTACCTTTAGAAATGGATGTAATAGAAAAGATAGCAAAAACATATTTGAAGACAATATTCTAAATATAAAACATTATGAAGAATCAGAACTAATCAAATTTTTAGAGCAAAATAATTTTTTACTAGTTATGAAAAAGCATCCAACAGAAATGAATGAAATAAATGAGATAAAAAGTGAAAACATATTAATACTTAACGAAGAAGAGTTGCAAAAAGAAAATATCACAATTTATGAAATATTAAATTCAGCAGATTTATTAATTGCAGATTATTCTTCTGTTTATGTTGAATACTTATTATTAGAAAGACCGGTTTTATTTTTGCATCAAGATATTAAAGAATACACTAAAAACAGAGGGATTATCTTACAAGATTCTAATATATGGTTTCCAGGTCCAACAGCTTTAAATTTAGAAGAATTAAAAAATAATATTTTAGAATTATTAAATAATAATACCTATTATCAAAAAGAAAGGCAAAACTTTAGAAACTTAATGTTTAATAAAGATGTTTCAAATATTGCAAAAGATATATTTGAATATTTCTTTGATACAAATACATTTAAAATAAAGCATAAACCTTATGCTTCAATAATCAGTAAACTTTCAAAGAAAAATATGCAATTAGTAGAAAACGAAGAAAAAGACAAAGAACAGATAGATTTATTAAATAAGCAAAATTATGAACTTTCAGAAGAACTTACGAAGCTATATCAAGAAAGAGACATAATATTTAATTCTCGTTCTTGGAAATTATTCAATCTTGTACAAAAAATAAAGAAAGGGGTTAAGAAATGAAAACAGTATTAACCTATGGAACATTTGATTTATTGCATTATGGTCATATAGAATTCTTAAAAAAAGCAAAACAAATGGGAGATTTTCTTGTTGTTGGAGTATCAAATGACAAGTTTAATGAACAAAAAGGAAAAAAAGCATATTTCCCATATGAAAAAAGAAAAGCTATGATAGAAGCAATTAGATATGTAGATTTAGTAATTGAACAAACTAGTTTTGAACAAAAAAGAGAAGATATAATCAAATATAATGTTGACATTTTAGTAAGTTCAGAAGATTGGTTAGGGCAATATGACTATTTAAGAGAATTATGCGAAGTAATCTATTTACCACGTACACCTGAAATTTCTACTACAAAAATAAAAGAAGATCTAAAACTTTAGATGAATAATTGACAATAATATTTTTTTGAAGTATATTGAAAAACTGATATTAACTTTAAATACAATACACGTAACAATAAAAATAATAAATAATCTAGGAGGAATATTTGTGGAAAAAAAGATACATTACTGTTGGTTTGGAGGAAAAAAGCTACCACGAGATGTTAAAAAATGTATAAAAACATGGAAAAAAATGTTGCCAGACTATGAAATAAAAGAGTGGAATGAGCAAAATTTTGACGTTAATATATGCCCATTTGTTAAAGAAGCTTATGAAAGTAAAAAATGGGCTTTTGTTAGTGATTATGCAAGAATATATGCCTTATATAATGAAGGTGGCATATATTTGGATACAGACATGAAAATTATAAAAGATGTTTCACATATTGTAGACAAAGATATGTTTTTAGGCTTTGAAGACAGTGGCTATATGGGAACAGCTGTAATAGGCGTAAAAGAGAAGAATAGTAAGTATTTAAAAGAAATATTAGAATATTATAATAATTTAGAACATTTTTATATTCAAAGTATTTACAATTATGCCAACCCAATAATAATAACAAAAATTTTAAGTAAATATCCAGTAGAAATAAATAACCAAGGAATAAAAATATATGACCAAAAAATATATGTATATCCAAGAGAGTATTTTTACCCTTTAAGTTATAACTATTCAGAAAAAATATATACAGAAAATACATGTATGGTTCATTTATTTAATGGAACATGGACAAGCCCAGGAGAAAGAAGAACAATATATTTATATCGAAAATTAGGCTTAAGATTTGGAGGAATATTAAATAAATTAATTAATAAAATAGGAGATTTAAAAGCTAAAGTAATAAATAAAATCAAAAGCATTTATTTATATTTTGGAATGAAATATTCAATTTATATTAATAGAAAAAAGAGAGTAGCTAGAATCACAAAAGAATTAGAAACTAAAAAAGAAAAATATATTGCAATATGCCATCCAGAATGGATAGGAGTAAAAAACTCAACTAAATATACATTTGCAGACAACATGATAGAACTAAGAGAACAATATACCGAAAAAGAGGCAGAGATGATAGCACAGGCTATTGCAAATGCTGGTAAAGAGCTAGTAATATTTAATGCATTTGCAAATGGATGGGAAAAAATAATTGTGGCATTAAAAAAGATCAACCCTAAAATAAAAGTCAAATTATTAATACATGGCGGAAATGCCTTACTATCAGAGTGTTATGACTGGAATGTATTTAATATTATGTTAGACTTATACCAAAATGGAAAAGTCGATGAATTAGGTTTTGTAAAAAAGAGTTTATATGAATTTTATAAAGCAAAAGGATATAATGCAAGTTTTGTGATGAACGATATAGTAATAGAAAACAAAGATCAATATATTCCTAAACAAAAAGAAAATGAAGAGTTAAGAGTAGGCTTGTATGCTTCTGGAGACAGATGGGTAAAAAATACATATAATCAGCTAAGTGCAATCAGCTTATTTAAAAATGTTAAATTAGATTGCGTACCAATAAATGATAAAATTTCTACAATAGCAAGAAGATATGACATTAATTTAACAGGAGAAGAAAACACTGTATCAAAAGAAGAGCTATATGCAAGAATGGCACGAAACGATATAAATGTATATGTAACATTTACAGAATGTGCTCCACTAATACCATTAGAAAGTTTAGAATTGGGAACAATATGTATAACAGGAAATAATCACCATTATTTTGAAGGAACCGAACTCGAAAAATATCTAGTTGTAGATAAAGAAGATGACATTATGGAAATACATAATAAAATGAAATTCGCGTTAGAAAATAAAGACAAAATTCTACAATTGTATAAAGAGTGGAAAATAGAATATTCAAAGCAAGCAAAAAAAACAGTTGAAGAGTTTTTAAAAATATAAAGAGGTAATCAATAAAATGAAAAAAAATTTAATTTTAACAATACTGTCTGGAATTTTAACAATTTTTATTTGGCACAATTTTGGAATTCATGGAAACAATGTGATATTTCTTTTTATATTTATATCAGGCATATTTGTGATGCAACAAATACTAAAAAATACAGACAAAAGGAAAATGCTCATAAGTTCTATAATTTCAATAGCATTTGCCATTGTAGAGGTAGTAGTAAATAGCATAAATACAGATTATACCTTAAATCATATAATTAATAAATGGCTACCAATTAATATTTTAGGCTATTACAGTATGGCAATGATTATTGTGCATTTAGTATTTTCATTTTTTGACTATTGTAGTAATATAAAAGAAAAAGAAATCAGCAAAAAAGATAACATAATTATTAAATTTTTATCAAATTCAAAAGTCAGCTTTATAGTATGTGTAATATTAATTTTTATAGCTTGGTTACCATATTTCTTAAGATATTATCCGGGAATAGTTACACCAGATTCATGTTGGCAAATAGAAATGGCTATAGGAACAAGTAAACTCTCTAACCATCATCCAATAACACATACAGCAATAATTGCAATATTTGTTAACTTAGGATTAAAATTATTCCATAATATAAATACAGGTATAGCATTATATACTTTAGCATCTATGCTACTAATGGCTATTATAGATGCATGTGTGTTAAAATACTTAAAAAACAATGGAACTTCAAAAATAGTTAGAGTAATTATTCTACTTTACTATATGTTTTACCCTGTAAATGCAATGTATAGTATAACTATGTGGAAAGATGTTTTGTTTTCAGGAGTTATCCCATTATTAATAATAATGTATAAAGAATTAGTATTTAATACAGATAAGTTCTTTAGTAAAAAATCAAATATTGCTTTATACATTATAATATCAATGCTTACAATACTTTTACGTCATAATGGACTATATGCCGTTATACTTTCAATGCCTTTTATAATAATAGCATTAAGAAAATACTGGAAAAAAACAGTATCACTATTTTTATCAGTAATTGTTTTATATATGCTTAGCAATGTACTGATATATAATATATTAAATATTACAAAAGGCTCAGTATCAGAAATGCTATCTATCCCAGTACAACAAATTGCAAGAGTCGAAAAAAATCATAGAGAAGAATTAGGAGAAGACACTTTAAACACTATAAATAAATTCTTTAATGTAAAAAATATAGGAGATAATTACAATCCAATTCTATCTGACCCAGTAAAATTCAAATTTAATGTAGAATATTTTAACGAAAATAAACTACAATTTATTAAATTATGGCTACAGTTATTGGCACAATATCCAAAAGAATATGTAGAATCATTTATATCAAACTCATATGGATATTATTATGTCGAAGCCGAAAATGGTGCAATTTTTACAGTTACTATGGATGATCAAGATGCACCTATGGGAATAGAGCAAACGCCTATAATTAATTCAAGATTAGTAGATTTTGCAACCACATTAGTTGATTCAAAAGACGAAGTGCTTATAACTATGTTCTTCAGTCTAGGTTTAGCATTTTGGGTATTAGTAACTTGTTTAGCATATAAAATATATTTAAAAGAATATAAAAACATTCTAATTTATTTACCAATATTCATACTATGGTTAACCATGATAGCATCACCTGTATTTTGTGAATTTAGATATGCATATCCAATATTTACAACCCTACCATTATATATAGCACTAAATTTTAAGAAGAAGGGAGAATAATTAATGGAAGAAAATAAGAAAATAGCAGTACTTATACCTTGTTATAACGAAGAATTAACTATAGAAAAAGTAATAAAAGATTTCAAAAAAGAATTGCCAAAAGCAGATATTTATGTGTATAATAATAACTCAAAAGATAAAACTGAGCAAATAGCAAAAGCAAATGGAGCAATCGTTATAAATGAATATAAACAAGGAAAAGGTCATGTAGTAAGGTCACAATTTAGAGACATAGATGCAGATATATATGTAATGGTTGATGGAGATGATACTTACCCAGCAGAATTTGTACACAAATTAATAGAAGAGGTAAGCTCAGGAAAAGCTGATATGGCAATAGGAGATAGACTTTCAAATGGTACTTATAAAAAAGAAAATAAAAGACCATTCCATGAATTTGGAAATAGCCTAGTAAAAAAATCTATAAATCTTTTATTTAAAACAGATTTAAAAGACATAATGACAGGTTATAGAGTTTTTAATAAAAGATTCGTAAAAAATATGCCAGTATTAAGTGGAAAATTTGAGATAGAAACAGAAATGTCATTATATGCATTAGACAAAAGATACATCATTAAAGAAATTCCTATTATATATAGAGATAGACCAGAGGGAAGCTTTTCAAAGCTTAATACTGTCGGAGATGGAATAAAAGTTGTAAAAACTATTTTAAAAATGTTTAAAGACTATAAACCATTTAAATTTTTTGGTACAATATCATTAATATTATTTTTAATTGGATTACTTATAGGCATGCCTGTACTTATAGAGTTCGTTAAAACAGCTTATATTACTAAAGTGCCATCAGCAATTCTAGCCACTGGAGTAATGATACTTTCAGTATTATCTTTTCAATGTGGAATCATATTAGACACAGTTACAAGACAAAACAAAGAAAATTATGAATTAAATTTACTAAGATATGAACAAATTGAAAAAATAAATGAAAAAATTAGTAAATAAAACAAAGAAGGGAGAACAAATCATTTAAAAATGGATAAAAATATCGCTATAGAAGTAAAAGATTTATATAAAAATTTTACAGTATATTATGATAAAGCAAACACTATAAAAGAAAGGCTAATTAGATTAGGAAAAGGCAAAAAAGAAGAAAGAGAAGTTTTAAAAAATATAAATTTAACAATAAAAAAAGGAGAAGTAGTAGGTTTAATAGGAGTTAATGGTAGTGGAAAATCAACACTACTAAAACTAATGACAAAAATTATATACCCAACCAAGGGAAAAGTTGAAACTCAAGGGAAATTAACCTCATTACTTGAATTAGGAGCAGGCTTCCATCAAGACTTTTCTGGAAGAGAAAATATTTATTTTAATGCATCAATATTCGGTTTAACCAGAAAAGAAATAGATGCGAGATTGCAACAAATTATTGATTTTTCAGAATTAGGAGAATTTATAGACAACCCTGTAAGAACATATTCATCTGGAATGTATATGAGGCTAGCCTTTTCAGTCGCTATAAATGTAGATGCAGAAATATTGTTAATAGATGAAATACTTTCTGTTGGAGACCAACATTTCCAAGAAAAATGTTTTAAGAAAATCGAAGAATTAAAAGAAGAAGGAAAAACAATAGTATTCGTAACTCATACACTTGGCTCTGTAAAAAGATTTTGTACAAGAGCTGTATGGCTACATAATGGAGTCATCAAAAAAGATGGACAAGTTAAAGAAGTTATAGAAGAATATGTAAAAGAAACACAATAAATTTAAATAGGAGAAAAAACAGAGATGAATGTATTTAAAAATATCTACAATTATAGAGAATTATTAAAAAATAATGTAAAAAAAGAAATAAGAGGCAAATATAAAAACTCAGTATTAGGTGTAGTATGGACATTTTTAAACCCATTATTACAACTATTAGTATATGCTCTTATATTTCCATTAATATTAAGAAGCACACAACCATATTATGTAATTTTCGTATGTGTAGGCTTAATTCCATGGACATTTTTCACAACTTCAGTATCTCAATCATCATGGACAGTAATATCTAATGGAAACATTGTAAAAAAAGTATATTTCCCAAGAGAAATATTGCCAATTTCAGTAGTAACAAGTGCAATGGTCAATTTCCTTATTTCCACATTACTAATTATTGCATTTTGCTTTATTTATGGTTTGGGGTTAACAAAATATGTTATATTTTTCCCTTTAGTATTGATAATTCAATATATTTTCCAATTAGGAATATCATTTATGCTATCTTCTTTCACTGTTTATTTTAGAGATTTAGAGCATTTTGTACAAATTATTTTGCAAGTAATGTTTTATGCAACACCTATAGTATATAGTGGAGATACCATAGCACAACCTTTTAGAACAGTTTTAAATTTAAACCCAATGACTCATATAATTAATGGTTACAGAGCAATTTTTTATAATCAAACTATGCCAAACCTAGCAAATCTAGGAGTAGTATTTATATTATCAGTTGTAATTTGTGTAGTAGGATATTTTATATTTAGAAAATTACAAAAAGGATTTGCAGAGGAACTATAATAAAATAGAAAGAATGGGGTAAAAAATGGAGAATGTAAAAATTTTTGCATGTAGTGATTCAGCAGAGGATTTTACTGACAAAATTTGTAGCAATTTAAAAATCGAAAAAGGAAAAATAAACAGGATGAAATTTAAAAATGACAATAATTTTGTCCAAATATTAGAAACAGTAAGAGATAAAGATGTTTACTTAATTCAAACTACACAGCCACCAGTAAATGAAAGAATTATGGAATTACTAATAACATTAGATGCTATAAAGAGAGCTGCTGCAAGAAGGATAACTGTAGTACTTCCATATTATATCTATTCAAGATCAGATAAAAAAGACCAACCACGAGTACCAGTAACAGCAAAACTTTTAGCGCAGTTAATTGAAGCAGCTGGTGCAGATAGAGTACTTACATGTGACTTACACAATCCCTCAATTCAAGCGTATTTTAAGATAAATTGCGATATATTATCAGGCAGATTCCTGCTAGAAAAATATTTCGATGAAAAAAATATACAAAACAAAGTAATTGTGGCTACAGATGCAGGAAGTTCAAAAAAGGCATACAAATATGCTCAGCATTTTGGTTGCCCAATAGCCTTAATAGATAAAAGAAGAGATGGAAATAACGATTCAGCTATTGCATCAAATGTAATAGGAGATGTAAAAGATAAAAATGCCATAGTATTTGATGATGAAGTAGATACAGCTGGATCTATCGCTGAAACAGTAGAAGTAATTACTAGAGCCGGAGTAAAAGATATTTATGTTGGATGTACACATGCAGTACTTTCCGGACCAGCAATTGAAAGAATAAAAAAATCAAATATAAAAGAATTAGTAGTTACTAATACTATTCCTTTAACCGAAAACAAAAAAATAGATAAAATAAAAGTATTAGACATAGCACCATTATTTGCCGAGGCGATCAAAAGAATTAACGAGGGCACATCAATAGGAGAATTATTTGAATAAATAAAACAATTCCATATTTGCTAAATGGAATATAAAGCGAGCGATATAAGGCAAGCGATATAAAGCAAGCGATATAATGCAATATAATAAAATAAAAGATAAAAATTAGAGGAAACGTAATGATAAAGATTAAAGAATTATTAAAAAAGTATGAAGAAGTAATAAAATATTTAATTATTGGGGTATTAACAACAATTATAAATTACACTTTATTTGCAATATTATCACAACTTTTGCTTTTGGACATTCATGTAAGTAATATAATTGCTTGGATTATAACAGTTATAGTAGCATATTTTGCAAACAAATTATTCGTTTTTGAGAGCAAGAGTTTTAAAGCTAATGTTCTAATAAAAGAAATCAGCACTTTTGGGTTTGCTAGAGTTTTTTCACTAGCATTAGAGGAAATTATCTTATATTTATTTGTAAATTTATTAAAAATGAATGAACTAATTATTAAATTAATAGCCAATATAGTTGTTATAATTGTAAATTATATTTTTAGCAAATTTATAATTTTTAAAAAGCCAAATAGCGAAAGCAAAGTATCATAGCAAATTTAAGATATGAGTTAATTTATAATTAAAAAAACAAATAGCGAAAGCAAAGTATCATAGCAAACTAAAGATATTAGTAAATTTATAATTAAAAAAAACAAATAGCGAAAGCGAAGTATCATAGCAAATTTAAGATATGAGTTAAGACAAATTAAAATAAAGTATTGAAAAGGAGGTAATGTAAAAAATGAAAAAGATATCTATTATAATACCAGTTTACAACGAAGAAGAATCATTACCATTTTTATTTGAAAGATTAAATAATTTAATGAATCAATTAGAAAATTATGAATTCGAGATTTTATTTGTAAATGATGGAAGCAAAGACAATACATTAGAAATAATAAAACAGCAAAGGCAAATGGATAATAGAATATCATACTTAGACTTTTCTAGAAATTTTGGTAAAGAAATTGCAATGATTGCAGGGCTAGATTATGTAACAGGTGATGCTGTAATATTCATGGATGCAGACTTGCAAGATCCACCAGAATTAATACTAGATTTTGTAAAATATTGGGAAGAAGGCTATGATGATGTATACGCAAAGCGTAGGTCAAGAAAAGGTGAGACTTTCTTAAAAAAATTTACTTCAAAAATGTATTATAAGGTATTGCAAAAAGTAGCCGGAATGGAAATACAAAAAGACACAGGTGACTTTAGACTATTAGATAGAAGATGTGCAAATGCATTAAGAAAATTAAGAGAATCTCAAAGATGTACAAAATCTATGTTTAGCTGGATAGGTTACAAAAAGAAAGAAGTTTTATATGATAGAGACCCTAGAGTAGCAGGAAAGACAAAGTGGAATTACAAAAAGTTAATTGACCTAGCTATAGATGGAATAACATCTTTTACAACATCTCCACTTAGGTTAGCTACATATATAAGTATCCCTACATTTATAATGCTTGGAGTATATTTTATTTATGTAATTGCAAAATGTTTTGTAGTAAACATGCCAATACAAGCATTTCAGGCAATTATATTATTAATATTATTTTTCTCGGGAATACAAATATTGCTATTTGGCATTTTAGGAGAATATTTAGGAAGAATATTTGTAGAAACTAAGCATAGACCATTGTACTTAGTAAATGAGTATAATGGACAAAAAGAGGAAAATGAAGAGAAAATACAATAAATTACCATTGTTACTTAGTTAACATAAATGCTATAATATAGTAGAAAAGTTAACTAAGGAGGAATGGGTATGAGTAAAAAAGTAAAACGCATATCACTAAGAATCCTAGTATTCTTTGGAATATGTGTTTTTTTATTGAGCCTTACGATTACGCCTAAACAGCATGCTATAACTCAAATTGTAAGCAGTAATATAGATGAAATAGATACTTTAAAATATCCAGGAATAAAGGAAGCAATAACTAGCTTAAAAACAGCACATCCTAATTGGAATTTTAAAATATTATATACAGGCTTAGACTGGTATGATGTAATTCAAAACGAATATAAAGGTCATCATGCTACGCCAAGTAACTTAATTCCTGCCAATAGCAATACATATAACAATAAATGGGTTTGCTCTATATGTGGTTTAGAAACTTATGATACAGGGTCTTGGATATGTGCTTCAGAAAGTGCTATTAAATACATGATGGACATTAGAAACTTTTTAGATGATGAGAGCATATTTCAATTTTTAGAGCTTACATATACATATTATAATTATGACCAAATACAAAAAATGATAAATGGTACATATTTAAATAATAACAGTGTGATAAATGCAATAATAGATTCAGCAAAAACATATAATGTAAATCCATATTATATAATAGCAAGATTAATTCAAGAGCAAGGAAAATCAGGAACAGAATTAGTAAATGGTCATGGTTATAATGGAAAATATGCTGGCTATTACAATGCATTTAATATTGGAGCAACAGGAAATACCAGAGCAGATGTAGTGTTAAATGGCTTGAAAAGAGCATATGACGAAGGTTGGACAAGTTTAGCATCTTCAATAAGAGGAGGAACAAGTATAATAGCGAAAAATTACATAGCAAGAGGTCAAAACACTTTATACTTACAAAAATTTGATGTAGAAAATTCAGATGGAAGTTTATATTCACATCAATATATGCAAAACCTATTAGCTGCTAAAAACGAGGCTTCTAAGATTACAAAAGTAGTAAACGAACTACAAACTCTAGATAATTCTTATAATTTTCTAATACCAGTATATGACAATATGCCACAGTTTACCGCAACTGAGCCTAATTTACAATATTCACAAGCTGATGATTTAGTAAAAGTAAATGTAGACGGAACATTAAGAATAAGAAATGCCCCTTCAGGAAATCAAACTATAGGCTGGTTAAATGGAGGAGAAATAGTCTCAAGAATCGAAAAAGCACAAACTAAAGTAAACGGAACATATTGGGACAAAGTAAGATCAAATACCGGAATTTCTGGCTATGTCGCAAGAGAAACTTTTGAAAATGCACAGGAATATAAATTATACCTAATTCCCTATGAAGAGCTTGAGCAAGAAGAACAAAATAATAGCTCAGGAAAAGAAGAAAGTGGAGACACAGGTAAATCGAAAAACGAAGGTACAGGAAATGCGCAAGGAAATGAACCGGGTAATGCACAAGGAAATGCACAAGAAAATACGCAAGGAAATGAACCAGGTAATGCACAAGGAAATGCGCAAGGTAGTGTAAAAGCAGGCGATGTAAACAATGATGGCAGAATATCACCAACAGATTATGTACTAATTAAAAATCATATAATGCAAATAGAAATACTACAAGAAGAATCACAAAAAAAGTCAGCAGATGTTAATAAAGATGGAAAAATATCACCAACAGATTATGTTTTAATTAAAAATCATATAATGTTTGGAACTGAAATTTAATTTGTATATTAAAACAGCTAAAATTTATAATGTTTGGAACTGAAATTTAATTTGTATATTAAAACAGCTAAAGCTTATTATGTTTGCTACTAAAATTTAATTTATATCATGCAAAACTTTAAATAATTTTAAGGAGGAAATATTAAGATGAAAACAAAAATAATAAAAACTTTGGTTTTAATTACTGCATTTATGCTTATTGCCATAATACCAATACCAAAAGTCGAAGCAGCAAGTTTTACAGTATCAAAAACTAACGTATCAGTAGAAATAGGAAAGGCAGCAACAATTACAGTAAATGCCTCTACACATACAGGAAGAATTAATGTAACATCTTCAAATACAAGTGTTGCAACTGTAAGTAGTGGAAGCTTTTGGGTAGAAAATAATTCACAAACCTTTACAATAAGTGGAAAAGCAGAAGGAACTGCGACTATTACTGTGCAAGGAGAATTATATGATTCATCAACAGAAGAAGAAAAAGTATTTACCAAAACAATAAACGTTACCGTAACAAAGCCTGTTGTAGCAGAACAGCCAAAGCCATCTACAAATGGTGGAACTAACCAAGGGACAAGTAGTTCAGGTACAACTTCAAAACCTTCAACTAATCAATCAAGTAGTAAGAAAACAACTTCAAGTAGCACAAAAAGTTCAAATGCTTCAAGCAATCAAGCAAAAAGCGGTTCACAAAATGCAAACAACATAAATCCAATAACTTCAACCGAGCCAATACTTGATGATGAATCAATAATAGAAGAACCTATTCAAGATGAGCAAAACACAAAAGAGGAAGAGTTAAAACAAGAAGAACAACCAGCAGAAAATGAGGCACAAGAACAGGAAGAAAACAAACAAAAAAATATAAATCTTATTAAAATAAATAAAAATATAATGATGATAGGAATAGGTTTTATAGCAGGTTTAGTAATCGCTTTTGGAATTATGATAATTAAAAAAATATTACGAAAATAAATAATTGGTAACAGTGCATTGTTGTTATGCCTTTCAAATAAATTAAACAGTTGAAAAAATTTTGGACTTATGGTTTAATTTATAAAAAGGAGACAAACAAACATGGATGATATATTTTTAAAACCAGAAGAAATACTAACAGTTGATTTACATGAAATGACTGTTGCAGAAGCCGAATATTATTTGGAGAAGGAACTTGATACTGCTCCAGAATATGTTAAAGTAGTAGAGGTAATACATGGCTTTCATAAAGGACGAGCAATACTAAATATGGTTAGAAAAGAATTTAAACATCCTAGGATTGAAAGAAAGTATGTAGGACTAAATGGTGGAATTACGAAGTTTGAATTAAAGAAAATAGAAAAAAACAATTTAGAAAAAAAGAAAAATTAAAAAATTATATATATCTTTTCTAAAATGAGGCCTTTTCTAGTCGTTTCACATTTAGATTTATATATTTCTTTTGCAAAATGAGGCCTTTTCTAGTTGTTTCACATTTAAATTTATATATTTCTTTTGCGAAATGAGGCCCTTTCTAGTGGTTTCACATTTAGATTTATATATTTCTTTTGCAAAAACACCCCTTTTCTACAAGCTAGCATTTTATTTTTATGTAAATTTATAATGCTAGCTTGTAGAAAAGCCATGTTTTTTGGAAGAAATATATTTATTCAAAAAATGAATCGGACTAGAAAAGGGTGTTTTTTCAAAACAAATATATTTATTTATGTGATTTAATGTTTTTCTAGTCTAAAAATAGATAATTTTATGTTAAGCTTACGATTTCTAGACTAGAAAATAATCAAATCACAGAAGAAGATATATTAAATTTTATAATTTTTGAATAAATCATTATTTATTGCTATAAAATTGCAGCGAAAAATAATACTTAAAAATATAGGTTTAAAATAGATATGTCACACATAAATAGAAAATAAAATATTGAAAGAGAACGACTCATATGATATTGT
>CANQCG010000005.1 GCA_947589645.1 uncultured Clostridia bacterium
GAAATGGTTATGACAATATAGAGTATTCAAACTATATATTTTTCAAAAAAGTGTGACATATGTTTGACTAACCTACATGCAGCGAAAAATAATACTTAAAAAACTATTGACAAAACCGTGAAAAAACAGTATAATAAATTTCGTCGACTAGAGGAAAAGGCAAAATTTTATATTATGGGTAGGTGGCCGAGTGGCTAAAGGCGGCAGACTGTAAGCTTTGATTTTATCAAAGAATCAAAAATTGCAGCCTATACAAGAAATTGTATAGTGAAAACTAGGCTAATTCGGGGAAGTCTTAACAGTGTAGCTGATGATAATCCCGAGCTAGGGAATAATCCCAAGTGTAGAGACTTTATACCTGGTATCTATATAGATAAAGAGAAAGTCCAGACTACAAACATTTTAAAATGGTAGTGAAAACTATAGTAGTAAGAAATCTGTTCTCATTTGAGTACGATGGTTCGAATCCATCCCTGCCCACCAACAATGTATCTGTTCGAACTATAAAACAGATAAATAGAAATATCATTCTGAAAAAGGATGGTATTTTTTATTATTTTTTTCAGTATGTATGTACTACGTCATCCCACGAGTTTTGTGCCAATTGTCAAAACTCATAGGGGAGGTAGGACTTGTGGCAAATTCGAAGTCCTGTTAATATATTTTTAATAAATTTTTTACAATGAATCATAATTTAGTGTATATAATATTGACTTTTGAAATAAAATATAGTTTCATAGTATTATAAAGTAATCAAAAAGGATTGCTATGAAATGGATGAAAAAAACAGTTAAATTGCAATGAAAGATGACCAGCAGTTTACTACTGGTCATCAGTCGTTTTAATTAAAATATAAATTAACAAAAGTACTATAATTTATACATTTATAAGTAAAAATTATATTTTTCTATACATATCTACTCGAATAGGTAGTTTTTTTGCTAATTTTGCTGTTTTTTCATCAAATAAAAGAATAGGCTTTATATTAAAGGATTTTGCTATAAAATCAATATTTTTACAAGTTAAATTAGCGTTTCCTGTTTCTATTACACTGATATATGCCATTTTAAATTTTGTCTTATTTGCATATTGTTCTTGTGTTAAATTATTTTGATATCTATACCATTTTGTATTAAGACCTATTAATTCCATAGAAGTCATTATACATCCTCCTTCTATTTATATATAAATAATTTAAAAATTATTTATATATAAATTATAAAGTTAAAATATAAATAACTTAATACCATTAAATATTATTAAGTTTTATCTAAATAAATATGCATAAATTTGTCAAAATATATTGAATTTACAATTTTTTTATGATATAGTCTATTTAAATATAAAGGAGTGGAGTATAAAAATGGGAGTTGCGTCTTTAATATTAGGAATAATAAGTTTTCTAGTGTCTTTTTCAATTTTTAAAGATTTATCTTTAATTTGTGGAGTAATTGCAATAGTTTTAGGAATTATTTCAATCGTTAAGAAAAAAGGAAAAGGGATGGCTATAGCTGGTGTAATTCTATCAGTATTAGGTTGTATAATTTTATTTTCAGGTTCAAGCTCTGATAATACAGGAACAATCACTAGTAATAGTGATTATAATAAAGGAAATAACACACAACCTGTGGCAACACAAACATTAAATGTTGGAGATACATGGACTGTTGATGGTCAATGGAAATTAACAATAGATTCTGTTACAACTACATCTGATAGAAATCAGTTCGCTGATGAAAATCCACAACAAGTTGTAATTATTACATATAGTTACGAAAATTTAGGATATGAAAGTGATTTTATGGATGGATTATATTTTGATTTAAGTCAAAATGGAGATGCTTCTGCTGTAGATTCAAATGGAGAAATGGCTATTAGTTATCCAGGACACATCACTAAATATCCACAAGCGACACCTGTTGGAGCAAAATGTACTGGGGCTCAAGCTTGTATAGGACTTATGAATACTAGTGATACAATTACAATGACGATTAAAAAATATGATGGAAATAGTAATTCACAATCAGTTAAATGTAACTTAAAGGTAGATTAAATTTAATATCTAAATAAATTGATTGGTATTTGTATCAATTGTTAAGAGTACTAACGAGTTATAAATATGTATGTCATTATCACCAAACTTATATTAAACTCGGACTTTTGTAGTTCGAGTTTTAATCTAGTGGGAAATGACATTAGAAGAAAAAATGGTCATATTTAATCTTTTTGATGAAGCAAAAAATTATAGACGAAAAATACAATCCTGATGGATATAATATTGCAATGAATCTAGGAGAAAAAGATGGAAGAAAATGAAACAAATATAAAAATAAACAAAACAAATAAAGTAAAAAATATTATTAGATGGATTGTTACAATAATATTTATATTATTCACTATAATCTATATTTGCAATAGGGATTGGATTGGAACTATTTTATTTGGTATTGCAGCTATGTTAATATGTCCTTTAATTGAAAACAAAATATTAAAACATTTTCCTAAATTTCCAACAAAAATTAAATATGTATGGATTAGTGCTACTTTAATTTTATTTATAATAGCGATGTTTTTTAGTTATAAAAACCAAGTAGAAGAGAGTAATCATCAATTCAAAGAATTATTATTAGAAACAGGAACAAATATTTATATTCGTGAAAAATATTCAGAAGAATTATGCAAAGATATTTTAGAAGCATGGGATGATGCAATATATAGCCACAAAGATTTTACGGACGAAGTATTAAAAGTTATTGACTCATATAAAAATTCAGGATTATATGATGAATTTGTAGAGTGTAAAACAAAAATAGATGTAAATATGAATAATCTATCTAAAAAGGAAAATTCAATTTATCAAAATGAATATAATAAATTATTGAATCTGTATGATAAATATTGTGATTTATATTACATTTCAATCAATCCTTCTGGTTCATATTATGCTTATTCAAATGATTACAATAAATTTACTAAAGATTTTTCAAATGCTTATAGTCAATTTAAGGTTGCTGTTCCTGAAATTGAGGAAAAAGTTGATGAAACACTAAAGCAGATAGAAGCAGAAAGTAATAGACTTGCAAAATTGCTTTTTAAAGAAGAAACACTTTTAGAACATGCAAAAAAAATTGAAGATCAAATTCATAGTTCTTTTGTTGAAATTTTTCAACGCGACTTTTTGTTAACTTTTGATAGTATTATATATGGAACAGATAAAACTGAAGGTGAAGTTTTTGTAAATTATATTTTTGGAGATGATAAGGTTGATCTTACGATGATTTTTGACTATGATTATAATTTACAATCTATTCATATAAGTGATTACACAGAAAGAACAGAAATGGGACTTGATTATTTTGTACTTTGTTGTGCTATATGTGAGGTAGACGAATTTGGATATAATAAAATTGAAAAAATTCATGCCCAATCTCAATTAACCACTCCTCATGAAGTAGAGTATTGTTTGATCTATGTTGGTAAAACTAGCATCCTTTCAAATTACTATATTGATAGAAGTGAACCACACATATTTTTAGGCTCAATTTCTATAAAAGAAGAAAAATAGCATTTTTACTTAGAAAAAAATATATAATAAAACAATGTGAAAATTTTTATCAGTGCACCAGACGAAAAATGATTTAATCGACTGTAAAAGGTCGATTTTTTTCGTGCCTTACTAATAATTTACAAGAACACAAAATGTGTACAAAAATTAAATTTTATGATATTATATTTTTGAAAAGTAGAATTTTGTCAAATGATAGGAGGTGTAAAAAATGGACGAAAATAACATTATAGTCTGTGAGAAATGCTATGAAGAAAATGAAAGCTCAAGAACTACTTGTAAGTATTGTGGTGCGAAATTATATAAAAACGATGTATCTAATAAAGAATATAAGAATAGTAAAGATTTAGAAGTCAATGAAGAAGAACAGAGTGAAGATACTTGGATAGAAAATACTACAATAAAAAATAAAATTGCTAATAAATTTAAAATAGTAGCAAATATTTTAAAATTTATTGGATATGGAGGAGCATTTATATTTACAATTATATATATGTCAGCAGACGAAATAGGATTTGCAATATTAGGAGCAATAGTGATTGTTATCGCAACTTGGTTTTCTTGTCTATTTTGGGAAGCTATTTCAGAAGTTTTACAATTGCTTGAAGATATAAAAAATAAATAGATTTTAAAAATTAAAAAAAGAGATATAAAAAATGGTACTAATTAGATGAAGTGAATAAAGTAATTAATGAATAATTTGTCGAATTAGATATTTTGTGAATTTATGAACGGAATTATAGATTTTTTGAATGTATGAAAAGTCCTGAACGCTCATTGTAAAATATGATTACAATATAAATATTGCTAATTAAAAAATAAAAATTTTTTAATGTTCGCTTGTAAATTGTAAGAAAATGTTGTATAGTAGCTTGCATAGGAAATGAACTAAAAAGCAGATGTGAGTGTTGCCACTTTACTACATAGCGATTTGCTATGAGAAAGTGAGGTGGTATTTATGGTAGATTTTTTACTATTCCTAATTTTAGGATTTATGATTTCTTTAACTATAAATATAGCCTTATTGACAATTATATACATAGTATTGACAAATAAGGTATAAATAAAAACACTACATTTTGCTTTGGACGGCAATGTAGTGTTTATCATAATATCGTGGTAACACACATTTCTGTATGTTCATTTCCTATAATTATTATACACAAATCTTTTCTATATGTCAAATGCAATTCCAAAAAATTTGTTTCTACACATAATTTCTAACTTGTTCGAAAAAAAACTCCTTAACATTCATTACAAAATATGATTACAATGTGGTAAAAAGCATTAGAATTTCAATAGATTAATTACTATATATTATTCCCAAAAAATCCTTAAGTTTGACCTGATAAATAGTCAATGTTTATATATATAAAATACAAACACATTTTTTTTACAAATTTTTGTAAGATTTATGTATGTAACGAATCATCATATTTTATATATGTTTTTGCAGAGTTAATTTTATTAAGGTACGATGGTTCGAATCCATCCCTGCCCACCATAAAAACAAGGCAACTTGTTTTTATTTTTGAGATTAAAACAAACATATATTCGGAGGAGATAGCATGAAATTTGATACAAATAAAGAAATATATATATTACCAACAAAAGCAATTAATAATAAAACGACCATTAATATATGTGAGAAATACAAAAAATATAGAGTATATTAATATCAAAATATAAAAAGGTAGGTGTTTTTTTAGCACCTACCTTGACAATACCAAACAAAAGTTTTAAAATACTTATAGGTGATATTATGGAGAGACAAATATTACACATAGATGTTAATAATGCCTTTTTAAGTTGGACAGCAATAGAACTACTAAAAAAAGGCTCAAAAATAGATATAAGAACAATTCCAGCCATAATAGGTGGAGATGAAACTAGAAGGTCAGGAATAGTACTTGCCAAAAGCATGAAAGCGAAGGAATTTGGCATAGTTACTGGAGAAACAATATATTCAGCAAAACAAAAATGCCCTAGTTTACAAGTGTTTCAAGGCACATATAGTAAATACAAAGAATATTCAAACAAATTATATAATCTTTTATTAGAATATACAGATAAGATAGAAAGATATAGTATAGATGAATGCTTTTTAGATATGACTAATTATTTAATGAATGCAAAATTAATAGATAAAGCATATGAAATAAAAAGAAGAGTAAAAGAAGAGTTAGGCTTTACAGTAAATATTGGAGTATCAAACAATAAATTATTAGCAAAAATGGCATCGGATTTTAAAAAGCCAGACATGGTGCACACCTTATATCCAAGTGAAATACCATCAAAAATGTGGAATTTGCCAGTATCAGATTTATTTATGTTAGGTAGAAAAACTGTACCTAAATTAGATTCAATGAGAATAAAAACAATAGGAGACTTAGCGAAAACCGATAAGCTAAAATTAATCAAAAAGTTTGGAAAACATGGAAGCTTGATGTGGGAATATGCAAATGGAATAGATAACTCAGAGGTAAATAGCAAAGTAGAAAAGCCAAAAGGCATAGGAAATTCTACTACTTTGCCAGTTGATATATCAGAAATAGAAAAGATAGATGAAGTAGTACTAGCTTTAACAGAACATGTAGCATATAGACTTAGAAAATATGGTATGCTGGCTAATGTAGTAAATGTGCAGTTAAGAACTAATGAATTCAAAGATTTGACGCATCAAAGCAAATTAAATTCAGCAACATGTAGTACAAAAGTTATATATGCAAAAGCAAAATCACTAGTTCATGAAATGTTAAAAGAAAAAAAGCAAATTAGGTTAGTAGGTGTTCGAGTTGATGGTCTAGTAGAAAAAGATGAGCTACAAATGTCACTTTTTAGTAACGAAAATTCCGAAAAATTAGAAAAATTAGACAGTGTTTTAGATTCAATAAATCAAAAGTATGGCTATAATTCAGTTACTAGAGCAGGTAAGATGGAGGTAGAAAAATTAGTAAAGTTAAAAGATAGTCAATAAAAAGCATATAGAAAATTCATAAGACATTGGCAATAAAAAACATATATAGAAAATTAATAAGATATAAGCAAAAAATATAGAAAATTATAAAAATCAGTTAAAGGCATTTTGCACTAATTAATAACAAATTCCCCTTAATATAATATTATATTAGGGGGAATTTTTGTGAGAGAGAAGCAATATCAAAGAGAAAAGGCAGTCGAATATGCAATCAAATGGGCGCATGGTAGAAATCCTAAATATTACAATTTTGATCCAGTTGGTGGAGATTGTACAAGTTTTATATCACAGTGCATATATGCAGGAAGCGGGGTTATGAATTATGACCTATATGGGTGGTATTATAAAAATGGAAATAACAAATCGGCATCATGGAGTGGAGTTGAATATTTATATGATTTCTTAACTAAAAATAAGGGAGCAGGCCCTTATGGAGAAGAAGTAACCATAGATAAAATACAAAGAGGGGATATAGCACAATTAAGCTTTGATGGAAAAGTATTTGCACATTCTTTATTTATTATTGAAACTTCTCCAAATCATAATATAAGTCAAACTTTAATTGCAACACATACTCAGGATGCACTTAGAAGGAGCATAGACTCTTATAATTTTAATAAAATTAGGTTTATTCATATAACTAATGTTAGACTGTGAAACATTATTTATATATTGGTCTCAGAAGGACCAAACGCGAGTAGAAGCAAGACATAGCAAAAGCCATTCTTAATAGAATGGCTTTTAATTTAATTATGGGACTCGGCCCATCTTAGCATCTTTATACTTTTATATTTTTCTAATATTACATTGTATTTATCATATTCTTCCTCCCACAAGGCAGAAGGTATTTTGTCAAAAGCCTCGAAGATTCTTTCGGCCTCCATTAAGAAAATTACTTGTTGTTGAGCAGACAATTTATCAAATTTCTGTGAATAAGCATATAATCTATCTAAAACTTGGTTTGCTTCGATGAAGCTCCAAAAATCTTTTACATTCATTCCAAATAATTTAATTTGTAAAACGGCATATGCAATTAATGCGAATATAATAAATATTAACAAATATATTACATATAGTAATACCATTTCAAACACCTCATTTGTAATTTAAAAATATTCCACTACAAATTATACCATAATATGACAAAAAATGCAATATTTATCAAAATTATGTAAATTTAACCAATTATTGATTTGGCACAAAATTGCCTGAGCTAAAAAAGTATTTGGTGCAAAATTCATTTAGATAAAAAAGTATTTGGCGCAAAATTCATTTAAATAAAAAATTGATTTAGCTGAATCAATCAAATTTATTAAATGATTGATTTACAAAAAAATATATGCTATAATGCGCAGATAAGGAGTCGTGATATTAATGGACGATAGAACTAAACAAACGAAAAATGCTGGAATTTATGGCATAATTGGGAATATATTTTTGCTTATAATAAAAGCCATAATAGGTTTTGCAAGTAAAAGTCAAGCAATGATAGCAGACAGTATAAACAGTGCAGGAGATATATTTGCATCTTTAATGACTTTTATAGGAAACAAAATAGCAAGTAATCCAAATGACGAAGATCACAATTTTGGACATGGAAAAGCAGAATACATATTTTCAATGTTTATAAGTATATCAATGGTTTTAGTTTCAGCCAAATTATTATATGATTCAATTTTAACATTAATATTCGGCAGTGAACTTAACTTTTCATGGTTTTTAGTAATAGTATGTATAACGACTATAGTAATAAAAATTATCTTATATATCTATGTAAAAAGTATTCATAAAAAATATAAAAACATATTACTTGAAGCGAACATGCAAGACCATAAAAATGACTGCATTGTAACAACTTTCACATTAATATCAGTATTACTTACAAGAATAAATATATATTGGTTTGATAGTGTAGTAGGAATTGGAATATCATTATGGATTTGCTATACCGGCATAAAAATATTTTTAGAAAGCTACAATGTTTTAATGGATAGATCAGTGGACGAAAAAACAAAAGATATAATTCTAGATGTAGCGCATAGCTACAAAGATATTAAAAAAGTAAAAGATTTAAGTTCTTCACCAGTAGGTTATAAATATATGATTTTCCTAACAATACAAGTAGATGGCGAGATGTCAACAAAAAATAGTCACAATTTAGCAGACTGCTTAGAACTAGACATATCAAAACTAGAAAATGTATATAAAGCAATAGTTCATGTAGAGCCATATAATGAAAAAGAATCAGCGTAGAGCCATGTAATACAGAAAAAATAAAAGAACCAACTTCATAAAAAGTTGGTTTTTATATTATTATAGTAATGTACGAAATCATATATCTTTTCTAAAATGAGGCCTTTTCTAGTCGTTTCACATTTAGATTAATATATTTCTTCTGAAAAAATGGCCTTTTCTAGTCCGATTCATTTTTTGGATTAATATATTTCTTTTGCAAAAACACCCCTTTTCTACAAGCTAGCATTATAACTTTACATAAAAATAAAATGCTAGCTTGTAGAAAAGGCCTATTTTTGAAAAAGATATATATAATTTTCATATATTATAATAAAAAATAAAAACCACCCATGAAACGGGTGGCTATTATTTTTCGCTTTAATATTAATGATTAATTATTAGTTATTAATTATTAGTTATTAATTATTAGTTATTAATTATTTATTATTTATTATTAATTATTTATTATTAATTATTTATTATCTTTTAAAACTTCTTTAATTGCACCTAAGCTACTTAAAGCACTTGTTGCTTCAAAAGGAATAAATACTTTATTAGCTTCTCCATCAGCAACTTTCTCTAAAGCTTCTAGAGATTTTAATTGAACTAATTTTTCATCAGGATTTGCATTTTTAATAGCTTCATAAACTAATTTAATTTCTTTAGCCTTAGCTTCAGCAACCTCTTTTATAGCTTCTGCTTGACCAGCGGCTCTTCTTATAGCAGCTTCTTTATCAGCATCAGCCTCTAAGATAGCAGCTTCTTTTTTACCTTCAGCAATAGTGATTGCAGATTGTCTTTGAGCTTCAGCTTCAAGAATTAAAGCTCTTTTATTTCTTTCTGCATTCATTTGTTTTTCCATTGCATCTCTAATATCAGCTGGAGGGTTGATATCTTTAATTTCAACTCTATCTATTTTACATCCCCATCTGTCAGTAGCTTCATCAAGAATTACTCTTAATTTTTGGTTTATAGCATCTCTTGAACTAAATGTTTCATCTAAGTCCATTTTACCAACAATATCACGAATTGTTGTAATTGCTAAATATTCAATACCTTTCTTTAAGCTTTGAATTTCATAAACTGCTTTAGCAGGGTCAGTTATTTGATAGAATACAACTGTATCTATAGTAATTGTAACATTATCTTTAGTAATAACTCCTTGAGGTGGAATATCCATTGTTTGTTGTTTCAAACTAACAACACTTCTTACTTGATCTAAGAATGGAAATATTATTGTAAGACCGGCATCTGCTACTTTATGGAATTTACCCAATCTTTCAATAATGTAAACCTCAGCTTGTTTAACAACTTTAATTGATTTAAATGCGATAACTAATACTATAATTAGTAAAACGATTAAAAACCACATTTTAAAAAACCTCCCTTTGTAGCTTTTAAGCTACTATATATTTAAAAAATATTAAAAACTAATTTTGCCAACTTTGAATTTAGTCAAAGTGCGAATGAATTGTTTAAACTTTGAATTTTAATCAAAGTTCCAATTAATGTTTAAACTTTGTATAAAAACAAATCAATGTTTAAACTTTACATAAAAACAAAACTAATATTAATTTTGTGTGCTTGGAACTTTTATTGGTTCAACAAAAGCTTTAACACCTTGAATTTTAACAATTCTAACTTTAGAATCTTTTGGAATAACTAAATTTGATTCGCAAGTTGCAGACCAAACTTCTCCACCAACTTTAATTTGACCTTTTCCATCTTCTACATTAATTTCTTCAATTACAGTTGCAGTTTTTCCATTTAATGTATAAACATTTGTAGGAACTGAATCTTTTTTAGTAAATTTATCCGCAAAAGATTTAGTACATAAAATTAATGTTATAGAAGAAAAGACAAAAGCTGCTGTCTGAATAAATATATTGCTTGTAAATATGCTAACAACTAAAGCAATTAAAGCACCAATACCTAGCCAAAAAATTAAAAAGCCAACAGTTAAGATTTCACCTATAAAAAATATTCCAGCGGCAATTAACCAAAACAACCACATATTAATACCATTCCTTTCTTGCTCTGCTCACCAAAGCACACATAAAATAAAAAATATTCTTTTTAAACCAATATTTTCTAAAGCGTATACATAAATATTATACTATATATTTCCAAAAAATTAAATAGATTTATTTAAAATTATTGTAAAAAAAATAAAAAAATGATAAAATTCAAAAAAAGATTGTGGAGGAATTAACTTTGAAATTAGAACAAATCTTAGAAAAATCAAACATAAGCAAAGAGTCCATATATTATAATGAACCAATGAGTAAACATACGAGTTTCAAAATTGGAGGAACGGCGGAATGTTATATAAGAGTAGACAGCCTAGAAAATTTGCAAGAAATTTTAAAGCTATCAAACGAAAACAATATACCTCTAACAATAATTGGCAATGGAACAAATATACTTGTTAAAGATGAAGGCATAAAAGGAATTGTAGCAAAAATAAACATAAAAAGCATTGAAATATATAAAAATAATGTAGCAACCAGCGTAGGTGCCGAAAGCACAGAGGCAGAAACAAGTAACAAAAGCGTTACAGCAAAAGCAGGAGCCGAAAGCACTATGGAAGAAGCGGTGCAAAGCACAGTGACACAAGTAGGAGCCGAAAGCA
This sequence comes from uncultured Clostridia bacterium, assembly GCA_947589645.1. GTDB lineage: Bacteria > Bacillota > Clostridia > TANB77 > CAG-508 > CAG-269. The sequence continues at coordinate 11,410 of CANQCG010000005.1, forward strand.
CAGAGGCAGAAACAAGTAACGAAAGCGTTACAGCCAAAGTAGGTGCCGGAAGCACTATGGCAGAAGTAGCGCAAGCATTGTGCAAAAATGGACTTACTGGTTTTGAGGAACTATCAGGAATTCCAGGCACAATTGGCGGAGCCATAAGGATGAATGCCGGAGCACATGGTAAAGAAATAAAAGATGTAGTTATAAATGTAACAGCTATAGATTATAAAGGAAACATTAAAAAATTTAGCAACGAAGAAATGCAATTTGAATACAGAAACAGCATTTTTTCTAAAGAAAAATACATAATTATAGGTGCGGAGTTAAAATTATCAAAAGGAAACAAGCAAGAAATAGAAGAAAAAATGAAACAATACATGACTTGGAGAAAAGAGCACCAGCCATTAGAATACCCAAATGCAGGAAGTACCTTTAAAAGAGGGGCAGATTTTGTAACAGCACAGCTTATTGATGAATGTGGTTTAAAAGGTTATACAATAGGTGGAGCACAAATTTCAACAAAACATGCAGGATTTATAATAAATAAAGAAAATGCAAAAGCTCAAGATGTCTTAAAATTAGTAGAGCATACAAAAAAAGAAGTCTTAAAAAAATTTGGAAAGCAAATAGAATTAGAAATAGAAGTAATAGGCGACTAAAGAACATAACACTAATAAAAAAATTAACAATAAATCCAGAAAAATAGATAGGAGAATACAAAAATGAAAGGTTTTTTACAATGGTTTAAATCAAGTTCAAAAATGAAAAGATGGATGTTATTAATATTAGTAGGAATCATACTAGCATGCTATGGAATAGCACAAGTTTTAGTTTATGATGTAGTAGATGCAACCTTCGAAGCCATAGGAAAAATTGTCATAACATTTGTAATTGGTTTTACTTGTATAGTGCTAGGTTTAGTATTTTTAAATAAAAGAACCCTAGAAATATTAGTTGAATCAACAGACGAGCGAATGGCCAATAAGAAAAATGTAAATGTAAAATCATTAATATTCAATAAAACCATATATGACGAAGGACCAAATGTTGTAGTAATAGGTGGAGGAAGCGGTTTAAACACTGTACTTACAGGGCTTAAAAACTATACTAAAAATATAACTGCAATAGTAACAGTATCAAGCTATGGGGAGCAAATGTCAGACTCTAGGAGAGATTTAGGAACTTTACCAGTAGAAGACATAAAAGACAGCATGATAGCACTAAATATGCATAACGAAGAAATGCAAAAATTGTTTAACCATAATTTCTCAACTGGAAGGCTAAAAGGACTTTCATTTGCAGACATATATTTTCTTGGCATGAAAGAAGTAAACAAAGACTTTTCAGAAGCCATAGTAAAGAGTAACGAAATATTAAATATAGTAGGAAAAGTATTACCAGCCACTTTAGAAGAAATACAAATTTCTGCAGAATTAAATAATGGTTATGTAGTAAATGACAGATCAAAAATTTCTGAAGTTGTAACAGATAAATTCGCAAAAATAAACAGAGTATATATAACTCCATCTAACTGTAAACCAGCACCAGGAGTAATCGAAGCAATTCAAAATGCAGACAGCATAATAATAGGACCAGGAAGTTTATACACAAATGTAATTCCAAACCTACTTGTAAATGGTGTAGCTAAAGCAATTAAAGATAGCAAAGCAATAAAAATTTATGTTAGCAACATAATGACAGAGCAAGGACAAACCGACGATTACTCAGTTTCAGACCATATAAACGCAATAATTGAGCACTGTGGAGAAGGGTTAATTGATTACTGTATTTATGATACAGGAGAAATAATTCCAGAATACATAAAAAGATATAACCAAGAAGGTGCAGACTTAGTTGAACAAAACATTGATCAAATAAAAACCAAAGGAATTAAGTTTATACATAAAAATATCTCTATGATATCAGATGGAAGAATAAGACATGATGCATCATTAGTTGCAAGTTCAGTAATAGAGCTAATATGTAACGACTTAAAATATCAAGATAAGCAAAATGATCCACAATACATGTTGTTAAATTCTAAATTAGAATCTGATAAACGAATTAATAAATTAAAAAAGAAACAAGAAAGACAAGTCAAGAAAAAAGATAAAAGCGAGAGCGAAGGAAAAAGACAAAAAGGAAAACAAAGTAAATTTAGCGCTAAATATCAAGATAGAATTAAATCTATTAAAGAGTCAGATAGCAAAATGAAAGAAAGAAAAGCAGGAAGACCAGCAACAAGAAGAAGTACAACCACACATATTGCAAACACGCACACAGCAAACACGCACACAGCAAACACGCACACTGCAGGCACGCACACAACAAGTGCACATACAGCAAACACATACAGCAAAAATACGCAGAAAAAGAAATAGCAAAGGAGGAAAAACTTAAATGGTATTTACCAAAGAAAGTCTAAATTTAGAAAATGGAATACAAAAGGAATGGATAATAACAAATGGTATAGGGGGATATGCTTCATCTACAGCTATTGGAGTTAACACAAGAAAATATCATGGCTTATTAATAGCTGCCTTAAACCCTCCTGCCAGTAGACATTTGATACTTTCAAAAGTAGACGAAAGTTTGCAAATAGAAGACGAAAAATACAATTTATATACTAATATAAATAAAAATTATATTTCAGATGGTTACATCTATCAAGAAACATTTGCAAAAGAGTATATACCAACTTTCACATACAAAATAAAAAATGTAAAAATTACAAAATCAATCTGTATGGAATATGGAAAAAACACAGTTGCTATTTCTTATAAAGTAAAAAACGGAGCGAAAAGGGCAACGCTAACATTAGCGCCACTATTAAACTTTAGAGATTATCATAGCACGAGTACAAATCATAAATTTAGCTTCACTCAAGAAATACAAGATAATAAGTTAAAATATATTATAGATAACAACGAAGCTACGCCTGTTTTTATTTCCGTTCCAAACTCTAAATATGTAATACACAATAACGATTCTTTTAATAACATGTTCTATTTAGAAGAAGAAAAAAGAGGCTTTATATCAGAAGAAAATCATCTAATACCAGGAGTATTTGAAATAACAATAGAGCCAAAAGAAGAAAAGGAAATATCATTTATTTGTTCACTAGAACAAGACATAGAAAAGAAAACGGCTAAAAAAATAATCGAAAAAGAAGTTACAAGGTTAAACAAAATAATTAACCAAACAGAATTAATAGATAATAAACTATCAAAAACAGACGAAGAACTTATAAAAAGTTTAATTATTGCAACAGACAATTTTGTAGCGCATAGATTAAGCCCTGACGCATATACAATAATTGCGGGTTACCCATGGTTTATAGATTGGGCAAGAGACACATTAATTTCATTTGAAGGAATTTTATTAATAACTAAAAGATATGATATAGCAAAACAAATATTACTAACTATCACAAAAGACATAAAAAATGGTCTTATTCCGAATTGTTATTCAGACTTTGATAATAAGCCATTATTTAATAGTGCAGATAGTTCATTATTACTTTTTGAACAAGTGCAAAAATATTTGCAATACACAGATGACTACAAATTTATAAAAGAAAACCTATATGAACATTTAAAATCTATTATAGAAAATTATACATGTGGAATAGATATAGATAACAATAATATTTATTTAGACTATGATAATTTAATAGTTTCAGGAACAGAAGAAACACAAAACACATGGATGGATGCAAAATATGATGGAAAACCAATTACTCCTAGAAATGGAAAAGTAGTAGAGATAAATGCTCTATGGTACAATGCGCTTAGAATTATGGCAGATTTAGAAAACAAAATAGGAAAAAAGGCAAAAGCTAAGCAATACAAAGATTTAGCAGATAGAACCAAATTTTCTTTTAACGAAAAGTTCTACAATAAAAAAAGAAGATGTTTATTTGATGTATTAGGAGATCCAAAAATTCGTCCAAATCAATTATTTGCTTTAAGTTTAACTTACCCAGTAGTAGATCCTGACTCAGAAGAAGCAAAAAATATCTTAGACATAGTAGAGAAAAAGCTATTAAACAGTTATGGGCTAAAAACACTTGCTAAGGGCGAAGAAAACTATGAAGAAGTATACGAGGGAGACGGCTTTAAAAGGGACTCTTGCTATCATCAAGGAATTACATGGGTATGGCTTTTAGGACTATATTATAATACTTTAAGAAATATGATTAGCATGCAAAAAAATAAAAAAGAAAAAGAAAGACTAGAAAAAGTTTTAAAACAATTTAAAAGCGATGTGAAAAACACTTTCGAAGAAGAAATTTCTTCAAGAGGTTGTATTGGAGGAATAGCAGAAATTTACGATTCTAAAAAGCCACAACTACCTAAAGGAGCAACAAATCAAGCATGGAGTGTGGCAGAGGTACTTAGAATTATTACAGCCAAATAAATAAGGCGTGGTGTCAAATGGTAAAAATCGATGAACTAGAAAAAAACTTAAAACTAAACAACTTATCAAGTTTATATCTACTTTACGGAAAAGAAAAATACTTAATAGAAAATAGCTTAAAAAAAATAAAAACAGCCTTTGGCGAGTGTACTAAGGGCATAAATTATATTTGTATTGATCAAGATTCGGTTTCGGCAATAGTAGAAGAATTAAGCATGCCAGCATTTGGCTACCCTAAAAAGCTAATTATAGCAAAAAACACAGGGCTATTTAAAAAAGAAGCCAAAAAAAAGCAATCTGAGCTAAGCAATATAAAAGATGCAATAAATTCTTACATTACTGAAAATATCGAAACAATTAAACAAACCACTATATTAGTATTTGTCGAAGAAGAAGTAGACAAAACAGAACTTTATTTAACCATAGAAAAGTACGGTACAGTATGCGAAGTGCCTTTGCAAAAACCATTTGAATTAAAAAATAGGCTAATGCAAATATGCAAAGCATATAAAGTAAATGTAAACGATAGAACAATGCAATATTTTATAGAATGTTGCGGAACAGACTTGCAAACATTAATAAACGAAATAAGAAAGTTAATAGAATATGTAGGGCAAAATGGCACTATAACCAATGAATTAATAGACGCATTATCAATAAAACAAATTGAAAGTGTAATATTTGATTTAACAGATAATCTTGGGCAAAAAAAAGTAAAAGAAGCCTTTCAAGTATTGCACAATTTAATTTATGCAAAAGAGCCTGTGCAAAAAATTCTAATTACACTTTATAATCATTTCAAAAAATTATATATAGTAAAATTATGCGAAAAATATAATAAAGACATTGCGGGAGCTTTAAAATTATCTCCAAATCAAATGTTTTTAATAAACAAGTACAAAAATCAAGCGAGGTTTTTTAAAGAGCAAGAGCTAGAAAATATTACTAGAGAATTAAGAAATTTAGATTACAAATATAAAATAGGTTTAATCGATTTACAATTAGGGTTAGAAGCTATTTTATGTGCATATGTATAATCAAATCTCATATAATCTGTATAAAAAGCTATTTTTTGTGTATATGTATAATTATAAATAACATGTATAAAAGAGCCACTTTTGGTAAAAATAATAACAAATTTTTATCAAAGGTGGTTTAATTAGTGAAAAACTATTTTTCAAAACATAAAATTAAAATTATAATTTGTTTATTAGTAATTTTTGGCATAGCAATCTCTATATTAGCAATATGTGCTAAAAATAATAATGTAGAAGCATTATCAAAATATGGCTCTAGGGGCAGTGAAGTTAGACAAATTCAAGAAAAATTAAAAAGATGGGGCTATTATAATGGTAGTGTAGATGGAATATATGGAAGCCAAACAACGGCAGCAGTCAAAAGTTTTCAAAGAAAAAATGGCTTAACTGTTGATGGAATAGCAGGTACTAAAACCTTACAAGCAATGGGAATATATACCTCTAGTAGTTCATCATCATCTTCTAGTAGCCATTCATCAGATGTTAATTTGCTTGCAAGGCTAATATATGGCGAAGCAAGAGGCGAGCCATATACAGGGCAAGTTGCTGTTGGAGCAGTTGTGTTAAATAGAGTTAAAAGTAGCAAATTTCCAAACACTATAGCAGGTGTAATTTATCAAGCAGGAGCTTTTGATGTAGTATCAGATGGTCAAATTAATATGACGCCAGATTCTACAGCCAAAAAGGCTGCGTCAGATGCTATAAATGGATGGGACCCAAGCTATGGATCAATATATTATTTTAACCCAGCCACAGCTACAAATGCATGGATTTGGTCAAGACCACATACAGTAACTATTGGTAAGCATAGATTTTGTAAATAAAGGCAATTTCTAATTTGATGTTATATATTAAAAATTTCCCAATTTTAAGCAAAAAAATGGGGAAATTTTTTTTGACAATTTTTGAAATTAATAATAGAAGAAAATGGCACTTAAAATATCGCAATAATACTTGAAACTAAAAAGTTACTGTGATAAAATAAAAATGTAGAAAAAAGTTGAAAAATGTAAAGAGGTACATAGCGATGAGAAAAGGTATTTTGGGCAGACATGCTTTAAAAAGACATAGATTAAAAAGAAGATTATCCAACATATTATTACTATTAATTTTATTAGTAATATTTATTGGAGTTTATTATAATATTAATAATTCAAAAGCAGAAGATGTAATTTCTGTAAAAGCGGTAGCCATAGATAAATATGGCTATTTAAGCGATGAAGAAATTAGTTTAACAGCAAAATATTTATATGATGATTTATATAGTTTAGAACTACCAGAAAATATTAATGGTAAGAAAATTAATAATTTACTTAGTGTATCAATAGGAGATGATAAGGCAGCATTAAACGAAGAAAATGCAGAAGAAAACGTAGAAACAAACGAGGAAGAAAATGTAGAAGAAAACAATGCATTTGAAGTAATAGATAATGCTATACAACTTACAAAAGAACAACTAGAAAACATAAGCATAAATTTAGAAGTAGAATATGATGTAGCAATACTAGAACAAAACGAAGAAGGAGAGTACAATAAAAACTTATTATCAGAAAAAACAGAAGAAGAAAGACAAGCAATAGAAATAACAGAAGACACGAAAGTTTTATATAAAAAAGACTTAAAATATGAAGATGAGAGCCAAGCAAAAGTTGTAGAATTAATAGGCTATTTACCAAAAGATGCAGAGCTAAGAGTAGCCCCAGTTGCAATAGAAGACATACAAAGTTTATTTGAAGGAAAAACAGTAAAAACAGCATATGATATTAAGATAGTAGTACCACAAATAAACGAAAATGAAAAAATAGAATATATAGAAATAAACCCAGAAGACTTTGGAGAAACATGCGAAGTTTCAATACAAGATTCAAACATTGTACAAGACGCCCAAGTATATCACATAAAAGAAGATAACACAGTTGAAGAAGTAGAAGTAAAAGAAAATGTAGAAGAAAACGTAACCTTTGATGCAGGTAATTTTTCTATTTATGCGGTTACAGCAAACAGTGATATTAGTCCGATGGCAGTTGATGATATTGTAATTAGTGATGTTATAATATATGGGGAACCGTACGCGCCAGTGCTAAGTGATAATAAGCTTAGAGTAAATATAAAGATTCTAAATGGTACAAAGAATTTGGTAAAAGAACAAGTAACTTGGTTAAAAACAACTGGAGGAGTAGCAGGGGGTAGATTTAACCCTACAACTCTTGTTACGCAAGAAGCAGGCAAACACTATTATTTTGATTTGGATCCTGTTCCTGGAGGATCTATTAGCAGTAACAATTATAGAATTGTACTTTGGGAGGACAGTAGCTTATCAAAGGAAATTAGAAGTGTTGTATTAACCGTTGGGTATACACAAATAGAATTTAATGCAAATGGAGGAAATCTTGTTAATAGCGATGGTAGCACTATGGCTTTTAGTAGTACTGTTTACAGTTTTGCCCGAGGAGGTGATACGGATTTTACCTTACGATCAGTCAAGAATCGGAGGCTCATTCTATGGGTGGTGTACGGTATCTAGCGCTACGCCTGGAGGAGAATTTGAAAATATTATATTTCGTGGTAATAAGAGTCGTAGGGTGTTGACAGACGGTGTGAAAATGACCTACTATGCTATTTACGGGGCAGATACGACAGGACCAATAGTAGAAATCGACCCACCTAGCTGCACATGGAGAAATACGGCCTTACCGTTAAAAATTACTGTAGAGGATGAGGTGAATGGATCATTGAACGGGGTATGTTACGTATCTACAAGTGACACAACACAGACCTCTGATGAATGGCATTGGACGCCGGAGCTGACTTCTTTACAGCCAACCCAAGCAGGCACATATTATATATTTGTAGCTAGATTACGAGACAGAGCAGGCAACCTTAGCACATCAGAAACAGCTTATAAAACAACGGATCAATGGCATATATTTGGACCATATCGATTTAAATTCGAAGCACCAACGATTTCGATAGACCCACCTAGTTGTACATGGAGGAATTCTGAATTGAGTGTGGAGTTTTTTGGAGACGATGAGGGGGCGGCGTTCAAAGATTTAGAGTGGAACTACTCTACTTCCGAATCTGTTCTGGACCTAGTACGCCCTAATTGGACGATAGCTCGTAGGTGTGATTTGGGTAATAGTCCCATATCAGACGCCGACACATATTATGTATTTATAAAAAGAGTACGAGACAGGGCAGGAAATCTTAGCGAATCGAAAACAGCCTATAAGACAACAGATGAATATCATATATATGGACCGTACCAATTTGATTGGGCGGGACCAACAGTATCAGCTACAGTATCAAATCAAAGTGCATGGACTAATACAGATAAAACAATAACAATTACAGCAAGTGATGCAGACGTAGGAACAATAAGTGGCTACTATATATCAACACAACAAACCACACCAACAGGAGCATCAACAGAACAATGGCAAGCAGGAGGAAGCCCAAAAACAATAACAAAAGGATTAGGAACATATTATATATGGGCTAAAGACGGTCTAGGAAACATATCTGCAAGTTATGCAACAGTAAACGTTACAAAAATAGAAAAAACAGGACCAACAATAACTTTAAGTGCGGATAATAATAACAATACATGGGCTAGAACAGTAAGTGTAACAGTAACAATACGAGACACAGAAAGTGGACTAAAAAAAGGAGCAGATATAAGCTATGGCTGGACAGAAAGTAATACAGCACCATCAAGTTGGACGCCAGCACAGCTAAGTAGTTATAACGATGGAGAAACAGGACCAGTAACATTTAAAGCAGAGAAGACTACAGGAACAGGCAAATTCTATTTATGGGTAAGACCAAAAACATTACAAGACAGGGCAGGAAATAGTACAACAGTAGATAAAAAATCAACAGGACAGTTTTATATAGATAACACCGGACCGGTATCATTAAGTGTATCAATAACCCCAACAGGATGGACAAACAAAAATAAAACAATAACAATATCTGCAAAAGATGACAATGTAGGGGTAGTAAATGGCTACTATATATCAAATACAGATGTAACACCAACAACGACAACAGGTGCTGGATGGCAAACTGAAAACACAACAACAAAACCAATGGGAAATTATTATATTTGGGCAAAAGACAGTTTAGGAAATATATCAGCAAGCCGTGTAGTAGCATCAGTAACACAAATAGAGACAGAACCACCAACAATAACAGTAACACCAGCAAACACTCAATCATATGTACAAAACACAAAGGTAACAATAAAAGTAGCAGATACAGGAGGATCAGGCTTAGCAAGTACTAACTTACAATTTTATGTATCAACATCAGCTACAACAGGAACACCACAAGCTTTTCAATCAGATGGAACATACACAATAGGAACAGGGCTTTCAGGAACATATTACTTATTTGTAAGTCAAGTAAAAGATAATGCAGGAAACTTAAGCACTGGAACGGTATCAGGTTTAAATGGAGGACAATACCAAAGATTTGGACCATATTATTTCGATAATACACCACCATCAGAACCAACAACTATGGAATTTGTATATTGGGATTGGTCAAGATATACGCAAAATACATGGGCTAATCAAACTGTATGTGCCGCATATTTAAATGAACAACCTGGACCAAGTGGAGCAACAGATGGTCTTAGTGGAATATCAAAATACCAAATATCTGAAGATAATTCATCATGGGTAGATTATGCATATGATTATTCTAAGTCATTATATAATATGAGTACACAAGGCACACACAATAGATATTTTAGAGCAGTAGATGGCGCAGGAAACCCAGGACCATCAATACTTAGAACAGCTAAAATAGATTTAACAGTTCCAACAATAACAGTAACTCCAACAAGTTGCGGATGGCGAAATACCTCACAAAGTATAACAATATCAGTATCAGAATCAGGAGGCTCTGACTTAAAGAGTCCATTGTATCAGTATTATTTATCAACAAGTAACACAACCTTAACTGGAGGTACAGGTAAATGGGTAGAATATTCACAAGGTAAAGCATTTACAATAGATCCAGCAACATCAGGAACATATTACTTGTTTGTAAGAAAATTAACAGACAATGCAGGAAATGTAAGCACAGCAAGTGGTGGAACAGATATAAATGCAGGAGACGTTGCATGCCACAGATTTGGAACATACCAATTCGATAAAGATGCTCCAACAGGAACTGTAACTGCAAGTAAAACAGTAACAAATGAGTCAACAGTAACAATATATGTATCTGCATCAGATACAGGTGGCTCAGGCGTAAGTAGAGTTGAAATAAATGGATGGTTTGGAGGAAACTATGCAACATATCTAACTGAAATAGATGGAAAATTAGATTCATCAAATAGATATTATGCAACATTTAATTTTAAAGATATAAAGCATACAACAACTGGCAACACAAATAATGGAAATGGAACATATAAATTTGACGCTCATATATATGATGTAGCAGGAAATCGAAAAGTAGCAACAGCTATTAATGTAGTATATGACACAACTTCACCAACAATAAAAGTAAGTCAAGAAAGTTGCGGATGGAGAAATTCTGCACTAAGCATAACAATAACAGTAACCGAGACTGGAGGGGCAAGTTTAAGTAGTCCAGTATATGAATATTGCTTATCAACAAATACAACAAGCTTTACAGGAAGTTGGACAACTTATCAAACAGGTGTGCCAATTTCATTAAACCCTCCTGCAGATGGCAAATATTATTTATTTGTAAAACAAGTAAAAGATACAGCTGGCAACACAAGTACAGGAGGAACAGTTGACACTGTAGCAGGTGTTGCATGTCATAGATGGGGAACATACAATTTTGATAAAACAGCGCCAACAATAAAAGTAAGTCCAGCAAATTACAACACATCATGGACACAATCACTAAAAATAACAATAACAACTGAAGATACAGGAGGCTCTACTTTAAATACACCATCTTATCAATATTTCTTATCAACAACCAAAACAGGCCTAACTGGTGGAGAGTGGAAACCTTATGTAAGTGGAACAGCATTTGATGTAACAGGCTTAAGTGGCACATATTACTTATTTGTAAAAAGAGTAACAGACTATGCAGGAAACACAAGTATTGCAGATGGAACAGTAGCAAATGTAAGTGGCACAAATTATCAAGTATTTGGAGAATACCAATTTGATAATACAAACCCAGTCGCAGCAACCTTAATAATGAGGTTAGGCAGTGAGTCTGGTAGTCCTTACCAAAACGAATCATGGACAGCCTCAAATGTATATATAGCATTAACAGGGGGCGAAGATGCACACTCTGGAGTACAATCTTCAGTATATTCAGTAAATGGACAGGCAGCAACATCTAAACCACAAACTCTAACAGGAACAGGCACATATAATATAACAGTAACAACAACAGATAATGTAGGCTTAAAACATCAAAGAACATATACAGTAAAAATAGACCAAACAAAACCAGAAGTAGGAATCTTAACAATGAAATTAAAGGACTCATCAGGAGATCCTTATGCGAGTGGAACATGGACAAACCAAAGTGTATATATATCATTGGCAAATGGAAAAGATTTAGAATCTGGACATAACACAACTAAATATTCAGTAAATAATGGAACAGCAAAAACAGGCTCAGAAATACTAACATCAGAAGCAAAATACACAATAGTAGTAACAACAACAGATATGGTAGGAAATCAAAGTCAACACACATATTATGTATATATAGATAAAACAGCACCAACAATTTCAGTAAGTACAACAAGTTGTGGATGGAGAAAAGCAGCCTTAAGTGTAACAATAACAGTAACAGAAGCAGGAGGATCAAATTTAAGTACTCCGGTAGCATATGAATATTGTTTGTCTACAACTACATCAAGTTTCACAGGAAATTGGACAACTTATCAATCAGGTAAACCAATTACATTAGATCCAACAGATGGAACATATTATTTATTTGTAAAACAAGTAAGAGATGTAGCAGGAAATACAAGTACAGGAGGAGAAGTTGCAACAGTAGCAACTATTCCATGCCATAGATGGGGAACTTACAACTTTGATAAAACAGGGCCAACAATAAGCTTTGATCCAAATGTACAAGATACATGGACAAAATCTACAGCAGTAAAAGTAACAGCACAAGACTCACTTTCAGGCTTAATAGCAGGTGCAAAAATACAGTATCAATGGGTACTAAGTACTGGAACACCAGGAAATTCATGGACAGAGTTAGCAGCAACAAATAATGCAGGAGAAAAATCTGTAACATGGACAGTTCCAGCACAAGCATCAAGCGCATTGTCAGGAATATATAAATTATATATAAAAGCAGGAGTAACACAAGACAATATAACAGATGCAACTAAAAATACAAATGCCCAAGCAAGTACTAATACATTCAAATTTGATAACACAAAACCAACAGTAACATTATCACCATCAGCGCAAGACGATACAAGATATGTAAAAGGTGGAACAGCAATAACAGTAACAGTAGCAGATGCACATTCAGGCTTAATAGCAGCTGCAGAATTCCAATATCAATGGGTATTAGAGGGGCAAAGTCCAGCTGTAGGCAGTTGGGTATCAGTAAAATTAACCAATTCAGCAGGACTAGGAAGTACCACATACACAATACCAGCATCAGCATCAAGCAATTTAAATGGTAGATATAAATTATATATAAGAGATACAATAACAAAAGATAATGTAACCGAAGCTACTAAAAATACTAATGCTCAAACAATATCAGGTCTATTCTATTTTGATAATACAGCACCAGTAATTAAATTTAGCCCAAATACACAAACACAATGGTCAAGAGCTGGGGCAGAAATAACTGTTACAATAGATGATAAATATCAAGGCACTGGAACAGATGTAGCAGGTCTACCAGAAAATATAACTATACAGTATCAATGGGTAAAATCAGATGGAACTCTAACAAACAATTGGCAAAATATTACAGGAAAAAATGCAGCAGGAGCAGCAAATACAACAAGAACAATACCAGCAGCAGCTTCAAAAGACTTTACAGGAGTATATTATTTATATGTTAGAGCAGGTTGCGTAAGTGATTACGTAAAAACAACTGTAGCAAACCAAAATATACAAACGAAGTCAGATTTATTTAATTTTGATAATACAAGTCCTACTATAAGATTTGTGCCAAATAATCAAACAACATACTCAAAATCAGGATCAGAAGTAGTAGTACATATTGCAGATCCAGATGCAGGTTTGTTACAAGATGTAACTATACAATATCAATGGGTAATAGATGGAAGTGCACCAGTAGAGGCAAATTGGAAACAGATTACAGGAGGAATAAACTCTCTAGGCGCACATTCAACAACAAGAACAATACCAGCAGATGCATCAAATGGGCTTACAGGAAAATACTATTTGTACATAAGGGAAGGTACAGTAGGAGATAATGTAAAAGACGAAACAAAAAATACAAATGCCAGAGCACAATCTGGAGAATTCTATTTTGATAATACAACAGCCCAAATAGAGTTTACGCCATCTTCACAATCAAATTGGACAAAAGGAACAACAGTAACAATAAAAGCAACAGATGCAAACGCAGGTTTAGAGCAAAATGCAACAGTTAAATATCAATGGGTAAAATCAGGAGAATCACCAGTAGATGCAAATTGGACAACAGCAAAATCAACAAACCCAGCAGGAGCAACATCTACAACATGGATAGTACAACAAACAGAATCAAATGCATATTCAGGAACATATAATTTATATGTAAAAGGCGGAGTAGTAAAAGATAATGTACCAGAAACAAGCGGAAACTTCAGTGCAGAAGTAAAATCTGGAGAGTTTAACTTTGATGCTACAAAACCAGTAATAACATTATCACCAAATGACCAAAAAGATTATTATACAATAAAAGGAAAAGATGTAACAGTAAATATAAAAGATGCCCATGCAGGACTATCAGCAAATGTAGCAATAAAATATCAATGGGTATTAAAAGGTTCAGAAGTATCAAGTTCAGCATGGAAAGAAATTAAAGGAAGTAATGGTGCAGGGGATAAATCTACAACAAGAACAATACCAGCATCAGAATCAAATAACTTTACCGGTATATATTATTTATATATACAAGCAGGATGTGTAAGAGATAATATAACAAATCCTGTAACAGAAAACGTAAATATTCAAGTACAATCAGGAGAATTCCATTTTGATAATATAAAACCTACTATACAATTTGACCCAAATACACAAACATCATATACAAGAAGAAGAACAGCAGTAACAGTAACAGTATCAGATGCAAATGCAGGATTAGCAGAAAATGTTGCAATACAATATCAATGGGCAAAATCAAGTGCAGATTTAAAAGAAGCAGGATGGTTAATAGCAAAAGGATCAAATGCAGCAGCTGCACCTTCTACAAAAATACTAGTACCATCAAGTGATGAAGCAAACTTAACAGGACAATATTACTTATTTATAAAAGAAGGCTGTGTAAGAGATAACGTACATGATAGTACAACTCAAAACTCAAATGTACAAACTAATTCATCAGTATTTAATTTTGATAATACAAAGCCAGTAGTTTCAAAATTTGAGCCAAATAGCCAAACAGAATCATGGAGTAGAGGTACAGAGGTAAAAGTAACAGCAACAGATGCAGATGCAGGTTTTGTAGTAAATGCAAAAATGCAATATCAATGGGTATTAAAAGGACAAAGTCCAAATAATAACAATTGGAAAGAATTAACATCAAATAATGTAGCAGCAGCTAAAACTGCAACATGGACAGTTCCAAAATCAGAATCAAGTAATCTAAGCGGAACATATATATTGTATATAAGAGCAGACATAATCAAAGATAATGTAACAGATACCACCAAAAATGGTAATATTGTAAAAGCATCAGGAGAATTCCAGTTTGATAACGAGAAGCCAGTAATCAAGCTAACACCAGATACAACAGGAACAAATTGGGTAAAAGATGGAAGCAAGGTAACAGTAACAGCAACGGATGATTATGCTGGAATGATGGCAGGTGCACAAGTACAATATCAATGGGTAGTAAGTACAGGAACACCAAGTGCAACCGCATGGACTACATTAGCAGCAAACAATGAAGCAGGAACAAATAGTGTAACATGGATAGTACCAGCAGAAAAATCAAAAGCGTTTAATGGCTTATACAAGTTATATATAAAAGCAGGAGTAACCAAAGATAATATTACAGATACAACAAAGAATGAAAACAACGAAGTAGTATCAAAAATATTCCAATTTGATAATGAAAAACCAGAAATAACATTTAACATGACTACATTAACAACTTGGAAAAAAGGTGGACAAGAGGTAACAGTAACAGCAAAGGATACTTATGCTGGACTAATAGCAGGTGCACAAATTGAGTATCAATGGGTACTAGAAAATGCTACGCCAGCAGAAAGCTCATGGACTCCATTAACAGCAAAAAATAATGCAGGAGAACATTCTACAACATGGACAGTTCCAGCATCAGCATCAAGCACATTAACAGGTAAATATAAGTTATATATAAGAGCTGGAATAACAAAAGACAATGTAGTAAACACAGACAAAAATACAAACGTTGAGACTCATACAGATTTATTCTTCTTTGATAATACAAAGCCAGTAGTTTCAAAATTTGAACCACAAAGTCAAACAACATCATGGAGTAGAGGAACACAAGTTGTTGTAACAGCAACAGATCCAAATGCAGGTTTAGTAGCAAAAGCACAAATACAATATCAATGGGTATTAAGTACAGGAACACCAAGTGCAAGCGGATGGACTACATTAACAGCAAATAATGAAGCAGGAGCAACAAGTGTAAGCTGGACAGTAGAAAAATCAGCATCAAGCACTTTAAATGGAAAATATAAATTATATATAAAAGAAGGAATAATACAAGATAATGTAAGTGATGCTACTAAGAACGTAAACGAACAAAAAGTATCAGGAGAGTTCTATTTTGATAACGAAAAGCCAGTCATCGCTTTATCACCAACTACAACAGGAAACGACTGGGTAAAAGATGGAAGAGCAGTAACAGTTACAGCAACAGATAATTATGCCGGAATGATAGCAAGTGCACAAGTACAGTATCAATGGGTATTAGGCGAAGGAGCACCAGCAGAAGGTTCATGGAACACACTAACAGCAAATAATGAAGCAGGAAAAAGTCCTGTAACATGGACAGTGCCAGCAGAAGCATCAAGTAAATTAAATGGCTTATACAAATTATATATAAAAGCAGGAGAAACCAAAGATAATATTACAGATGCAACAAAGAATGTAAATAATCAAGTAGTATCTCAAGTATTTAAATTTGATAACGAAAGACCAGCAATAACATTTAGTATGGATACATTAACAACATGGAAAAAGGATGGACAGCAAATAATAGTAACAGCAAAAGATAATTATGCTGGACTAATAGCAAGTGCACAAATTGAGTATCAATGGGTATTAGATGGACAAAGTCCAAACAATGATAATTGGGCAGGTTTAACATCAAATAACACAGCAGGGCAGTCAACTACAACGTGGACAGTTCCAGCATCAGCATCAAGCAAATTAACAGGTAAATATAGATTATATATAAGAGCTGGAATAACAAAAGACAATGTAGTAAACACAGACAAAAATACAAACCTTGAGACTCATACAGATTTATTCTTCTTTGATAATACAAAACCAGTAGTTTCAACATTTGAACCAGATAGCCAAACAGAATCATGGAGCAGAGGAACTCAGGTAGTAGTAACAGCAAAAGATCCAAATGCAGGTTTTGTAGTAAATGCAAAAATGCAATATCAATGGGTAGCAAGTAATGGAACACCAGACCCAAATGCATGGACTCCATTAATAGCAGACAATGAAGCAGGAGCAAATACTGTAAGTTGGACAGTAGAAAAATCAGCATCAAGCAAGCTAAACGGAAAGTATAAATTGTATATAAAAGATGGAGTTATACAAGATAATGTAAGTGACACTACTAAGAACGTAAACGAACAAAAAGTATCAGGAGAATTCTATTTTGATAATGAAAAACCAGCTATTTCTTTATCACCAACTACAACAGGAGACGAGTGGGTAAAAGCTGGAAGGGTAGTAACAGTAACAGCAACAGATGATTATGCTGGAATGATAGTGGGTGCACAAATTGAGTATCAATGGGTATTAAAAGATGGATCACCAGCAGAGAAATCATGGATTCCATTAACAGCAACAAATAAAGCAGGAGCAAATAGTGTAACATGGACAGTACCAGTAGAAGCATCAAATGAATTAAATGGCTTATACAAATTATATATAAAAGAAGGAGTAACCCAAGATAATATTACAGATGAACCAAAGAATGTAAACAATCAAGTAGTATCAGACATATTTAAATTTGATAATGAAAGGCCAGAAATAACATTTGAACCAAACTCACAACCAACATGGGTAAAATCAGAAGCAGTAACAGTAAAAGCAACAGATGGTTATGCGGGACTAATAGAAAATGCGCAAGCACAATATCAATGGGTACTAGAAAACAAAGAGCCAGATGACAATAATTGGAAAGATTTAGCATCAAATAATAAAGCAGGAGATAAATCTACAACATGGCTTGTTCCAGCAGATGCATCAAGTACACTAACAGGTATATATAGGCTATATATAAGAGCTGGAATAACAAAAGACAATGTAGTAAATGATGTAGTAAAAGATGAAAAGAATACAAACGTTGAAACATATACAGATTTATTCTACTTTGATAATACGAACCCAGTAGTAGGAACGTTACAAATGCATTTAGATACCATAGATGGCGAAACATATAATTCTGGAACATGGACGAAACATAGTGTATTTATACATAAGGTAGATGGAGACGATGCACATAGTGGACATAGAGAGACAAGATACACTGTTTTAAAAGACCAAGCACCATATGTAACCGACGAAACAGGAGATATAACATTAGAACAAACAGGTGTATATGACATAACAGTTACAACAGAAGATAATTTGTATAATACATCAACAAGTACTTATCAAGTAAAAATAGACAAAGTTGACCCAATAGCCGGAACCATGGATATGAGAGTTGATAATGCACAAGGAGAAGAGTATCCAAATGGCAAATGGATAAATAGAAGTGTATATATAAACAAAGTAGATGGTAAAGATGATCATTCAGGACATTTACTAACAAATTACACAGTAACGAAAGATGGAAAGCCATTTGTAAATGACAAAACAACATTTACTATACTAGAAGAAGATGGAGTATATGAAATAGTAGTAACAACCGAGGATAAATCTGGTATAGAATATGATGAGGTAGGACATAAAACATCAAATAGTTATACAGTAAGAATAGATAAAACACCACCAGAATCAATAATAACAGGAGAAGCAACAGGTGTAACAGATGGTTTAGTAAGACATTTTGATGCAAATAACAATATGGGAAACGGACATTCAAAAGATACAAAAACATGGAAAGATTTATCATTAAGCAATAAAGATGCAAATCTTAATGGCGGAACATTTGAAGATGCATACTTAAACTTAAATGGAACAAGTGACTGGGTAAACTTAGGAGAAGTAAGTTTAACAACAGCGGCAACCATAGAGGCACAAATTAAGATAAATGAGATACAATCAGGGGAAAAAACAATATTGTGCAACTATGAAGCAGGTGGAATGGGAATAGCCTTAAGGGATGGAAAACCTGAGACTTCAGTATATGTTAATGGAATCTATCAGAGAGTTATGTTAGATGAAGTATTAGATACAGATAGAATATACAATATATCAGGAACATATGATGGAAAGGCATTAAATTTATATATAGATGGTGTATTACATGCAACTAAGACTATATCTGGTACAATAGGACAGCCAGTAAGCAACACAGTAATGGCAATAGGAGCAAACCCAAGCGGTAGCACTGCAGATGGTAATTTTGCAAATATCAAGGTATATTCAGCAAGAATATACAATAAAGCACTATCACAAACAGAAATAAAGAAAAACTTAAATGCAGACAGAATAAACCCAGAAAAATTAGTAGCAAACGATGGCACAGTAACACTATCATTTATCTTCACAGAAGATGTATATAATTTTGATGCAGAAGATATAACAATAACAAATGGAACAAAAGGAAAATTCACTAGAATATCCGACTCAGAATACACATTAGAAGTAACCGGCATAGTAGCAGAGCAAGACTTATTAGTAGAAGTTGCAAAAGATAGTTATGAAGATAGAGCCGGAAACCATGGCAATGCACCAACAACAACAAGAAAGAGAGACACAATAAACCCAACAGTAACAATTACTTCAAATGCACCAAAAGACCCAACAAATGTACCAACACTAACATATACATTTGAATTTAGTGAACCAACAGTTGGCTTTACTACAGATGACATAACAGTAACTAATGGAAATAAAGGAGAATTTAAACAAATATCAAGTTCAAAATTCACATTAGTAGTAACCAATGAACATTCTTATATACAAAAAGTAACAGTACCAAATGGAGCATGTAATGATGATAGTGGAAACTTAAATGAAGCAAAAAGTGCACAAGTACAAATAGATAGAACAAAGCCAACAATTGAAGGCATATCATCAAAACCATCATCAGAAACAACCTATAGAATAACAGTAACCGGAATACAAGATCCAATGGACAACGAAGTTCAATCAGGCTTAAGAGGTTACTATGTAAGCAAAGAACCAAACGCACCACTACCATCAAGTGATGAATGGGTAGCAAGCGACAAAGAAACAGTAGAATTAGATAATATGGAAGAAGCTACAACATATTATTTCTGGGTAATAGACAACGCAGATAACATATCAGATGTAATATCAATAACAACAAAAACAATCTACTATGGACTAAATAACGAAGCATGGTTTGAAACATTTGCAGAATTAATGGCAGAGGCTTCAAGTGATAGAGTAAACGACATAAAAGTATTAAAAGATGTAACGGAAAATACAAGTGCAGCAGTATATCAAGATGCAAAACTAAATACAAACGGAAAAACCATGACAACCAACACAGGAATAACAGTACAAAAAGGAAAAACGTTAGAAATAGTAGGAACAGGAACAATACAAAAAGGAACAGCAAATTACGCAACACAAAACGAAGCAAATTCTACCACTACATTAAATGGAGCAACAATAAATGGAAAAATGTATGCTAGTGGAGGAACTATTAACATTGTTTTGGGACATGTAAATGGTAATATATATGGAGGATCCCTTGTTGAAAGCCAAGATGTAGACACTTCAAACATAAACATAAAAGGTGGAACAATAACAGGAAATATACATGGAGGACACTGTTATGGCACAGGAACTGTAAAGACAGTCAATATAGAAATGACCGGAGGCACAGTAGAATGGAGTATACAAGGTGGTGCTGAAGGCGGATCAGGCTCTGTGCAAACAGCAAACATAAATGTGTCTGGTGGAACCATACAGGATTACATTGCTGGAGGAGGATCACGTGGTACCGGAAGAGTAGATACAGCAATAATAAACATATCAGGAGGAGAAATTTGGGATGACGTTTGTGCTGGAGAAATCTTCGGTTCTGGATCTGTAGGAACGGCAACATTGACTATGACGAAAGGAACAGTACGCGGAAGCGTATATGGAGGAGGACACAAATTTACAGGGGCAGAAACTCGGAAATGTTGACGAAGTAACCATAAACTTAAATGGCGGAACAGTAAATGGCAGCGTATTTGGAGGAGCCAACGGAGGCTCAGGAACAGTAGGCACAGCAACCATAAACATAGAAGAAGGTACAACAGTATCTGGAAACGTATTTGGTGGAGCAAATGGAGACACAGGAGCAGTAGACACAGCAACCATAAACATAGAAGAAGGTACAACAGTATCTGGAAACGTATATGGCGGAGCGAACGAAGGCTCAGGCTCAGTAGGAGAAGCAACCATAAACCTAAACGGCGGAGTAGTAGCTGGCTGGATATTAGGAGGATCAGCTTACGGAACAGGAACAGTAGGAACAACTAACATAAACCTAAAAGGCGGAACAGTATCTGGATATGTATTTGGAGGAGCGTGTGAAGGCTCAGGAACAGTAGAAACAGTAATTATAAATCAAGAGGGTACAACTATAGGTGAGAAAGTATTTGCAGGAGGCTACAATGGCGCCGGAATTGTAGGCACAGCAACTATAAATCTAAAAAAAGGAAAAATAAATGAAATTTATGGAGGAGCCAAGCATCATACTGAAACAGTGAAAACTTCAACCATAAACTTAGAAGGCGGTGAAGTAGATTTTGTGTTTGGAGGCGGAGAAGGATGCTCTGGAACAGTAGAAAATGTAAATATAATAGTAGATGGAGTCACACATTGTGGTCACATAATATGTGGACCTTATTTCTCACCAGGATTAGTAAAACAAGTAGATTTACTGTTAAAAGCTCGTAATAATTTGACGATTGATCAAATATTTGGGGGAGGATGGAATTCATCTGTAGGAACAGTAAATATAGAAATGAATGGAAATTTAACTGTTAATGCTATGATTGCAGGATGTAGAGAAAACTCTGGAGATGTAGAGGAAGCCAATATAAATTTAATATCAGGAACAATATTATCAGTAGCTGGTGGAGGTGATTCTGGAAATGTAAAAAAAGTAAATATACAATCAAATGGAGCTTCAATTGGAGAAATATGTGGCGGTCGTGGAGGAACGGTAGAAGAAGCAACCATCAACTTAAACAGTGGAATAATATCTGGCAATATATATGGCGGAGCAGACGGTGGTTCAGGAACAGTAGAAACAGCAAACATAAACCTAAACGGCGGAACAGTAACTGGAAGCATATATGGAGGAGCAAATAGAGACACAGGAACAGTAGAAACAGCAAACATAAACCTAAAAGGTGCAACAGTAAATGGTAATATATATGGAGGATCAAGTGCGGGCTCAGGCTCAGTAGGAACATTAACCATAAAATCAGACGCTGGAGAAGTAAAAGGAGACATATATGGAGGAGCAAACGCAGGCTCAGGTACAGTACAAACAGCAAGCATAACCGTAAATGGAGGAACAGTATCTGGAAGCATATACGGAGGAGCAAACGCAAGCTCAGGTACAGTACAAACTGCAAGCATAACCGTAAATGGTGGAACAGTATCTGGAAGCGTATATGGTGGAGGTATAAGATCTACCATAGGAACTAAAGACACAGCAGGAAAGACTACATTAAATATTGTAGGAGGAACTATAGAAGGAAGCGTATTTGGAGGCTCTAAAAATGGCACAGTATATGGAAATGTAGCAATAAATATAGGAAAAGGAGCAACCGAAATTGATGATTCAGTAGCAAATAGCTTAGAAATCAAAGGAGATATATATGGTGGAGGAAACCTAGACACAGCAACTAATTATACAGACAAATTAGTAACAGGAGCATCTACCATAAATATAGACGGAAAAGATTATACAAACTTTAAAGTAAATGGCAACATATTTGGTTCAGGCAGATACAGTACAGTAAATAGTTCAACTATTACAATCAAAAATGTAGGTGCAAACAAAGCTCCACATCTAATACAATCAGTACAAAGAACAGACCTATTAACCATAGATAAATCAAATGTAGAAATAATAGGTGCATCAGACTCAACGAACTTAAATGTTGAGATAGCCTTCACACTAAATAGAATAGAAGACTTAAAAATAAAGAATGGAACAACATTACATGTAAGAAGAGGCTTTAACCAAGTAGAACAATTTGATTCTTTAGTAGATATAGACGGAAAAGAAACCAAGGCCGAAGTAAAAATAGAGAATAATAATGCAATAGCTTCACAAAATGTAATAAACAGAGTATACATGTACGAAGGCGTAAACTTAATAATAGCAAAAGAACAATATGTACAAAACAAAGAGCTAACATTATATGGAAAAGTAAGTGGAATGACCTTCTTAGGAATGTATGCAAGAGATAGAGAAAATGACGAATTAAAATATGATGTGTATGACCCAGACAAACCAAGCAATGGAAACTTATTCAAACTAGGAGGCTATGTAGAAGGACTATATGATGAGAATAAAGCAATAAAAGTAGATGGCTTCTATACAAACGAATTAGAAAAACTAGATGATCCAAACTCAAATATAGTTCAAAAATATGTAGATGTCATAACAAATCAACCAATAAGTCAAGATTGGATAATAGGAATGACAACATACTTCCACCGAGAAACATTAATAGCAAAGAGAAGCAAAGATAAAATACATGCTGAAGTACCACTAGCCCAATTAAATGAAGAAGGAGTAGGCTATAACGTAAACTTATTCTCAATAAACAGCTTAGAAAGTGGAATAAACTTAATAGATAAGTCACAAATACCAACAATGGCAGAAACTTCAGAAAAGGCAAATACAACCTTTGCGCTAACAATGAGAAACGGAAAATCAGGCTGGAAGACACAAGGAGAAACAAACTTCTACTCATCAGAAGAAACACCAATATTAGGAACAAGACAATACTTAACAGATGATAGCGGAAATGTACCAACAATAGACCTATACTTATATAATTCAATAAATATAAGCGAAACAAGTGATGCAGGTTTAGTAAGTATAATGTTAATAGTAAAAGAAATAAATAATAGTGACTTAACTCAAGGTGGGGTATTTAGAATAATGATAACTGTAAACATACAAACCTTGGTAGAAGACTTAAATGATTTTTCA
Organism: uncultured Clostridia bacterium; assembly: GCA_947589645.1. Lineage (GTDB taxonomy): Bacteria > Bacillota > Clostridia > TANB77 > CAG-508 > CAG-269. The sequence goes on from CANQCG010000005.1 coordinate 35,619, forward strand.
ACAGAAACACATATAGATAAAGGACAAAACTATGATTTATTTGCACTAAATAGCACACATATAAGCGAAAGAAGTTCTATGACATTAGCAACAACAGTATACCCATTAGGAGTTTTCGCAGATTCAGATTACAGAGCATTAGTATCAACATGCAAATTACCTATAAAGACTGAAATAACAATGATTGATTATGTAAGAGATAGCAAACCAACAATCTACTATTATGAAGTAACTAAAGATCCAGATGGTACAACTACAGATGGAAAATACATTTATAAATTGTCTAACTTCACATTGATGGGAAGTACAAGCGGAAATGCAAATTACGATAACCCAAATGCAACATACAAGCAAAAAGAATATGAGGAATATAGATTTATTCTAGACTTCAAAGATGCAACTATCCCAGAAGATTTAACAGATCAAACTATAACATTAGAAATAATGAATGCATCAAACCAAGCTAAGTCAGAACAATTAAATGATATAGACTTTAACATATACGTAAATAAGAACTCTAGCTTATCATTAAATGTTACAAAAGATTCTAACAATGTTTATGAAATAATAAGCGAAGGTAAACTAGTATTTGACGTAACAACAGACTTAACAGTACAAAAAGTAAATGACGAAGTTGTAAATGACACATATTATGATAATAAGCATTTAGGAATTGGAATATCATTATATGATTTAGAGAAGAAAAATAGAATCTCATATGAAAAGATAAAGGGAAGTTACTTAATAATGGATGGAATAATGTATTATCCAGACAAGACAGGAGTAATAAGAATTTATCTATCAGACAACATAGTAAATGTAAAGAAACACATAGAATTATATATCAAAGGAAATCTAATAGACAGTGGAGATTATCAAATAAGAATAGAAGACTTCGCATCAGATAATGGAACATTCTATGGACTAGATGGAGAACAACAAGATTATACACAAATACATGTAATAGATTTAGAGCATGGCTTAAGTGTTGAGGTGTCAGATGACGACAGAGTAATAGATGCAAATGCAGGTTTAAATTACAACGGAGAAGGAGAAATAAACTTCGATATAAAAGCATCAGACGTAGTAAAGAATGCAAATATAAGGATGATATTATATAGAAGAGATTTAACCTATAACGGTGATTTAACGTATGCAGATGTAACCTATTCAGAAGTCGACCTAAGTGAATATGTAACAACAGAATTATCACATCCAAGTGCAGAATTACATCCATCAAGTCAAAACGAATATTTAGTAAACGACCAAGTAGAAGAAGAAGCATTAACACAGCTAACACTAAACTTAAAAGATAATTTAACGACAGGTGGTTATAAACTAGTATTCGAATTATATAGTGGAGATGTTCTATTAGGAAAGGTAGAAAGACATTTTGTAGTAACAGATTTAATAAATGTACCATAGCTTTCTATAATTATTAAAGGCTTAAGCTTAAATTGGCTTAAGCCTTTAATACATCAATTTAAAAGTTATAATTATTGACATCATAAAATATATGATGCTTGGTATATAAAATAAATAAATGTTGAAGCTTTAAAAGTTATAATTATTGACATCGGGATCAATAAATATTAAAATATATTATAGAAGCCTTAATACAAAGGAGGCCAATTTATGAGAAAAGAAGATGTTAAATCAATTCTTTTAATATTTTTTATTCTATTACTAATATCTGCAATTTCTATTCTAGGAATAAATGTATATCTTAATGTTATAAACAAAAGTCAAAGTGATGCGCCATTATACGAGGGAAATATCGTTACAACACCAGATAAAAATAATACTAATACTAATAATACTAATAATACTATAGTTGTAGAACATTCAGATGATATATTAAACCAAGTTACTTCAGCAGGGCAAAATACTCAAACAGCTAATTCTAATACATATGCAGATCAACAAAATGGATATTATTACAACCAGTTAAATGACTATTCAAAGATAATTTATGATGCACTTAAAAATAATAAAGAAAACTTAAAAACAGGAACATATAAATTAGAATTTAACAATGTATTTGATAAATTGTTATCAACCGAAGGTGGCACTGAACTATTGCAAAGCTACTATCAGTCAGCAATGGAGACATATTTATATGATAACCCTGATATATTTTACTTAGACCCAAATAAAATGTATATAAATATACGAACCATTAAAAAAATATTTAGTACGACTTACGAAGTGTTTATAGATTGTGGCAATAATTCTAATTATTTTACAAAAGATTATACTTCCAAACAGCAAATTGTAGAATATGAGAATCAGATAAATAAAGAAGTTCAAAAGATTTTATCTTTAGCAAATGGAAAAAGCGACTATCAGAAAATACAAATTGTGCATGATTATTTAATTGATAGCATCACTTATGAGAGCAGTATTTCTAAGCCTAATATATATAATATTTATGGAGCATTAGTAAACAAGGAGTCAGTTTGTGAAGGTTATGCAAAAGCTTTTAAACATTTAATGAATAATTTAAACATAGAATGTATAATCGTTACAGGAAATGCAATTGATTCAAAGGGTGAATCTCAAAGTCATGCTTGGAATTATATAAAATTGAATAATGAATGGTACGCTGTTGATGTAACTTGGGATGATCCTATAATTATAGGCGGAGGTACAGCTTCAGATAAGCATAAATATAAATATTTCTTAAAGGGAAAAAATACAATGGATGCTGACCATATAGTATCTTTTACATTTGTAGATAATGGCAAACAATATACTCATCCAAATTTAAATGAAAGAGATTATGTTTAAATATAAGCTGAATATAAATAATAAATATAACTTGAATATAAATAATAAATATAACTTGAATATAAATAATAGATGTAAGCTAAATTTAAACTGAATTAAATAGGCCCCCTCATTTGTGTGAGGGGGTTTATAATTTCTTGCTATTTTTTTATTTATATTAAAAATATGAAATCGTAAAATTTTAAAAGACAAAATTTATAGTATTATAATATTATGCAAATTAGTCCGCCACTGCCTTCGTTTACAATTCTTTCCAATGTTTCTTGAAGTTTTGCTTGTGCTTCATCTGGCATTTTAGAAAGTTTAGTTTGTAATCCTTCATTTACAAGGTCATGCAAGCTTTTTCCAAATATATTTGAATCCCATATTTGTTTTGGATCATTTTCAAATTCTGAAAGTAGATAATTTACAAGTTCTTCTGATTGTTTTTCTGAGCCGACAATTGGAGAAACTTCGGTTTCAATATTAGCACGTATCATATGTATAGAAGGAGCGGTGGCATGCAATTTTACTCCAAATCTTGAGCCTTGTTTTACCATTTCTGGCTCATCTAAAACAAGTTCATCAATAGAAGGCGTAACAATTCCATAACCTTTAGCATTTACTTCTTCTAACGCGTAAGCAATTTTATCATATTTCTTTTTAGCCACAGATAAAGTAGAAATTGTTGAAAATAAGTCGCCTTCATTACAAATTTGAACTCCCGTCATTTCAGAAAGCACTTTATAGAATAATTCTTCTTTTACATTAATGTTTACGCAAACATTTCCTGTTCCAAGCATGATGTCAGTTGGCACAGCAGATACAATTATTTCTGATGCCCCAAAAGAATTTATGCAAGAACTTATTTCTTTTAACACTCTTACATCTTTAAAAGCTTCTTTAATTTCTTTAAAAATCTCGGTCTTTAGTGGATGGGCAAAGTCTAAACCATCAATCCATTTAGGTAGATTAATAGAAATTTGTTCAATTGGAAATTCATATAAAACTTTTGAAAACATGTCATTAATATCTTCAATTGAAAGTTCTTCACAATTTATTGGTATAACTTGAACATCATATTTACTACTTAATTGATCTGCAAGAGCTTGAGCTTCTTCTGAGTGTGGCTGGCTAGAGTTAAGTAAAATTATAAAAGGTTTTTTTAGACTTTTTAATTCAGAGACTACACGTTCTTCTGCTTCGACATAGTCTTCTCTTGGAATATCTGTTATAGAGCCATCTGTTGTAACTACTATTCCAATAGTAGAATGTTCTTCAATAACTTTTTTAGTTCCAATTTCTGCTGCCTTTTCAAAAGGAATTTCTTCATCAAACCAAGGTGTTTTTACCATTCTTGGCATGTCGTCTTCTAAATAACCAATTGCGTTATTAACTAAATAGCCAACACAATCAACTAAACGAGTTTTTAATTTTAAATTGTTGTCAATAGTAATTTCTATAGCCTCATTTGGAACAAATTTTGGCTCTGTTGTCATTATAGTACGACCTCCAGCACTTTGAGGGAGTTCGTCTTTAGCGCGTTCCTTTTTATATTCATTATCGATGTTTGGAATAACAAGTAAATTCATAAATTTTTTTATAAAAGTTGATTTACCAGTTCTAACAGGGCCGACAACTCCAACATAAATATCACCATCAGTTCTTTTGGCTATATCTTGATATAAATTCAAGTTTTCCATTAAAATACCTCCTTATTTTTTGAGCTAATTTTGCTTATTTTTGGGCTAATTTTGCTTATTTTCGAGCTAATCTTGCACAAATGTGAGCTAATCTTGCTCAAAAGTTTGTACCATAAACTTTTATTAATGTATATTGGAATAAATTCAAAATTATGATTAAATCTTAAAAAACATTTGAAATTTTATATTTCTTTTGTAAAATATATGCCTTTCTAGTCCGGTTCATTTTTTATTTTTATATATCTTTTTCAAAATGAGGCCTTTTCTAGTCCGGTTCATTTTTGAATCTTATATTTCTTTTCCAAAATACATGCTTTTCTAGACCGGTTCATTTTTGAATTGTAAATAATATTAGTAGCAATTTTAAGAAAATTTAATATATCTTTCTTTGATTTAACCCTTTTCTCATCTATAAATCTTTATTTTTTTATGTAAAGTTAATGATTTCTAGACGAGAAAAGGGCATAATTTCAAAAACAAATATAAAAATTCTAGTGTGAAACGACTAGAAAAGCATGTATTTTGGAAGAGAAATATAAAACTTAAGTGTGAAACGATTAGAAAAGCATGTTTTTTGCAAAAGATATATATAATCTAAAAAAATGAATCGGACTAGAAAAGCATGTTTTTTCAAAAAGAAATATATTATCTGTACCAATTTTACTAATAATGTATTGATTTAATAAAATAAATATGATAATATTCGAAATAGTTAAATATTTTAGGAATATAATAATATATAAAATAAATGAAACGGAGGAACAAAATGCAAGAAGATGTTTTGGCTATTGTAATGGCTGCTGGAAAGGGAACTAGAATGAAATCTAAAAATTCAAAGCTATTACATAAAATATATGGAAAAGAAATAATAAAAAGAGCAGTTGAAAATGTAAAAAAGGCAGGAATTGATGAAGTAATTACAGTTGTTGGGTATAAAAGAGAAGAGGTTCAAGATGTGTTAAAAGATACTGTAAAATATGCAATACAAGAGGAACAATTAGGAACAGGTCATGCAGTAATGCAAGCAGCAAAGTTTTTGGAAGGAACAACAGGAAAAGTTTTAGTTTTAAATGGCGATCATCCAATTATGAGACCTGAAACTTTGAGAAATATCGTAGAAACTTCATGCCAAAGAGGAGAAAGTGCTACTATATTAACAATGGTTTGTGATGATGATATTTTACCTTATGGAAGAGTAATACATGATAAAGATGGAAAAGTAAGAGAAATAATTGAACAAAAAGATTGTAATGAAGAACAATTTAAAATAAAAGAAGTTAACTTAGGAATGTATTGCTTTGATGTTCAAGAACTGATAAAAGCTCTAAAATTATTAAAAAATGACAATGCTCAAAAAGAATATTATTTAACCGATGTAATTAAAATAATGTATGATAAAGGTTTAAAAACTGGTTCAATTGTAGTATCTGATAATGATGAAGTTATTGGCGTAAATGATAGAATAGATTTACAAATTTTAACAAAAGCATTGCAACTAAGAATTAATAGAGAATTTATGAAAGATGGAATTACAATAGAAGATATAAATTCAACTTACATATATGATGATGTAAAAATTGGCAGAGACACAATAATTCATCCAAATACTACAATTAAGTCAGGTGTAGAAATAGGGGAAGATTGCGAAATTGGACCTTATGCTTTAATTGATGAAAATTGCAAAATACCTGATGGACAAAAAATCGGTAGCTTTGTTGAAATAAAAAAATAATTTAATCGGTAGCTTTGTTGAAATAAAAAAAAAATTTAATTTGTATTTTCGCAAAAATAAAAGATAATTATATAAGAAGCTTCTTGAAATAAAAAGTAATAAAAGTAATAAAAGAAAGCTCGCTTGTTAAACAATATGTTTAATAAGTGAGCTATTTTTTTACTATAATTTTTTACATAGATTGGTTACCAGGTATAAAGTAATCAATAACGCCATAAATTAAAGCACCGATTATAGCAGCCATCCAAGAAATTGTATATCCTGCTACAAAGAATTGTGTAACATATAAAATTACAGCAGCTAAAGCAAATCCTACGAATCCTTTTCCAAATGGACTTGCATGTAAACCAGTAAATTTAACAATTAAATAATCTAAAACTGTTAAAACTATAGCAGCTATTGCTAGTGTCCAAAAATTATTAATATGGAAACCAGGTGTAAAGAAAGCAGTTATAGCTAAAACTATAGCAGCAGCAACTAATCTACCAATTACTTGCCAAACTGTACTTGTACCAGTATTAGTATTGCTTTGAGTATTTGACATGATACAAAACCTCCTTTTTGTTTATTCTAAATTTATTAAATGTAAATTAATACAAGGTTACAAAGTTATTATTGACAATAAAAAAATATTTATTCAATCAATGTGAATAAATAGATAAAATTTGTTCAAAATAAACTTGTGAGGAGAAATTTCAATGTTAATAACTTTTTTTAGATCAATAATTTTATACATAGTTGTATTAATTGTTATGAGATTAATGGGAAAAAGAGAAATAGGACAATTACAACCATTCGAACTTGCAATATCAATTATGATTGCGGACTTAGCATCAAGTCCAATGACAGAGGTTGGAATTCCTATAAGTAATGGAATAATACCAATTTTGGGATTATTAGTTATGCATTTGCTAATTTCATTAATGAATTTAAAAAGTAACAGAGCAAGAGAAATTATTTGTGGAAAGCCAAGAATTTTAATGTATAGAGGAAAAATAGATGAGAAAGCGCTAAAAAAGGAAAGATTTTCAATAAATGAATTACAAGAAAGACTAAGAAACAATAATATAATGCACCTAGGAGATGTAGAATTTGCAATTTTAGAAACAAGTGGGCAAATAACTGTAATTCAAAAGCCGAATAAAAGAAACACAACTCCAGAAGATTTTGGCATAATGCCTGAATACGAAGGAATACCTTATGATTTAATAGTTGATGGAAAAACGATGACAGAAAATTTACAAAAAATAGGAAAAAATTATGAATGGCTTAGAAGACAAGTAGAAAAATTTGGATTAAAGCCAGAAGAGGTTTTAGTTGCTACAATTGATGGAAAAGGACAATTTTTCTGCCAGAAAAGAGCAAAAAAATAAAGCTTTTCAAACATAATATTATTGTCTAAAGCCAATTTTTTATACAAAAACGCAATGCATTTTAAAAATGAATCGGAGGGAGTTTAGAAAGTTTATGGTAAAAGAATTAGTAATTTCTATAATAATTGTAATTAGTATAGTTTCAGTTGATTTTATTACGCAAAATTACACCAATGATAGCATCGCACAAACAAGTGCAATGCTAAATAATTTAAAAGATCAAGTTAATAAAGAGCAAGATAATTTGCAAGATAATATAGAGCAAATTTCTAGCACATGGGAGGACAAGACCCATAAATTAGCATATTTTATTGAGCATGATGAACTAGAAAAAGTAGAAACTAACTTAACTAATATAAAAAGTTTTATAAAAGTAGGGGATACTAACATGATTATTAAAAGCATAGAAGAAGCAGAATTTTTGTTAGATCATATAAAAGATAAAAATGCTCTAAGTTTAGAGAATATATTTTAAAAAATTTTTATATTAAATTATATTTAAAATAGTAAATAAATTTTTATCGCAAATATATTTTAAAAAATAAAGAGATTTTCTATTACAACGCAATGTTAAATAGACAATCTCTTTTAAGCTTTATATATTTTCTAATTCTTTTTTCAAAATTTTTTTATTTGCCTCTTGCATCTCAACTAATGGAAGTCTTGGTTTTCCAAAATCGAAGCCAATCATTTTTAGAGCTGCTTTAACAGGGATAGGGTTAACTTCTGAAAATAGTGCTTTAGTTAGTGGAATAGAATCTAATTGTAACTTAATAGCTTTTAAAATATCTCCACTAAAAAAGCTATCTACCATATCACTTACAAGTTTTGGCTTTACATTAGAAAGTACAGAAATTACACCTTTTCCACCTAAAGACAAAACAGGAAGAATTTGATCATCATTGCCAGAATAAATATATAAGTTATCTTTGCAGAGATGGGCGATTTCTGCAACTTGTGATAAATTGCCACTAGCTTCTTTTATTGCAACAATGTTATCTATTTTTGAAAGTTCTAAGCAAGTTTTAGGAGAAATATTTAGACCGGTTCTTCCAGGAACATTATATAAAATGATAGGAAGTTTAGTAGAGTGCGCTATAGCAGAGTAATGTGCAACAAGACCTTCTTGTGTAGTTTTATTATAATAAGGTGTAACAATTAGTAAACCATCTACTCCGAGTTCTTCGCATGTCTTGCACATTTCTATTGCTTGAGCAGTATTGTTACTTCCTGCTCCTGCAATAATTGGTATTCTACCATTAGAACATTCTACTGCACATTTTATTGTATCAATTTTTTCTAGTATTGTCATAGTACTTGCTTCACCTGTAGTACCACAAACAATGATTGCGTCTACTCCATTTGAAATTTGAAATTCAATTAATCTTTTAAATTCTTCAAAATTCACACCATTTTCTGTAAAAGGTGTAGCAATTGCTGTACCACAACCTGTAAATAATAATTTTTTCATAAAATTCATCCTTTCTTTTCATTAATCAATTTTTCCAAAATCTGAACGGCATTACTTGCAGCACCTTTTCTAATATTATCAGCTACAACCCAAATATTCAGACCATTTTGAATACTAAAATCTCGTCTAATTCTTCCAACTAAGACATTATCTTGACCTGTTGCAATAGTTGCTAAAGGGTAAATATTTTTTTGTGGTTCATCTAAAACAGTAATTCCAGGAGATTTAGAAAGTAAAGCTTTTACTTCTTCTATTTCAAATGGCTTTTCAAACTCTATATTTATAGATTCACTATGGCTGTTTTGGACAGGGACTCTAACTGCTGTTGCTGTGATTTTTAAATTAGGCTTATGCAAAATTTTTCGAGTTTCATTTATCATTTTAATTTCTTCTTTAGTATAGCCATCCTCCAAAAATACATCTATATGAGGGAGACAATTATTATAAATAGGATGTGCAAACTTTTGAGGAGCAATACTTTTAGCTCCATTTTCTAAATCTAACAAGCCCTGCCTTCCGCTACCTGAAACAGCTTGATATGTAGAGTAAACTATTCTTTTTATATTATATTTATCGTCTAAAGGCTTTAAAGCCACCACAGCTTGTATTGTAGAACAATTAGGGTTTGCAATAATACCATTGTTTAAAAATATATCTTCTGGATTAACCTCTGGCACAACTAAAGGGATATTTTCATACATTCTAAATGCACTACTATTATCAATTACAATACATCCTTTTGCCACGGCAATTGGTGCAAAGTGTTTAGCAGTATCTCCACCGGCTGAAAAAATTGCATAATCAAAGCCAGCATCAAAAGAATTGTCTTTTAATTCTTGTAAGACATAGTCTTTACCTAAAAATTTTATTTTATTTCCAGCTGATTTGGCCGAGCAAAATAATGTGTATTCAAAATTTTCAACCTCTTTTTCTTCTAAAACTTGTAACATCGTCCTTCCAACTAAACCACTGGCTCCAACAATAGCTATTCTGTACTTTTTATTCATATTAAGTTCCTTTCTCAAAGGAATACATAGATCCGAAAGATTGCTTCGTTTCATACTAGTCTCCTTGTAAATAATTTGTATATTATATTAGTAAATGTAAAAAAAGTTTAAAAAATATTGAAAAAATTGTATAATGTTTGCTATAATAAATTTAGCATATAATAAGGAGAAATAAATTATGTTTAAAAAATTACAAAAGTTAGGTAATTTACCATTAATAATAGCATTAGCTGTTGTTGTTGTTTTAGCAGTTGTATTAGTAATTGTTAAAAGTGTAACAGCAAAAGATGCAAGTGCTAATACTAATATAGAAGAAACTGCAAAAGAGGAATTTCCAAAAGAAGAAGACCAAATTTATGTGCAGGAAAATTATGATGATCAAGAAGAACCAAATGATGATACTCTTGAAACACCAGTAGATATTAAATATTTTATAAGAATAAATTATGGACAAAATGTTGTAACTATATATGAAAAAGACACTAACGGAGAATATACAAAGGCTGTTAAAGCAATGGTATGCTCAACAGGTACTGCAACTCCAACAAGTGGAACCTATGCAATAAGTGATAAATACACTTGGGGTGTACTAAATGGTGGAGTGTGCGGACAATATTGTTCAAGAATAGTTAAAAGTATATTATTCCATTCAGTTCCATATCTAACATATGGTGATAAAAGTTCACTAGAGTATTGGGAATATGATAGATTAGGTACAAAAGCTTCAGCAGGATGTATTCGTTTAACAGTACAAGATGCAAAATGGATTTTTGAAAATTGCGTAAAAGGCACAAAAGTAGAATTTTATACAGATTCAAACCCAGGACCTCTTGGAAAACCAGAGGCACAAAAGATTTCAGGAGATACAGCTGTTAGAGGATGGGATCCAACAGACCCAGATGCAAGAAACCCTTGGAAAACATATACTCCATCTCAGCAGACGCCAACGACACCAACTACACCAACAACTCCAACCACTCCAAGCAACCCAACAAACCCATCTACATCAACAGAACCAACACCAACGGAGCCAACAGATCCAACTCCAACAGATCCAACTACGCCAGATAATCCTGATACACCACCAGTAGACCCAGATGATGAAGATAATCCACCATCAAATCCAGACGAAGAAACTGGCGGAAATCAAGGTGGAGAACAAGGAGGAGGTCAAGGCGAACAAACTCCAAAACCAGATGATGGAAATACTGGAGGTACTGGAGACCAAGGCGATGATGAAGGAAAAGGTTCAGGAGGAACTGAAGAACCAGATGAGCCAGGAGAAGGCGGAGCAGATGAAGGACAACCAAATGTAGGAGAAAATGAAGAGTAAAATATCGCAATAATTCAATTAAAAATATATATTAATTGTGTGATTTAATGCTTTTTTAGTCTAAAAATCGTAAACTTTACATAAAATTATCTATTTCTATACTAAAAAAGCATCAAATCATGCAAGGAAATATATTTAAAAGAAAGAAATTTTGAATGAACATATGTAAAAAAAAACATATATTAAGATTTATAGACTTGAAAAATGTCAAAAACTGTAGTATAATATCAAAAGTTAATAAATTTTATTAAGAGTGGACGAGAGAATCGGCTTTATGACTCCACAGCAACCTGTGAAAGCAAGGTGCTAAAACCGACAAAGCAAAGCTTTGAATAATAAATAAATTGTTTATTAAACCTTTGCTTGCGAGCGAAGGTTTTTTGATTGTATATAATCTTCTGGCTTCCAACTATGCCGGCAGAAACATTATTAAAAAATTAACATTTTGTAGCAAAGCATCGTTTTAGAAATTCTAAAGCGTTTTAATTATTTATTGCAAAAAAGAAAGGGGGAAATGTTAGTTAAAAACTAACATAACTAAAAATGAAAAAATATTATTTTACGTCAGAAAGTGTAACAGAGGGACATCCAGATAAATTATGTGATTCTATATCAGATGCAGTTTTAGATGAATGTTTAAAACAAGACGAAAATTCAAGAGTTGCAATAGAAACTTTTGCAACAAATGATACAATTACAATAGCTGGACAACTTACAACAAATGCACAAGTAGATATTGAAAAAATTGTAAGAGCAAGAATAAAAGAAATCGGTTTTGACAATAAAGAAACAGACATAGATTACAGAACTTGTAAAATATTAATAGATATAACAAAACAAAGCCCTGACATAGCATTGGGAGTTGATATTGGTGGAGCAGGAGACCAAGGAATTATGTTTGGCTATGCTTGTGATGAAACTGAAAGTTATATGCCTTATGCAATTGATATGGCTCACAAATTGTCAAAAAGATTAACTGAAGTAAGAAAAGCAGGAATTGTACCATTTATAAGACCAGATGGAAAAACTCAAGTAACTGTAGAATATGATGGGGATGCCCCAAAAAGAATAGAAACAATACTTGTTTCTACGCAACATTTAGATTCTGTTTCTACTGAACAAGTGAGAGAAGCAGTAATTAAAAATGTAATAAAAGCAGTTATTCCGCAAAACATGATTGATGAAAAAACTAAAATATATATAAATCCAACTGGAAGATTTGTAATTGGTGGACCTTTGGGAGATACTGGTTTAACCGGAAGAAAAATAATTGTTGACACTTATGGGGGTTATGCTCGTCATGGTGGAGGTGCTTTTTCTGGAAAAGATGCAAGTAAGGTAGATCGTTCAGCAGCATATATGTTGAGGCATATTGCTAAAAACATAGTTGCAAATGGCTACGCAAAAAAATGTGAAATTCAAGTAGCTTATGCAATAGGAATAAAAGAGCCTCTTTCTATATGTGTTGATACTTTCGGAACAGGCAATATCGCAGAAGAACAATTAGCCCAAATTATAAAAAATAAATTTGACTTAACTCCAGCAGGCATTATAAAATACTTAAATCTAAAACAACCAATATATTCAGAAACAACCAATTATGGACATTTTGGAAAAGAAAACTTACCATGGGAAAAAATCATAAAAATGTAGCACTATACAAAAAGCAATCTCTAAATTAAGAGATTGTTTTTATTATCTATGATAAAATCTATATAAAATCTATATACAAATTTATAAGGCTTTTCTAGACCGATTCATTTTTTAAAATTTTATATATTTTTTCCAAAAAACATGCTTTTCTAGACCGATTCATTTTTTGAAATTTTATATATCTTTTTCAAAAAACATGCTTTTCTAGACCGATTCATTTTTTAAATTAATATATTTCCTCCCAAAAACATGGCTTTTCTACAAGCTAGCATTATAAATTTACATAAAAATAAAATGCTAGCTTGTAGAAAAGGGTGTATTTTAGAAAAGAAATATATAAAATCGCATAAAAGCATATTAATTAATAATTTTAAACTCAAAAATTTAATTTTCTAATTTTTTATAATCACTTTTTATAAAATATGCACAATCAGAACTAGAAGATATTTTGCTAACATCTACTAATTCATAATTACATTTCCCATCTTTTTGATAAATACAATTTGAAGTACAATTTATATTTGTCAAAAATATCACCTCAAAAAGTAGTATTTCAAAAACAAATAAAAATATACAAAAATATAAATATGCAATAAATGAGCAATATATTATTCAAAAAATATATTATTCAAAATAAATATTCTATTTTGAATTGAAAGTTTTGCAGTATTTTTTAATCGTACAAATTTCGCAAGTAGGTTTAATTGCTTTGCAAGTATTTCTGCCGTGCCATACTAAAAGATGATTTATATATTTTAAATCTTGTTTATCAAATATTTTTAGCAAGTCTTGTTCGATTTTTTCCGGGTCTGAATTAGAAGACAAACCAAGTTTATTAGAAATACGTTTAGCGTGTGTATCAACAGCTATTCCATTTGCAATTCCAAAAACTTCAAGAAGAACAACATTTGCAGTTTTTCTACCAACACCTGGCAAGCATAAAAGTTCTTCCATAGTAGATGGAACCTCACCGTCAAATTTTTCTAAAACTTGTTTGGCACAAGCTTTAATGTTATTAGCTTTGTTTTTATAAAATCCGCAAGGATGAATTAAATCTTCTAATTCTTTAATATCAATATCTACAAAATCTTGAACTGTTTTACATCTTTTAAATAAAGCAGGAGTAGTTTTATTAACTCTTTCGTCAGTGCATTGAGCTGATAGAATAACAGCAACAACTGCTTCAAAAGGAGTTTTAAAATCTAAACTACAGGTTGCATCTGGATATGTTTTTCGTAAAATTTCTACAATTTGTTTTGCGTCTTTTTTTGTAATTTTCATTATAATCACCTAAAAATATTATACATTAAAAACACCATCAAATCAATACTTACAAGATGCCAACAACACTATTTATATGAATCTAAAAATAATAACACAAATAAAAATAAAAATTTTAGCACAAACTATTGACAAGTGCTAAAAAAAGTTATACTATATTTGAAGTTAGCAAACCAAAAGCAAGACTGCTAAAAATGAAAGGAGCTTTGAAATTGCTAAGTGATAGAAAAAAGAAAGTTTTACAAGCTATTGTAGAAGAATATGTAAATACTGCTGAGCCAGTCAGCTCTAATTCATTAGTAAATAATTATGGACTAGATTTTAGTAGTGCAACAATCAGAAACGAAATGGCTGAGCTTGAAAAAATGGGCTATTTAGATAAAACCCATACATCAAGTGGTAGAATTCCATCAGAAAAAGGTTACAGATTCTATGTTGATGAACTAATAAAAGAAGATAATATTAGTGTAGAAGAAATCAAATATATTAGTTCAAAGCTAGAAACAAAAGTAAATGAAATTGAAGAGTTAACACAAATAACAGCCAATACAATTTCAGAAGTAACGCATTATGCAACAGTATCTATTGGACCAAAAAATGATGAGCAAAAAATCGAACAAATTAAATTTGTATTACTTGGTGCTAGAATGCTACTTACAGTTATTCTTACAGATACAGGCTTAGTAAAAGAAACCATTATAAAATTTGATGAAGACATAAACGAAAATCAAGTTCAAACATTAAATTTAATGTTCAATAACAAATTAAAAGGAAAACCATTAGATGACATAAAAGGTAAATTAGAAGAATATCTTTATGACGAAATGAAATATAGCGTAAAAGTTATCAAGCCAATTATTGAGCAAATAAAAAAAGTGTTAGAAAGTGAAGAACAAGTTCATTTAGAAGGAGCAAATAGAGCTTTTGAATTACCAGAATTTAATAGCTTAGAAATAACTAAAAATTTTATAAATGTATTAGATACAAAGGACATAATGACAGACATATTAAATACAGGTTTAGCCCAAGATATAAATGTATATATAGGTGAAGAAAGCGAAAAAGAAGAGCTAAAAGATTTTAGTATTATCACATTTAAGCATAGAGTTGGAAATAAAGATTTGGGGACGATTGGAATTATAGGACCTAAAAGAATGAATTATTCTAAAGTAATCTCTGTTATGAAATATATAAGCAAAAAGCTTAACGAAAACAGAGAGCTTAATGATGATAATAAGCAATAAGACAATAGACAACAAGACAATACACAATAAGCAATAAGACAATAGACAATAAAACAATAAGCAATAAAATAAGGAACTAATAAGCAGTTCTTGGAAGGAAGGTATAAAATGTCAGAAGAAAAGCAAAATAATGAAGAGACCGTAAACAAATATACAAACTCTGCAGAAAATCAAAAAGAACAAAACGAAACGAGCAAAGCTGGAGCAAGTTATAATGATACAAACAAAAATCAAACAAGTAATTCAGAAACCGGCAAATCAGAAGCAAATAATAATGCTCAAAATAATAAACCAGAAGAAAATAAAATCGAAGACCCAAAAACAGAGTTACAACAAAAGAAAGAAGAACTAGAAGAATTAACAGACAGATATAAAAGAGTTATGGCAGAATTTGAAAATTACAAAAAAAGAGCACAGAAAGAAAGAGAATCACTTTATAATATGACTCTTTCAGATGTTATAGAAGCAATCTTACCAGTAATGGACAACTTAGAAAATGCTGCAAAAGCAGAAACACAAGATGAAAGTTATAAGCAAGGCGTACAAATGGTATTAAAACAATTAAAAGACGTATTAGAATCTAAAGGTGTAAAAGAAATTCCAGCAGTTGGAGAAACATTTGATCCAAGCTTACATGAAGCAGTAAGTAGTGTAGATGATCCAAATACAGAATCACAAAAAATAGTTCAAGAATATAGAAAAGGCTACAAAATTGGAAGCAGAGTTATACGTCATTCAATGGTAGTTGTAGCAAATTAAAATCATATGCAATTTAATAGTAATGCACAAAATTATGCACCAACTAATTGATCAAACACAAGCAAACTAAAAATTTAAGTAGTTATTAATTTTAGTTTTTGCAATTTAGCAAAAACTTGTAAAATATAAAAAAGTTAAAAATTTAGGGGCAAAGCCTCATATAGAAAGGAAGTAAATTAAAATGGGTAAAATTATTGGAATTGACTTAGGAACAACAAACTCATGTGTAGCAGTTATGGAGGGAGGAGAACCAGTAGTAATCGCAAATAGCGAAGGAAACAGAACAACTCCATCAATAGTTGCATTTTCAAAAAATGGAGAAAGATTAGTAGGACAAATAGCAAAACGTCAAGCTGTTACTAATCCAGACAACACAGTAATATCAATAAAAAGAAAAATGGGAACAAACGAAAAAGTAAAAATAGAAGGAGATACATTTACTCCACAAGAAATCTCAGCAATGATATTACAAAAATTAAAGGCAGATGCTGAAAGCTATTTAGGACAAAAAGTAACACAAGCTGTTATAACAGTTCCAGCATATTTTAATGATAGTCAAAGACAAGCAACAAAAGATGCCGGAAAGATAGCAGGACTAGAAGTTCTAAGAATTATAAACGAACCAACAGCAGCAGCTTTAGCATATGGAATGGACAAAGAGCAAGATCAAAAAATAATGATATATGACTTAGGTGGAGGAACATTTGACGTATCTATACTAGATATTGGAGATGGAGTATTCGAAGTATTAGCAACTAATGGTAACACACATTTAGGAGGAGACGACTTCGACCAAAGAATTATAGATTATTTAGTATCAGAATTTAAAAAATCAAATGGAATCGATTTAAGTTCAGATAAAATGGCAATGCAAAGACTAAAAGAAGCAGCAGAAAAAGCTAAGATTGAGCTTTCTGGTGTTCAACAAACAAATATCAACTTACCATTTATTACAGCAGATTCAACAGGACCAAAACACTTAGATGTTACATTAACAAGAGCTAAATTTGAAGAATTAATCAGAGATTTAGTAGAATCAACAGCAACACCTGTAAACAATGCATTAAAAGATGCAGGAGTTTCAGTAAATGATATTCATAAAGTATTATTAGTTGGTGGTTCAACAAGAGTTCCAGCTGTTCAAGAGCTAGTAAAGAGATTAACAGGAAAAGAACCAGA
The DNA here is from genome assembly GCA_947589645.1 of uncultured Clostridia bacterium. Classification (GTDB taxonomy): domain Bacteria; phylum Bacillota; class Clostridia; order TANB77; family CAG-508; genus CAG-269. Next base: position 53,123 of record CANQCG010000005.1, read on the forward strand.
TAAAGGAATAAACCCAGATGAATGTGTTGCAATTGGTGCAGCAATTCAAGGTGGTGTACTTTCTGGAGATGTAAAAGACTTAGTATTATTAGATGTAACACCTCTTTCTCTAGGAATTGAAACATATGGTGGAGTATTTACAAAATTAATCGAAAGAAATACAACTATACCAACTAAAAAATCACAAATATTCTCAACAGCTGCAGATGGTCAAACTTCAGTAGAAGTTCATGTTTTACAAGGTGAAAGAGAAATGGCTGCTTACAATAAAACATTAGGAAGATTCCAATTAACAGGAATTCCAGCAGCACCAAGAGGAGTACCACAAATCGAAGTAACATTTGATATAGATGCAAACGGTATAGTTCATGTATCAGCAAAAGATACAGCAACTGGAAATGAGCAAAATGTTTCAATTACAGCTTCAACAAACTTAACTGACGAAGATATAGAAAAAGCAGTAAAAGATGCAGAAGCTCATGCTGAAGAAGATAAAAAGAGAAAAGAAGAAATTGAAGTTAAAAATAATGCAGAAAGCTTAGTTTATAACTGTGAAAAAACTCTAGGAGAATTAGGAGATAAGATTAGTGGAGAAGAAAAAGAAAAAATAACAAACGAAATCGATGCTACTAAAAAAGCCCTAGAAACAAACAATACAGAAACTATAAAAGAAGCTACTGAAAAATTAACAAAAGTATTCTATGAAATGAGTGAACAATTATACAAAAATGCAAATCCAAATGCAGGTGCCGAAACAGCAAATGCTGAAGGAGATGCAGAAACAACTCAAAATGATACAACTGGAAATGACGGAAATGTATATGATGCAGACTATAAAGTTGAAGATGATGGAAACGACAATAAATAGATTTAAAATGAGTAGATGCTAGGCATCAAATAGACTTTAAACCAAATAGAATCATCTCAACAAATAAATATAATAATATAAATTTAATTTGCAACTGAGAAAAGATAATTTTCTCAGTTCAAATTAAGTTTAGTAAATTTTTTTGTACGAGGGAAAAATGAATAAAAAATTTGAAGAATTAAAAGAAAAATTTATAAAAATTCAAAAAAGACATGAAGGTGTAGAAGAAAGAGTTAAAAAGAGAAATATAAAAAAAGCAATAATAATAACAAGTGCTATTTTTATATTGGCAGTATTAATAGTAGCAATTTTTACAATACACCATTTTTTTGGAAATAACAAATACATAACGGCTGATGTCAAAATTTCAAGTTCATCTAAATTATATCAAAATTCAGATCCGGAAGATATTGAAGATGTTGGCGAAGGAGCATTATTCATTATTCGTGTGGCTGGAATAAAGCGAGATGATTTTTTAGAAAAATATGAAGTAATGGAAATTGATATAAATGGAGAAAAAGTCAATTTAGATGATGCTATATATAAGCATCTAAATAAGGCCTTTAGCATAAAGGTACACAGTAAAAACTATAATTTAGAAAAGGGAAATTCTATATTAATATCTATAAAAGAAAAACAAAGTGGAAATATTTTAAGAAAAAGGCTATATCACAAAACAGATATTGTATAAATTATATATAGCCTCATAAATTTAAAGTGTAAGGAGGATATGCTAGTTTTTTAAAACTAGCATAAGCTAAGCTATGGCAAATAAAAGAGACTATTATGAAGTATTAGGAGTAGAAAAAACTGCCAGTGACGAAGAAATAAAAAAAGCATATAGAAGGCTTGCAAAAAAATATCATCCAGATGCTAACCCAGACAATAAACAGGAAGCAGAAGCTAAGTTTAAAGAAGTTAATGAAGCATATGAAAATTTATCTGATCCACAAAAAAGAAAGATGTATGATCAATTTGGATTTGATGGACCTCAAGGACCATTTGGTGGCCAAGGACCTTTTGGTCAAGGTGGATATTATTCTTATACAAGTTCTGGATTTGATGGCTTTTCAGATTTTGGAGACTTGGGAGATATATTTTCAAGCTTTTTTGGAGGAGGAGCAAGAACTTCAAGCTCTAGGAGAAATAATGGACCACGCAAAGGTGCAGATTTAAATTTAAATTTAGAAATATCATTCGAAGAAGCATTTTTAGGTGTAGAAAAAAATATTACAATAACAAGAAACGAAACTTGTACAGTTTGCCATGGAAGCGGTGCTAAACCAGGAACATCAGTTACAAAATGTACTGTATGTAATGGTACTGGTCAAGTAAGGCAAGTGCAAAATACGATACTTGGACAAATGCAAACTACAAGAACTTGTTCAAATTGTCACGGAACTGGTGAAGTAATAAAAGAACCTTGCGAAAATTGTAGAGGTAAAGGAACAGTAAGGAAACAACCAAAAATAAAAGTAAAAATTCCAGCAGGAATAGATAATGATCAAACTGTAGTATTAAGAAATGAGGGAGACCCGGGCGAAAAAGGTGGACCAAATGGAGATTTATACATTACAGTTAGAGTGAAAAAACATTCAATTTTTACACGAAAAGGGTTGAATGTATTTTGCAATATTCCAATTACAATAACACAAGCATCATTAGGAGCAGAACTTGAGATACCTATGGTGGATGGAAGTAAACAAAAATATAGAATACCAGAAGCGACCCAAACAGGTGAGAAATTTACTATAAAAAATAAGGGCTTTAAATCTTTAAATTCAAGTGTTGTTGGAGATTTTGTATTTACAGTTTCAGTGCAAACGCCAAAAAGGCTAACCTCAGAGCAAAGAGAGCTTTTAGAAAAATTAGCTAGAACAATGAATGAGCAACCAGCAATTAAGAAAAAAAGTTTTTGGGGATAAATAAATGAAAAATATTAAAGATTATAATTTAGAAGAATTAAAGCAAGAGTTTATAGCAATGGGAGAAAAACCATTTAGAGCTGAGCAGGTTTTTAAATGGATATTTGAAGCAAATGTTACAAGTTTTGACGAAATGACGAATCTATCATTAGAACTTCGTGAAAAGCTAAAGCAAAATTATACATTATGCATTTACAAGATATTAAAAAAACAAGTTGCTTCTGATGGAACAAAAAAATATTTATTTGATGTATTAGATGGCAATGCTATAGAAACTGTACTAATGGAATATCATCATGGTTATAGCATATGTGTATCTTCTCAAATTGGTTGCAAGATGGGATGTAAATTTTGTGCATCAACAGGAATACAATTTGCACGAAATTTAAGCTCCGGCGAAATTGTAGAACAAATACTTGCTGTAGAAAGAGAAGAAAATATAAAAATTTCAAATGTTGTTTTTATGGGAATCGGAGAGCCTTTAGATAATTATGATAATGTGGTAAATGCCATAAGAATAATAAATAATCAAAAAGGAATTAATATTGGCGCAAGGCACATAAGCATTTCAACAAGTGGGATAGTTCCTAAAATATACAAACTAGCAGAAGAAAATATACAATGTACTCTTTCAATTTCTTTACATGCAACAACAAACGAAAAGCGAAGCAGTATGATGCCAGTAAATGATGCATATAATCTGGAGGAACTTTTAAAAGCTTGTAAAGATTATATAGAAAAGACAAATAGAAGAATATCATTTGAATATGCTTTGGCAAAAGACAATAATGACAATTTAGAGGATGCTCAAAGGTTAGTAAAATTGTTAAAAGGAATGTTATGCCATGTTAATTTAATTCCTATTAATAAAATCGAAAATGGAGCTTATGTTAAAAGTTCTAATGAAAATATAATAAAATTTAGAGATTATTTAAATGAACATGGAATAGTAGCAACAATAAGAAGAGAATTGGGATCAGATATTGATGCAGCCTGTGGACAATTAAGAAGAAAAAATTTACAAGAAACAAAAATCTCAAAAAATAAAGTATAACAAAGAATAAATGCAAGAACAATTAGAAAATAATTAAGAAAGTTAAAATCAGGCGATAAAACCTTAATATGCATGTAATAAAAACGTAATAGAGATGTAACGAAATCTTAATACAATATTAATTGAAATTTGTATTAATAATAGTATAATAAAATATAGGAATATGTAGAAATTTGACGAAAATACTATAAATTACATAGTAGTATATAATGCATATAACAAAAGGAGACAAAGCAAATGATAAACGCTATAACCCTTGGCGCTGTACACACACACACACACACACACACAGATAACCGTTAATAATAAAATAAAAAACCAAAAACACATAAGGCTATTTAGCAATATGTTTTTTAGCAATTCTAAAAACATACTGCTAAGTAGTCTTTTTT